>DAIRCS010000175.1:0-7594 GCA_036796555.1 Rhodoblastus sp. | reverse complement strand
TCCGTCGTGCGCGGCCTCGAATATTACACAGGCCCCGTCTTCGAGGCGGAGCTGACCTTCGGCGTCACCGACGATAAGGGCAATCCCGTGCGCTTCGGCTCGGTCGGCGGCGGCGGACGCTACGACGGCCTCGTCGGCCGCTTTCGCAGCGAGCCCGTGCCCGCTACCGGCTTCTCCATCGGCGTCTCGCGCCTGTTCGCCGCGCTGAAGCTGATCGACAGCCCCATCGTCTCGGCCGGCGACCAGCGCGGCCCCGTCGTCGTGCTGGTGATGGATAAGGATCGCGTCGCGCACTATCAGGCGATGGTCGCGAAATTGCGCGCGGAGAACATTCGCGCCGAACTCTATCTCGGCTCCGCCGGCATGAAGGCGCAGATGAAATACGCCGACCGCCGCAATGCGCCCTGCGTCATCATTCAGGGCTCGGACGAGCACGCCAGGGGCGAAGTGCAGATCAAGGATCTGGTCGAAGGCGCCCGCGCCGCCGCCGCCATCCAGTCCAACGAGGAATGGAAGAGCGCGCGCCCGGCGCAGTTCTCCGTGGCCGAGCACGAGATGGTGAGCGCCGTGAAGGACGTGCTCGCGCGGCACGGATGATTGGACGCCCTGCCTCCCCGCTCGCGGGGAGGTCGCATTGCGAAGTAATGCGGGTGGGGCAGGCCGGGCGTTGTCACGATTGCGGCCAATGCCCGGCGGACCCCACCCGTCGCTGAAGCGACGCCCTCCCCGCAAGCGGGGGATGAACTTTACGTCTCTTTCCCTGCTTTCCTCAACAGTCCCAGCACCCGCTTCTCGTCCTCGATCCAGTCCGCGACCTCCTCCGGCGCGCGCTTGAACGCGGCGTGCAGCGCGCCCGTCTCATAGGCCTCGAAGATCGCGGGATGGATGTAGCTCGCGCGGCAGACCGCCGCGGTATTTCCGAGCCGCGCGGCGACCTCGCGCACGGCGGCGACGGTGGCGCGTTTTCGGCCCGTCTTCGTTTCCGCGGTCGGCTGCATGGCCAGCGCGCGCGCCGCGAGCACCGTGCCGGCCCAGGTGCGAAAGGTCTTGGCGGTGAAGTCGAAGCCGGTCAGTTCGCGCAGGTATTCGTTGACGTCGCCGGACGCGACGTCGCGCGCCTCGCCGTTTTCGCCGATGTAGCGAAACAGCGCCTGGCCCGGCAATTCCTGGCACTTCAGCATGACATTGGCGATCCTGCGGTCGGCGACCGCGACGCGCCATTCCTTGCCGCTCTTGCCGCGAAACGAAAAGCGCAGCCAGCCGCCGTCGATTTCGACATGCTCCTGCGTCAGTGTAGTGAGTCCGTAGGAATCGTTGTCGCGCGCATAGGACGCGTTGCCGATCCGGATCAGCGTCTGCTGCAACAGCGTGACGACGACAGCGAGCACGCGCTCGCGCGAGACCTTGCGCAGCCGCAGATGCGCCTCGACCGCTTCGCGCAGCTTCGGCAGGGCGGCGGCGAATTCCGGCAGCAGCGCGAATTTCGTCGTCTCGCGATGCGCGGTCCAGTCTTCGTGATAGCGATATTGCTTGCGGCCGCGCGCGTCGCGGCCCGTCGCCTGGATATGGCCGCGCGAACTCGGCGCGATCCAGACATCTTCCCATGCCGGGGGAATGGCGATCGCCTTGATCCGCGCGATCGTCGCCTTGTCGCGGATCAGCGCGCCCCTGGCGTCGTAATAGGCGAACCCCTTGCCCACGCGGCGGCGCGTGACGCCCGGCCGCGCGTCGTCCGAGAAGGAAAGGCCGGCCGCGCGCGCCAGACCGGCTGACGAGGCGCAGGCGGAGGATGCGAACGCGTCCATGGACGAGGCTTCTCCCGAGCACGCTGTCCGATCGGCGCCCTCAGCGCCAACGCGGCCGCGGGCCGGGCGTTCCGGGAACGAAGGCCCCGGCAGGACGTTCAGCCCCGTGATTTCGACCTGGAGCCGCAAATGGACGACATCAGCTTCACCGAAGGCGGGGCCGCGCCGCTCGAGCATCCCGCCTCCAAACATCCTGCGCCGCCCTTCGAGCGGCAGAGGCAGGAATGGCCGGGTCTCGCCGGGAAGATGAATCCGCCGCCGGATCACGGCGAGGACACCTACAAGGGGTCGGGCAGGCTCGTCGGCCGCAAGGCGCTGGTCACGGGCGGCGATTCAGGCATGGGGCGCGCCGCCGCCATCGCTTTTGCGCGGGAGGGCGCGGACGTGGCGATCAATTATTTCCCGAGCGAGGAAGAAGACGCGCGCGACGTGATCGCGCTGATCGACGAAGCGGGACGCAAGGGCGTCGCGCTGCCGGGCGATCTGCGCGACGAGGCCTTCTGCCGCAAGCTGGCTCACGACGCGCGCGATGCGCTCGGCGGCCTCGACATTCTCGTCACCAATGCGGCCCGCCAGCAGTCGCACGAATCCTTTCTCGATCTGAAATCGCAGGATTTCGACGCCACGATGAAAACGAACATCTATGCGCCGTTCTGGCTGCTGCAGGAGGCTGTGCCGCTGATGCCGGAAGGCGCGACGATCATCGCGACCACGTCGGTCCAGGCCGAGGACCCGTCGCCCGAATTATACGATTATGCGCAGACCAAGGCGGCGACCACCAATTTCGTGCGCTCGCTCGCCAGGCAACTGGCGGCGCGCGGCATTCGCGTCAATGGCGTCGCGCCCGGCCCCGTCTGGACGCCGCTGCAGGTCTGCGGCGGCGCCTCCATGTCCAAGCTGGAGCAATTCGGCGCGCACACGCCGCTCAAGCGCCCCGGTCAACCGGCGGAACTCGCCGCGATCTACGTCCTGCTCGCCGATCCCGCCGCAAGCTTCTCGACGGGACAGATCTACGGCGCCGCCGGCGGCGGCGGTCTTCCGTAGCGGGACTCACAAGCCCCTGTTGTAGACGAGTTCGCCGTATTGGCTCTTCACCGTCAGGGTGGAGCCCTTGAGGTCCCATACCGGGCCCGAGCGCAGCACGGTGAGATAGGCGCGCTCGAAGCCGTTGATCTCGTTCGAGCAGGTCTTTTTCGTCATCGCGACGGGGCCCATGGCGAGGCGGTGGCCCTTGATCGGATATAGCGTGGCCGACCACGTGTTGCAGCCCGACGATCCCGTGCCGCGCAGGTTTTCGTCGATCAGCAGCGAGGCATCCGCCGGCGGCGTCTTGCCGTTGATGCTCGTCAACTGCCAGTTCGCCTTGGTCGGGAAGGGCGATTCATAGGCGTTCTTGTCGTCCTTCTTCTCGCCTTCTCCCTGCTGTTGCTGCTGTCCCTTGTGCTTTTTCTGCGCCAGCGCCGGCTGCGCGACGAGCGCCGCCGCTGCGACGACCGAAGCCAGAATTGCGAGTTTCTTCATTGCTTCCCCTCGAGCAAATGCCCTGCCGGCCCGTCTTACATCAAAATGCGGCGGGAAAACGAGGGGGCCTCAGCCGATCAGCCGGATGCCGATCAGCCACGGATGGCCGAAAAACAGCATGGCGAGATAGGCGGCCGTCCCGACCACGACCACGACGACGTCCTGCGCGACCCCGCCGTGCTTCGCGCCGAGCGGCCCGAGCGCGCCGCGTTTCTTCACCGAAATCCGGTCGTAGACCGCCCAGGCGAGGAACGAGAGGAACACCACGATCCCGGCGAGATCGCCATTGGCGAGAAGATGCGCCAGCGCCCAGATTTTCACCGCAGCCAGCATCGGATGCTTCGCCTTGTCCCGGATGTGCGAGGGGACATAGGCGGCGACCAGCAGCACGAAGGAGAACCACATCAGCAGGAAGGCGATGTGCTTCGTCCAGATCGGCGGCGTCCAGAGCTGAATATTGACGCTGGAATATCGCGCGAGTCCGAAACCCCAGACGATCAGCGCGAAGCCGATGAAGGAGGCGATGGAGAAGGCGATCTTGTATTGGTTCTCGCCGAGCCGCGCGACAAGCCCGTCGCGCGCCGGCGGCGCGGTCGGCACGAGATGCACGCCGAGAAAGATCAGCAGGCCGAGGATAAGGACGATCATGCAGGCGCTCGCGCTGGATTTGCGCGGAGCCTACACGGAACCGGAGGCGGAGCAAGCCGGACCGCGAGCCTTCAGGCTCGCCCTGCCTACTTCGATGACATGGAGGCGGCAATGAGCAGAAAGGGAGCTGGATAGAAAAATTTCACGAGTAACCCATAGCTGAATCGCCGGTCTGCCCAGTCAGTCGTCCTTGTAGGATAAATCTTCTGCGCCAGCGCGTTGCATCCAAGCAGCCACACGGCGAGCAGAGCGAGTGCGATGACTATCCCGGCAATATGCTTTGCGCTTCGGGTCATGCCGCTCGCGCCCCAATATTCTTGCGGCTGAAGCGAGCCTGAAGGCTCGCGGTCCATGCGGTCCTCTAGCCCAGCCGCTTCGCTAGCTTCTCCCACAGCGGGTTCTTCGCGGTGAAGACGTAGTCGACCTGGCCGACCGTCACCGTTTCCGCGCCGTGCTTGATCAGCCATTCCGCAAGGTCCGGGGCGTCCGCCCTGGGGCAGGCCATCATCACGAGGCCTTCCTGCCCGCGCCCGCGCAGGCGCGCGCCGTATTTGGCGGCGGCCTTCTTCACCTTGCCGTCGCCGAGGTCGGGCACGAAGGCGCGCACCTCGCGCGTCGTGCGCGCTTCCTCTTCCGCCGCGATGCGGGCGAGGATGAGGCGCGCGGCCTCGCGCGCCGTCTCGTCCCAAGCCGCGCTCATCGAGGCCACGAGATTGGCCTCCGAGCGCAGCATCACGCCGTCGTCGAGCACTTTCAGCGCATTCGCCTTCAGCGTCGCGCCGGTCGTGGTGATGTCGACGATCAGTTCCGCCTGTCCCGCCGCCGGCGCGCCTTCGGTGGCGCCGAGGCTTTCGACGATGCGGTAGTCCGCGACGCCGTTGTCGGCGAAATAGCGGCGCGTCAGGTTCACATACTTGGTCGCCACCCGCATGCGCTGCCCGCGCCGGGCGCGAAAGGCGGCGGCGACGTCGGCGAGATCGGCCATCGAGCGCACGTCGATCCAGGCCTGTGGCGTGGCGACCACGACATTGGCGTGGCCGAAGCCAAGCGGCGTCAGCAATTCCACTTTTGCCGCGGCGTCGGGGATCGTCTCGCGCACGAGATCCTCGCCCGTCACGCCCATGTGGACGGAGCCTTGCGCGAGATGCGCGGTGATGTCGGACGCAGACAGAAAGGCGATCTCGACATTGTCGACGCCCTTCAGCACGCCGCGATAGTCGCGGGCGCCGCGCCCCTGCACGACATCGAGCCCGGCGCGCGCGAAAAAGGCGTTGGCGTTTTCCTGCAGCCGGCCCTTGGACGGCACGGCGACGATGAGTTTGCTGTCGCTCACGTCTGGGCCTCCGGGAACAGCCGTTCGACCCAGATGGCCGCGCCGACGGCGGGAATGTCCTTCTTCGCGCCGAGCGTGCCGAGCAGGCGGTCGTAGCGCCCGCCGCCGATGACGGGCTTGTCGGCCGCGGCGCCCGGCGCATGCGCCTCGAAGATGAAGCCGGTGTAATAGTCGAGCCGGCGCACGAAGCGCGCCGAGAAGCTCATGGCCGCCGGATCGAGCCCGCGCGCCACCATGAAATTCAGGCGCTGGTCGAACGAATCGAGCGCGGCCGACAGATCGAGCTTCGCCTCGTCCGCGATCGCGCGCAGCGCCGCCGAGGCCGCATCCGGATCGCCCGAGACGGCGAGGAATTTCGCGATCAGGTCGCGCTTGTCCTGCGGCACGCCGGGGCCCGAGCGCAAACTCGCCTGTTCGAGAAAGCGTTCCGCGATTTCGCCCGGGCTGCGCCCGCCGACCGAGGAAATGCCGGCGATCGAGAGCAGGTCTTCGACCAGCGCGCGGGCGCCCTGCTTGTCGGCGCCTTCGAGCGCGGCGAGCACGCCGGAATGATCGTCGGAGCCGTTGGTCGGCGAGGCCGCGAAAATCCTGTCGAGCGAGGCGCCATGCGCCAGTCCGCGCCGGATGAGCCGCAGCCAGCTCGCCGGCAGCTTCAGCGAATCGAGGAATTGCGCGAACAGGCCGGCGTCGCCGATCGTGACGGCGAGATCGCCGCGGCCGGCCTTGGCGGCGGCCTCGAGCGACAGGGCCAGCATCTCCGCGTCGGCGGCTTCCTTGTCCTTGCGGCCGAAGCTTTCGAGGCCCGCCTGCAGGAATTCGCCGCCGCCGTCCGGCCGGAAGCGGAAGACCGGGCCGAGATAGGAGAAGGCGGTGGCCTTGCCGGCGGCGCTCGAGGCGAGATAGGCGACCGAGACGGGCAGGGTGAATTCGGGCCGCAGGCAGAGTTCCGCGCCCGCGGCGTCGGTCGTCAGGTAGAGACGGCCGCGCATGTCCTCGCCGAGCTGGTCCAGGAAGACCGCGGCCGGCTGCAGGATCGGCGGCTCGGCGCGCTTGTAGCCGGACGCGACGAGATGGGCGAGCAGCGTCTGCCCGCCTGCTTTCGCGTCTTTCCGTCCATTCTTCGTCGCCACGGCGCCAAATCCCCCGATCGGATCGACGGCGCACCGCGCGGGCGATCTGATCGCTGTCACGAGAGAAGGGCGGGAAGGACATTCCCGCCGAATTTGGCGCTTTCTTTATCAAGCGCCGCCGGGCGGCGCACCCTCAAAAGCGGGGCAGGGTGAATGGAATGGGGCGACGCGCTCCCGCCACGCGGCAGGGGCGGCGATCTTGCCGCCCTTTAAGGTTTGTAGGGCTGATCGAGCACGTCTCGCGCGAGAGCTGCCATATCGGCAGGAGTCTCGCCCATTGCGACGCTTGTTCGAGGATCGCCGGCGACTTGCTTGCCGCCGGCGTTATCTCCGATCTGCGCTTTGGAGGCATTCGGCCGACGCGCTTTCGACCGGTCGACGCTGCTGGAGATATCGTCCCCGGAATCAAATTTTTCGTCGAATTCGCCTGACTTCATCGCGCCTCCAGCGATCTGGGCCGGGCCTCAGCCGCCCACGACCTCGAGCTGCACATCCACATTTCCCCGCGTGGCGTGGGAATAGGGGCAGATCTTTTCGTGCGCTTCCTTCACCAGCGCCTCGAGTTCGGCCTGCGGGATGCTCTTGTCTTCCACGTGCATCTTCACCGCCAGCCCGAAGCCGCCGAGCTCGCGCGGGCCGATCGAGACGTTGCAGGTGATCCTGGCCTTGCTCGCGTCCTTCTTGTGGGACTTGCCGACGAAATCCAGCGCGCCGCCGAAGCACGCCGCATAGCCCGCCGCGAACAGGTGTTCGGGCGTCGTCGTGCCGGGCTTGCCGGGGCCGCCCATTTCCTTGGCGACGGACAGGTCCGCCTTGACCGATCCGTCGGCGGCGGCCGTATGCCCGTTGCGCCCGCCCGTGGCGGTGGCGGCGACGGTCAGCAGCGGCTTGATCTTGTCGACCATGATTCTCTCCCGATTGCATTGGCGCGGGAGAGAATAGGGCGCGCGCGTCCGGAAGCTAGGCGGCCGCCTGCCTGGCGGGGAAGCCCGCGGCCGTCAGCGCGGCGGCGATGGCGGCCGGATCGGCCGAGGTTTCGGCCTCGACGCGGCCGGTGGCGAGATCGACCGAGACCTTGGAGGCCGCATCCTGCTTCTGGATGATCTTCTCGACCGAGCGGGCGCAGCCGCCGCAGGTCATGCCGGACACGTCGAGCT
>DAIRCS010000174.1:0-7617 GCA_036796555.1 Rhodoblastus sp. | reverse complement strand
ATTTTCCTTGCACTGATGTTCAGCAGAAAGAGCTTGCGTTTGCCTTCGGAGGGCAGCGCTCTATCCAGCTGAGCTACGGGTGCGTCTGCCGAAGCGGCGCGGTTCTGTTTAGCTGATCGATGGGCGGGCGGCAATCGCGGCACCAATTGGCTCATGCCTTGCTCCAATACGCATAATCCCTGCCCGGAACCTGTTTCGGCACGGAATCGCGCCGGTTTGGAGCAGGCATGAAGCAGGTCGGTCCTGTCGGCGGTACGAGCCGGGATGATGGCGTCGCAATCGTCGCGCGCGGCCTTCTGCTTGTGCTTGCGGCGCCGTCGATCGCCGCCCTTGTCCTCGACGAGACCAGCCACGCCGCCAAGGCGCTGCGAATGCTGGCGGATGTCGCCACCGTCCCCTCTTTTTTCGCCGTCGCCGGCTGGCTCGCTTGCACGCCTGTCGCCGCGCCGCGCCTGGCCGCTGTCGTTCGCGCAGGCCTGCCCGTCGCGCTGTGCGGTCTGGCCGGCGCTTTCGTGGCCGCCGCGCTGGCACCTCTGGCCGGGCTGGACGCGCAATCCGGCCTGGCGCGCGCCGCGCCCGTCTGGGGCCTCGCGCTGCTGCCGGCGATCTACGCGTTTGTCGCCCGCGCCCTGCGCGCCTCGCCTGTCGCTCTCGGCGCCGTCGCAATAGCGGCGCATGTTCTTGGCGTCGTCCTGGACAAGCCGGCGTTGATTCATTTCATCTTCTATCTCGTGGGAATGACGCTGGCCGCGCGGCGCGACCTTCTCGCGAAACTTGTCGCCGACGAGCCGGAATTCGCTTTCGCCGGCGGCCCCTTCGTCGCCGTTCTGGCGGCGGCGGTCGCCATACGCTTCAGCCAGACCGGACAAGCCCCTTCGATCGCCGCCATCGGCCCGATTGCGCTGGCGCTCGGCCTCGCGGCCGGACCGGCGATGCTGGCGAGCGCGATGGCGCTCGGGGCCTCGCCCGCGGGCGAGGCGCTGGCGCGGCTGGGGCGCGTCGCGCCGGCGCTCGCGGTCCTCTGGATCCCTCTCTTTTCAGCTCTGCTCGCGGCCGCAAGCCGCGGCCTCGCCCCCTCGGCGCCAAGCGCTCTGCTGATGGCGATCGCCAGTCTGCTGCTGATCGCCGTCCTGGCCGACATCGTCCTCGACGCCGCGGAAAGAGCCGGTTTCCGGCGCGAGACCGCGTCTTTCTAGAACGATCCCCGCGCCACATCCCTTTTCGCCGATTCCGCGCTAGTTTGGCGCCATGAGCTCATGTCACCGTCCCGTCAAAGCCGGCGACCACGTCTTTCTGGTCGACGGCTCCTCCTTCGTGTTCCGCGCCTATTTCCAGTCGATCCGGCAGGATGCGAAATACAATTACCGCTCCGACCGCCTGCCGACCGGCGCGGTGCGCCTCTTCTGCACGAAGATGCTGCAATTTGTGCGCGAGGGCGCGGCCGGCGCGAAGCCGACGCATCTCGCCATCATCTTCGACAAATCGGAAAACTCGTTCCGCAAGGAAATCTATCCGGAATACAAGGCCAATCGCAGCGAGCCGCCCGAGGACCTTGTGCCGCAGTTTCCGCTGATGCGCGAGGCCGTGCGCGCCTTCGGCATGATTCCGATCGAGCAGGACCGCTACGAGGCCGACGATCTGATCGCGACCTACGCGCGCCAGGCGGAAGCGAAGGGCGCGGACGTTCTGATCATCTCCGCCGACAAGGATCTGATGCAGCTCATCACGCCGAAAGTGTCCATGTACGATCCGGCCTCCGGCGTCGCTGGTTCGGCGGGCGCGCGCGAAGAACGGCGGATCGGGCTGGCGGAAGTCCAGGATTATTTCGGCGTCGCGCCGGACAGGGTGGTCGATGTGCAGGCTTTGGCCGGCGATTCGACGGACAATGTGCCCGGCGCGCGCGGCATCGGCGTGAAGACCGCCGCTCAGCTCATCAACGAATATGGCTCGCTCGACGCCTTGCTGGCGCGCGCGTCCGAAATCAAGCAGCCCAAGCGTCGCGAGACGCTGACCGATCCTGACAGCGTCGCGCTCATCAAGGTCTCGAAGCAGCTTGTCTCGCTCGTCAGCGACGCGCCGGTCGAATGTCCGCTCGACGACCTCGGCCTCGGCGAGCCCGATGCGAAAAATCTCGTCGCCTTCCTCAAGGCGATGGAATTCACCACGATCACGCGCCGCGTGGGCGA
The DNA here is from genome assembly GCA_036796555.1 of Rhodoblastus sp. GTDB lineage: Bacteria > Pseudomonadota > Alphaproteobacteria > Rhizobiales > Beijerinckiaceae > JAJXWB01. Next base: position 5,431 of record DAIRCS010000174.1, on the reverse strand, counting down.
GTTGTTCGGCGTGGACGCCAACGAGATCGAGCCGCGCGCGGACCTTGTCGGCCCTGGCGGCTGGCGTGGCCGCAATGGCGATGCGCTGCCGGAGCGCGAGCGCGAGGAAGCGCCCGCCGCCGCGCCGGCCGCGCCCGCGCAAGCCGCGCCGACGCTTGCAAGGCATGCGTCGACAGATAGCCTTGCGCCGGCGACGCTGGCCGCCGAGCGCGCGACGCAAGCGCAGGGCGGCGCGTTCGACCTGGCGGGCTATGTCACGATCTCCGATCTCGCTACGCTCGATCGCTGGATCGCCGAAGCGCACGAGGCCGGCGTCATCGCCATCGACACCGAAACGTCGTCGCTCGACGCCATGCAGGCCGATCTCATCGGCGTCTCGATGGCGCTTGCGCCGGGACGCGCGGCTTATGTGCCGATCGGGCATGTCAAGGGCGACGGCGATCTGTTCGGCGGCAATGGACTGATCGAGGGCCAGCTCCGCGAATCGGATGTGATCGCGCGGCTGAAGCCGCTGCTCGAGGCGCCGGACGTGATCAAGATCGCGCAGAACGCCAAATTCGACTGGCTCGTGCTGGCGCAGCGCGACATCGACATGGCGCCGGTCGCCGACACGATGCTCGCGTCCTACGTGCTCGACGCCGGCCGCAACAATCACGGCATGGACGAATTGTCCGTGAAATATTTCGGCCACAAGCCGCTCGCCTTCGGCGAGGTGGCCGGGCAGGGCAAGACCTTCATCGGTTTCGCGCGAGTCGCCGTCGATCGCGCGACGGAATATTCCGCTGAAGACGCCGACGTCACGCTGCGTCTCTGGCGCACGCTGGCGCCGCGGCTGCCGGCCGAATCGATGACGCGCGTCTACGAGACGCTTGAGCGGCCGATGGTCGGCGTGCTCGGGCGCATGGAACAGCGCGGCGTCGCTATCGACCGGCAGATCCTCTCCCGTCTGTCGGGCGAATTCGCGCAGGACATGGCGCGTCTCGAAGCGGATATCCACGAACTCGCCGGCGAAAAATTCAACATCGGCTCGCCCAAGCAGATCGGCGACATCCTGTTCGGCAAAATGGGCCTGCCCGGCGCGAAGAAGACGGCGACCGGGGCGTGGTCGACGGCCGCCGGCGTTCTCGACGATCTCGCCGCGGAGGGTCATGAACTGCCGCAACGCATTCTCGACTGGCGGCAATTGTCGAAACTGAAATCGACCTACACCGATGCGCTGCCGTCCTACGTCAATCCGCAGACGCAGCGCGTGCACACGTCCTATTCGCTGGCTGCGACGACAACGGGCCGGCTCTCGTCGTCGGAGCCGAATCTGCAGAACATTCCCGTGCGCAACGAGGCGGGCCGCAAAATCCGCAAGGCTTTCGTCGCGACGCCCGGCCGCAAGCTGATCTCCGCCGATTATTCGCAGATCGAGCTGCGGCTGCTGGCCGAGATGGCCGACATTCCGCAGTTGAAGAAAGCGTTCGCGGAGGGGCTCGACATTCACGCGGCGACCGCGTCGGAAATCTTCGGCGTGCCGGTCAAGGACATGCCGTCGGAGACCCGCCGGCGCGCCAAGGCGATCAATTTCGGCATCGTCTACGGCATTTCCGCCTTCGGTCTCGCCAACCAGCTCGGAATCCCGCGCGAGGAAGCGGGCGCCTACATCAGGAAATATTTCGAACGCTTTCCCGGCATCCGCGACTACATGGACCGCACGAAAAAGCTTTGCCGCGAGCAGGGATACGTGACGACCATGTTCGGCCGCAAGTGCCACTATCCGCGTATCGCCTCATCCAATCCGTCGGAACGCGCCTTCAACGAGCGCGCCGCGATCAACGCGCCGCTGCAGGGCACGGCCGCCGACATCATCCGCCGCGCCATGATCCGCATGGACGATGCGCTGCTCGCCGCGAGCCTGAAGGCGCAGATGCTGTTGCAGGTGCACGACGAACTGGTGTTCGAGGCGCCTGAGTCCGAGGTCGAGAAGACGATCGAGGTCGTCAAGCGCGTGATGGTCGAAGCGCCGCATCCTGCAGTGGCGCTTTCGGCGCCGCTGGTCGTCGAGGCGCGCGCCGCGCAGAACTGGGACGAGGCGCATTGAGGGGACCGCGAGCCTTCAGGCTCGCAAAGACGCCGTCGGCATTGCGAGCCTGAAGGCTCGCGGTCCCATCACCCCCCGATATTGAACGCCGCCAGCGCCGCCATGTTGACGATCTCGCTGTCCTTGGCGCCGAGCTGGATGATCTGCACGGCGCGGTCGAGGCCGACGATGAGCGGGCCGACGACGGTCGCGCCGCCGATCTCCTGCAGCATCTTCGACGAAATCGAGGCGGCGTGGAAAGCCGGCATGACCAGCACGTTCGCGGGCCCCTTCAGGCGACAGAATGGATAGGGGCCGCGCAATTCGGGATTGAGCGCGATGTCGGCCGCGACTTCGCCGTCATAGACGAAGTCGAGGTATTCGCGGTCGAGAATGCGGACGGCTTCCTGCACACGCGCCGAGCGCTCGCCCGGCGGCTGGCCGAAGGTGGCGAAGGAGAGCAGGGCGACGCAGGGCTCGAAGCCGAGACGGCGCGCGACGCCTGCAGCGCCCTTGGTGATCTCCGCGATCTCCTCGGCGTTGGGCAGTTCGGTGATGGCCGTGTCGGCAAGGAGCACCGGCTTGCCGCGCGAAAGAATGAGCGAGACGCCCATCACGCGATGGCCGGGCTTGGGATCGATGACGCGCCGCACTTCCTCGAGCGCGATCGAGAAATTGCGCGTCACGCCCGTCACCATGGCGTCGGCGTCGCCGCGCGCGACCATGGCGGCGGCGAAATAATTGCGGTCCTGGTTGATGAAGCGCTGGCAGTCGCGGAACAGGAAGCCCTTGCGCTGCAGCCGCTCGTAGAGGAATTGCGCATAGTCGGCGTTGCGGGCCGACGTGCGCGCGTTGTGGATCTCGATATTGTCGCTGAGGTCGAGACCGTTGGCCTTGGCGGTCGCCTGGATGAGATCCTCGCGGCCGACCAGCAGGGCGCGGCCGAGGCCCTGGTTGACGAAGGACACGGCGGCGCGAATCACCTGCTCTTCCTCGCCCTCGGCGAAGACGACGCGCTTCGGGTTGCGGCGCACCCGGTCGAATATGCCCTGCAGCGCGCCGGCGATCGGATCGCGGCGGGCGGAGAGCTGCTGCTTGTAGCCGTGGAAGTCGACGATCGGCTTGCGCGCGACGCCCGATTCCATCGCCGCCTTGGCGACGGCGGCCGGAACCACCGAGATGAGGCGCGGGTCGAACGGCGCGGGGATGATGTATTCGCGCCCGAAGCGCGGGCGGGCCCCCTGATAGGCGGCGGCGACGTCGTCCGGCACGTCCTCGCGCGCGAGTTCGGCGAGCGCGTTCGCCGCGGCGATCTTCATCTCCATGTTGATCGTCTTCGCCCGCACGTCGAGCGCGCCGCGAAAGATGTAGGGGAAGCCCAGAACGTTGTTCACCTGGTTCGGATAATCCGAGCGACCGGTGGCGATGATCGCGTCGGGGCGCACGGCGAGCGCGTCCTCCGGCGTGATTTCCGGATCGGGATTGGCCATGGCGAAGATGATCGGATTGGGCGCCATGGAGGCGACCATGTCCTGCGTCAGCGCGCCCTTGGCGGACAGGCCGAAGAAGATGTCGGCGTCCTTGACGGCTTCCGCCAGCGTGCGGCGGTCGGTCTGGACGGCGTAGGCCGACTTCCACTGGTTCATGCCCTCGGTGCGGCCGCGATAGACGACGCCCTTGGTGTCCACCAGCGTGATGTTCTCCTGCGGCATGCCCATGGCGCGCAGCAGGTCGAGGCAGGCGATGCCGGCCGCGCCGGCGCCGTTGCAGACCAGGCGCACGTTCCCGATGTCGCGGCCGGTCAGGCTCATGGCGTTGATCATGCCGGCGCAGGCGATGATCGCCGTGCCGTGCTGGTCGTCGTGGAAGACCGGAATGTCCATCAATTCGCGCAGGCGCTCCTCGATGATGAAGCACTCCGGCGCCTTGATGTCCTCGAGATTGATGCCGCCGAAGGAGGGGCCGAGATAGCGGACGGCGGCGATGAATTCCTCGGGGTCTTCCGTTTCGACTTCGAGGTCGATCGAATCGACGTCGGCGAAGCGCTTGAACAGGACGGACTTGCCTTCCATCACCGGCTTGGAGGCCAGCGCGCCGAGATTACCGAGGCCCAGAATGGCCGTGCCGTTGGTGATGACGGCGACGAGATTGCCCTTGACCGTGTAATCGTAGGCCCGCGAGGCGTCCTCGGCGATGGCCAGAACCGGAACCGCGACGCCCGGCGAATAGGCCAGCGACAGGTCGCGCTGGGTCGCCATGGGCTTGGTGGGAATGATCTGCAGCTTGCCGGGGCGGCCCTGCGAATGGAACAGCAGGGCCTCGCGGTCGGTGAAGGTCGGGCGTTTCGGCGGCTTGGTCTTCTGGCTGGACATTTTCGGCTCGAACAGGCGGGTTTCCGCGGGAGGGCGGACCATAAACGCCACATTCCCGCCCCACAAGGCGCGTCGGGCGGTCCGATGGTCTTAACGCTAAGCCCCTCGCCGCTCAGCGGGGCGCGGAATCGGCCAGCGTCAACTGCATGAAGAGAAGATCGAGCCAGCGCCCGAACTTGGTTCCGACTTGCGGCAGACGGCCGGCCTCCACAAAGCCCAGGCTGGCGTGCAGGCGGATCGAGGAGGCGTTTTCCGCCTCGATGCCGGCGATCATGGCGTGCAGCCCGGCTTTTCGCGCCCGCGCCACCAGCGCCTCCATGAGGGCGCGCCCGACGCCGCCGCCCCGCGCCGTTTCCGCGACGTAAACGGAATTCTCGACGGTGAAGCGGTAGCCGTCGTGCGGCCGGAACGGACCGTAGGTCGCGTAGCCGGCCAAAGCGCCGGCGCGCTCCGCCACGAGCACGGGAAAACCCGCGCCCTGCCGCTCCGCGAGCCATGCCGCGCGATTGGCGGCGTCAACCTCGACGTCGTTCCAGATTGCGGTCGTCTCCCGCACGGCATGGTTGTAGATGGCGCAGATCGCCGCCGCATCCGCCGCCGTGGCGTCGCGGATCGCGAGTTCGCCTGCCTTGCCGCCGATTCCGGTCATTCCTGCCTCCGTCCGGGCCCAGTCTAGCGCGGCGCGCCAAGTTCGTCGTGGATCGTGCGCGCCGCGCCCTCGCGCCCGCCGCCGCCGGCTGCTAGCGTCCCGCCCGCCATGGACCGCCCCGTCGACGAAAAACCCAAAGCCGCGGCCGGCGAGAAGCCCTCGCCGATGATGGCGCAATATCTGGAGATCAAGGCCGCCAATCCGGATTGCCTGCTGTTCTACCGGATGGGCGATTTCTACGAGCTCTTTTTCGAGGACGCCGAAATCGCCTCCCGCGCGCTCGGCATCGTGCTGACCAAGCGCGGCAAGCACCAGGGCGACGACATTCCCATGTGCGGCGTGCCG
>DAIRCS010000173.1:0-7711 GCA_036796555.1 Rhodoblastus sp. | reverse complement strand
ACGCCCGAATAGAGCACCTGGTCGGCCATGGCGAAGGCGTCGGCGAAGGTCGTGCGCTCGGTCGCGATGCGGAACAGGTTCTGGTTGGGAATGACGATCAGCGTGTCGACATGCTTCATCAATTCGCCGATGCCGGATTCGGCGGTGCGCATGCGGCGCGCGCCCTCGAACTGGAACGGCTTGGTGACGACGCCGACGGTGAGGATGCCGAGATCGCGCGCCGTGCGGGCGATGACCGGGGCCGCGCCCGTGCCCGTGCCGCCGCCCATGCCGGCGGTGACGAAGCACATGTGCGCGCCCTGCAGGTGATCGCGGATTTCCTCGATCGCTTCTTCGGCGGCCGCGCGGCCGACTTCAGGCTGCGCGCCGGCGCCGAGGCCTTCGGTCACCTGCAGGCCCATCTGGATGATGCGGTCGGCCTTGGAGGTCATCAGCGCCTGCGCGTCGGTGTTGGCGACGATGAAATCGACGCCGCTCAATCCCGACGTGATCATGTTGTTGACCGCGTTGCAGCCGCCGCCGCCCACGCCGCACACCATGATCCTGGGCTTGAGCTCGCGCAGCTCGGGTCCCTTCAGATTGATCGTCATCGCCTCAGCCTCTTTTCCAATGGACCGCACACATGCGCCCCGGTTTCACTCGATCCGTCAGGTTCCGCCGCCGCTTCCCCGCCGGTCCTCGACTCAAAAACTTTCCTTCAGCCACCGCCCGACGCGGGCGAAATAGCCGTCAGCTCCCACCGCCGCCGCGAGACGCTCGCGGCTCGGCTCGAAATGCTCCTGTCCCGCGACCTGCGGATAGACCAGCAGGCCGACGGAGGCCGCGAAGGCTGGGCTCTTGCCGGATTCCGGCAGGCCCTGCACGCCGACTGGCCGCCCGATGCGCACCTGGCCGCCCACGATCCGGCGCGCCGTCTCCGGCAGCCCGGTCAACTGGCTCGCCCCGCCCGTCAGCACGATGCGCGAGCCCGCATGCAGCGGCCGGCCCTGCTGGCGCAGCCGGTCGCGCACGAGCTCCACGATCTCCTCCACGCGCGGGCGGATGATGCGCACGAGCTGCGAGCGCGGCAGATGCGTCGTCTGGCCGGCGTCGTCGCCGACATGTTCGATGGCGATCGTCTCGCGCTCGTCGGTCGGCGCGAGAATGGCGCTGCCGTAGAGCGTCTTGAGGCGTTCGGCGCCGTTGAGGCGCACGTTGAGGCCGCGCGCGACGTCGAGCGTCACGTGATTGCCGCCCACCGCCACGCAATCCATGTGGATCAGCGCGCCGCCGGAAAAGACCGCGACCGAGGTCGAGCCGCCGCCGAAATCGATGACGGTGGCGCCGATCTCGGCCTCGTCGTCGGCGAGCGTCGCCAGCGCGGAGGCGTAGGGCGAGGCGACGAAGGCCTCGACGGTCAGATGGCAGCGCTCGACCGCGAGGCCGAGGTTGCGGATCGCGGCCGCGTCGGTGGAGACGACATGCAGATGCGCGGCGAGCTCGTCGCCGATCATGCCCTTGGGGTCGCGGATGTTTTCGGCGCCGTCGACCGAGAAGCTGGTCGGCAGCGAATGCAGCACTGCACGGCCGTCCCTTGCGCTCCGCGCGCAGGTGGCCTCGAGCACGCGATGGACGTCCGGCTCGCCGACGGACCGGTCCCCCACCGCGACCTTCGCCTGGAAATGCTGCGAGGAAATGCGCCCGCCGGAGGCGCAGACGATGACGTTGTCCACCTGCACGCCGGCCATGCGCTCGGCGGCGTCGACGGCGAGACGGATCGCCGTCTCCGCCTCCTCCATGTCCACGACCTGGCCGGCCTTCATGCCGCGCGAGCGCTGGTGGCCGATGCCGAGGATGCGGCAACCGTGCGTGCGGCCGCGCGCGGGCTGGCCGGGCTCGATCGGATCAAGGCGCGCGATCAGGCAGACGATCTTGCTCGTACCGACGTCCAGAACGGACAAAATCGCGCTCTTGCGCGACGACAGCGGACGCATGCGCGGCAGATTTACGGACACGCCCATCAGGACTTCCCCCTGGCCTTGCGGGTCAGGCCGTCGAGGCGCGCGCTCGCCGCCTCGTTGCTCAATTGGACCTCGACGCGTCCGGGCACGCGCAGGTCGAGCGCCACGATATCCTTGTCGAGAATGCGATAGTCGCGCTGCATCTGCGCCAGTTGCCGCACGGAGGCCTCAGGTTCGAGCTCGGGCAGGCGCACCTCGACGCCATCCGTCGTGAACAGCGACCACCGCCGCCGCGACACCAGCGCGCCGGCCTTGATGCGGCCGCCGAGATCGCCGGCCGCCTCGACGATCCCACGATATTGCTCGAGCCGCTCGTTGGCGCCGTCGCCGACGATCAGCGGAAGGGTCGCGTAACGCTCGTCGTGCAGCGTATCGATCGGCACGCCATCGGCCGAGACGATCGAGATCTGCCCGTCCTTCTGCCACAGCGCATAGGGCTGGCGCTCGACGATGGTGATGGCGAGCCGGCTCGGATAGAGCTTGCGCACTTCCGCGTCGCGCACCATCGGCATGGAGCGCAGGCGGGTGCGCATGCCCTCGGCGTCGAGATAGGGCAGCGAATTGCGCGCCTTCACGCCGGCGTAGGTCAGAATCTCTTTCTCGCTGAGCTCGCTGATGCCGGAGATCGTGACCGTATCCACGCCCATGCCGAGCGCGCGGGCGAGAAGATCGCCGGGCGTGCCGACCGTCTGGATGAAATTTTCATAGGCGCCGCCGCGCACGGCGGCATAGGCGAAGGCGCCGCCGAGGAAACCGAAGACCAGCGCGCCGGTCGCGAGCGGATGAACGGCGGCGGCCAGAAGCCGCTCGAGGCCGGTGCGGCGCGGCGCGCGCACGCGGGGACGCGGGACGGGGCGGGCGACGGCGCCGACGGCGAGTTGCGGACGCGCAAAGGCAAACGCGAACGGAGAGCCGATCAGCTCCGTCAACGATTGCAGGACGCGTCTTCCACCATCCATTTTACCAGCTCGCCGAACGAGAGGCCCGCATGGGCCGCCAACTCAGGCACAAGAGACGTTTCCGTCATGCCCGGCTGGGTGTTGACTTCCAGCACGACGAGCTCGCCCGTACCTCCGGGGCGGTCGTCGTACCGAAAGTCCGTCCGGCTCACGCCGCGACAGCCGAGCGCCCTGTGCGCCACAACTGCCAACTCTTGAATCCTTTGGTAAATATTTTCTTTAATTTGTGCCGGAACGACGTGGATTGACCCGCCTTTTGCGTACTTTGCGTCGTATCCGTAGAACGCTTCGGAAACGGGTTTGATCTCCGTGACGCCCAGCGCCCGGTCGCCCATGACGGCGCAGGTCAGCTCGCGCCCGTCGACGAATTTTTCCGCCAGCATCATCTCGCCGTAGGTCCAGTCCGGCGAAACCAGCTCCTGCGGCGGATGCGAGCGCCCTTCCTTGATGATGAAGACCCCGAAGGACGAGCCCTCCGCCACGGGCTTCAGCACGTAGGGCGCGGGCAGCACGTGGGCCTTGGCCGCCTCGAACCGGCTGACCACCTTGCCGGCCGGCACGGGCACGCCCGCGGCCGCCAGAATCGTCTTGGCGAGGTCCTTCTGCATGGCGAGCGCGGAGGCGAGCACGCCGGAATGGGTATATGGGATACCCAGCACCTCCAGCACGCCCTGGATGGTTCCGTCCTCGCCGCCCGGCCCGTGCAGAGCGTTGAAGGCGACCTCGGGCTTCAGCGCGGCAAGCTGCGCGGCGATGTCGCGGCCGACATCGACCTTGGTGACGCGATAGCCGACGCTCTCCAGCGCCCTGGCGCATTCTTCGCCCGAGCGCAGCGACACCGGCCGCTCCGAGGCCCATCCGCCCATCAGCACCGCGACGTGTTTGGTCATTTGATCAATCCTCTGCCGGTATCCGGCCAGTGAGCCTTCAGCTCGCATCTGATTCCCTCCCCCTTGCGGGGAGGGTTAGGGTGGGGGTCGACTGGGCCAAATCGCGCGAGGTCAGACCCAGCCCGCCCTCACCCCTGCCCCCTCCCCGCAAGGGGAAGGGGAACTAACCCCCGACTCGGCGCCACACCTCGATATCCCCCACCTGCGCCTTCTTCGCATAGCCGTCCAGCAAGCCGGCGAATTCCGGCTTTTTCACCGCCCATTCCCGCAGCGGCGGATCCTCGATCAGCAAAATATCCGGCTTGCCTTTCGTGATGTCCTCGCCGACCTCGCGCCGCTCGTCGGCGGCGTATTCGAGCAGTTTCGCGCGCGTCTCGTCGTCGACCTTCCGCGTCGCCAGGATCTGCCGCACGCAATTGTCGACCCACAGCGCGTTGCGCCGCCCGACCCACACGCCGCCGAGCCGCCGCGTCAGCGGATGGCCGATGTCGAGCTGACGCGCGAGCGCGGCGATCTTCGGGCGCGCCGGCCCGGTCTCGCGCACCGCCGCCGTCAGCCCCGCATATTCCTCCGCGCCCAGCAGGTTAAGCTGCACGGCGCACAGGAACGGCGCGACGATCAGCGCCGGCAGGACGGCGAGCCGCGCGAACCGCGCCGCCGCTTCGCCTCTCGTCGGCAGGCGCCCGAGCGCCAGCGCGACCAGCGCCAGCACGCCCAGCGCCTCGCCGGGCCAGGCATGGTTGAACCAGTTCTTCGACTGGATGACATAGGTCGCGAAGAAGCCCACGGAGGCGACGCCGAGCAGGGCCGCACGGACTTCGAAGCCCAGAAAATAAAGGCCCGCCGCTAACCCAAGCAGCAGGACGGCGGAGAAGACGAAAGGCGGCGAGGCCATGACCTCGGCAATGCCGTAGCGCGCCGGCGCATAGACATCCATCGCGACGGTCGCGACGCTCCAGACGTAATCGGGATAGCGCAGCCAGACGAGAAGCGCATAGGCGATGGCGACGCTCGCGGCCGCGAAATTCTCCACGGCGAACAGAGGCGCGACCGAACGCCGCCGCGCGATGGCGAACAGCACGACCGCCGCGAGCGGCAGGGCGAAATAAGGCTTGAAGCAGAGCGTGACGCCGCCGCAGAGGCCGGCGAGAATCTGCAACAGGAGACGGCTGTCGCTCGGCCGCCCCGGACCTGATTCCCGCCCCCCCTTTGGGGGAGGGTTAGGGTGGGGGGTCGGGTAATCCGGCGAGATTGCCCGCTCCGCACCCCCAGCCCTTCCCCACAAGGGGGAGCGCGGGTCCGATCGCGCCAGCATCGCCGCCGCGAACGGCAAAAAGGCGATCAGCGCGAAATGCTCGCGCTCGGCGAATCCGAAGCCGGCGGCGAACAGCAGAACCCACAGCGCCGCGTTGCGCAGGGCGCCGGATTCCTCATGCGACAGCAGTCCCGCGCGCGACAACAGCGCGCCGGACAGCGCGAGCGAGATGAACGTGAAGACGAACGTCTGGACGACCGTCCAGAACTCCGCCGAAAGTCCCGTCGCCCGCGCGAGCAGCACGGCCGGCATGTAGACGAGAAATCCGGCCGGCGGATTGGGATCGGAAATATCGACATAGGCCTTCGCGCCGCCGGCGACGCGCTCGGCGAACAGGATGAACCAGCTATCGTCGCCGTTGAGATGGCCGAAGGCCTGCTGCGCGACGGCGAGCGCGACGATGAGCGCGGAGAGCGCCCAGGAGCCGAGGAAGGCGGGAACGCCGGACCGCGGGCCTTCAGGCTCGCCCCTGTCCCGCGCGCCGACGTCCGCCGGCGAGCCTGAAGGCGCGCGGTCCATCAGCCCGCAACGCCCACGCGCTTGATCTCCCATTCCAGCTCGACGCCGCTCGTTTCCCGCACGCGGCGCCTGACCTCTTCGCCGAGCGCTTCGATGTCGGCCGCCGTAGCGTCGCCGCGATTGATGAGGAAGTTGCAATGCATCTCGCTCACCTGCGCGCCGCCGACGATCAGCCCGCGGCAACCGGCCCTGTCGACCTCCTGCCAGGCCTTGCCGCCGGGCGGATTCTTGAAGGTCGAGCCGCCCGTCTTCTCGCGGATCGGCTGCGCCTTCTCGCGCGCTTCGGTGATGCGGTCCATCTGCGCCTGGATCTCGAACCGGTCGCCCGCCCTGCCCTGCAGCAGCGCTTGCGTGAAGATCACGTCGCGCGGCGCGCCGGAATGGCGATAGGAAAAGCCCATGCCGGCGTTGCTGATCTCGATCGTCTCGCCGTTGCGTTCGACGCCGCGCGCCTCGATCAGCACATCCCTGGTCTCGCCGCCATGCGCGCCGGCGTTCATGCGCAAGGCGCCGCCGATCGCGCCCGGTATGCCGCTCAGGAATTCGAGGCCGGCGACGCCCAGCTCCGCCGCGCGCCTGGCGACGAAACGATCCGGCGCCGCGGCGCCGACGCGCAGGCGATGACCCTCTTCCACCACGATATCGGCAAAGGCCTTGCCGCCGAGCCGCATGACCACGCCCGGCACGCCGCCATCGCGCACAATGAGATTGGAGCCGAGGCCGACGACGAGAACGGGAATCTCCTGCCGCAGGCGCGACAGGAAATAGGACAGGTCCTCCTCGTCCGCCGGCTGGAACAGAACCTGCGCCGGACCGCCGACGCGAAACCATGTGAACGGCGCGAGCTGCTCGTTGGCCAAGAGACGCCCACGCAGGTCGGGCATGTCGGCGCGAAGTTCGGCTGTGATGTCGGGGAAGATCATTGGACTGTCGAAGCCCCCTCCCCGGCCCTCCCCCGTATCTGACCAAAGTCGGCAACAGCCGACTTTGTGTCTGCGGGAGAGGGAGACGATGCGTGCAAGCCGCCGACGCATCGCTTGTCCTGAACGCTTGCCCTCCCCTCTCCCGCGCAGCGGGGGAGGGTTGGGGAGGGGGTCTTGCGACTGCGCATAATCACCCCGCCAGTTGCGCCGGCAGCGCGTAGGCCCATTGCGTGATGTTGCCCGCGCCGAGGCATACGACGTAATCGCCGGGCCGCGCGATCTCCTTCACCATCGCCGGCAGCGCATCCGGGTTCGGCAACGCGATCGCCTGGCGATGCCCGTGCGCGACAATGGCCGCGACCAGCGAATCCTTGTCGACGCCCTCGATCGGCTGTTCGCCGGCCGCATAGACGTCGGCGACGATCGTCGTATCGGCGTCGTTGAAGCAGGTCGCGAACTGGTCGAACAGGCTCTGCAGGCGCGTGTAGCGATGCGGCTGCACGATGGCGATCACCTGTCCCTTTGTAGAAGCCCGAGCTGCGCGCAGCACGGCGGCGATCTCGACGGGATGGTGGCCGTAGTCGTCGAAAATCTGCACGCCATTCCATTCGCCCGTCTTGGTGAAGCGCCGCTTCACGCCGCCGAACGTCGCCAGCGCCTTGCGGATCTGCTCGGGCGTCAGCCCGAGTTCGCTCGCCACCGTGATCGCCGCCGTCGCGTTGAGCGCATTGTGATGGCCGGGCATCGGCATCACGAGATTTTCGAGATAGGTGGCCGCGCCGCTCTTGCGGTCGCGCATCAGCACGTTGAAGCGCGACACGCCGCCGGTGAGATCGACATCGAGCAACCGCACATCGGCCTGCGGATTCTCGCCATAGGTGATGACGCGCCGGTCCTCGATCTTGCCGACGAGCTCCTGCACGGCGGGATGATCGAGGCACATGACGGCGAAGCCGTAGAACGGCAGGTTCTCGACAAACTGCCGGAAGGCTTCCTTGATCGCGTCGAACGTCTTGAAATGATCGAGATGCTCGGGATCGATATTGGTGACGATGGCGACGTCGGCCGGCAGTTTCAGGAACGTGCCGTCGCTCTCGTCGGCCTC
>DAIRCS010000172.1:0-7718 GCA_036796555.1 Rhodoblastus sp. | reverse complement strand
TGAACCAGATTTGCGCGACCTTCGGCGCCGGCCTCAAGGTCTTCGAAATGGCGCTCGAAATTCCGACCAAGGACATCACGCAGGACGCGGCGATGACGGAAGCCGAATGCGCGGCCACCATGGCCTTCGGGATGGAGGCGATATCGGGCGCCGACCTGATCGCGCCGGGCGAAATGGGCATCGGCAATACGACGCCGGCCGCCGCCGTCTATTACGCGCTCTACGGCGGCAAGGCGTCGGACTGGGTCGGGCGCGGCACGGGCGTGGACGACGAGGGCCTGAAGCGCAAGATCGACGCGGTCGAGCGCGCGGTCGACCTGCATCGCAACCATCTCGCCGATCCGCTCGAAGTATTGAGGCGCCTCGGCGGCCGCGAGATGGCGGCCATCGCCGGCGCAATCCTGGCCGCGCGCATCGAGCGCGTGCCGGTCGTGCTCGACGGCTATGTCGTCTGCGCGGCCGCGGCCGTGCTGCATGCGCTCGATCGTGGCGCGCTCGACCATTGCATCGCGGGCCACCTGTCGGCCGAAGGCGCGCATGCGGAGGTGCTGAGGCGCCTGGGCAAGAAGCCGCTGCTCGATCTCGGCATGCGGCTCGGCGAAGGGTCGGGCGCCGCGCTGTCGATTGGGATCATCCAGGCGGCGCTCGCCTGCTGGAGCGGGATGGCGACCTTCGACAGCGCGGGAGTCAGCGACAAGGCATAGCTGGGACCGCCGGCCTCCGGCCGGCATTTGCGCTATTGTCGAGCCGGCCGGAGGCCGGCGGTCCCGGCTACAACCCCTTGATGAAATCGATCAGCGCCCTGTTCACTTCCGCAGGCTTTTCCTGCTGAATCCAGTGTCCCGCGCCCTCGATGATCGCCTTGCCGCGCAGGCCCGGCAGGAAGGCGTCCATCTGTTCGAGCGCCTTGGCGCCGATCAGGCCGGTGATGACCGGGTCCTTGGCCCCCGCGATGAACAGGGAAGGCTGCGTGATCTTCGCGTCCTGCCAGGGCGCGCTCAGCTCCCAGTTGCGGTCGATGTTGCGATACCAGTTGATGCCGCCGGCGATGCCGGTGCGCGAGAACGTCTCGATGTAATGCTGGATTTCGGCCTCGCTGATCCAGCCAGGCGTCTTCTCCGGAATTTTCGCGTCTTCCACCATCCCGCGGCCGGGCTTCAGCATCAGGCCGAGACCCGTGCCGTAATAGATGGCGCGCAGCGTGTGGCTCCAGTCGCGCGCCATCTCTTCCTCGACGACGCCGGGCTTCTGGAAATATTGCCAGTAGAAGGTCGAGACCCCCTGCTGCTTGAGAATGTCGAGGGGCGCGGCGGGGCCGCGATTGCGCAACGGCACCGATAGCGCGGCGACCGCGGGAAAGACGTCGGGCCGGAACATCGCCGCGCTCCAGGCGACCTGCGCGCCCCAGTCGTGGCCGATCATGATCGCCTGTTTCTCGCCGAGCGCCTCGACCAGCGCCACGACGTCGCCGACCAGATGAAAGATCGAATAGGCGCCGATGTCCTTCGGCGCGCTCGTGCCGCCGTAGCCGCGCATGTCCGGCGCGACGACGCGATAGCCTTCCGCCGCGATCGCCGGAATCTGGTGACGCCAGGAATAGGAGAGTTCCGGCCAGCCGTGGCACAGCAGGACCAGCGGGCCCTCGCCTTCCTCGACGATCTGCATGTCGAGGCCGTTGGCCTTCACGATCCGGGTCTGCGCCGCCATGTTGTCCTCCCCGCGCGAAGTCCTTGCGCTTCGCGGCGCAGAGTTGCGGGCGCGAGGCCGCGCGTCAACTCGGGCGGAAGATCAGGCGGCCGTGCGTTGCGGCGCGCGGGCGGCGCGCGCCTCGTCTTCCTCCACGCCGAGCCGGGGCAGGGCGTTCATCACGCGTTCGGGAGGGAAGACGACGATGACTTCGGTTCCCTCGCGCACTTTCGAGCGCAGCGTGAACGTGCCGCCGTGCAGTTCCACCAGCCCCTTGACGATCGGCAGGCCGAGACCGGAGCCCTCGTCGGCGTTTTTCTGCGCGAGCGCGCCGCGCCCGAACGACGACATGACGATCGGGATTTCGTGTTCGGGAATGCCGGTGCCGGTGTCGCGCACCGAGAAATACTGGCCGCCGGACTGCGTCCAGCCGACCTTGATCGTGATCTGTCCGCCCTGCGGCGTGAACTTGATGGCGTTGGTCAGCAGGTTGAGCGCGACCTGGCGAATGGCGCGCTCGTCCGCCCACAGGCGCGGCAGATCGGTTTCGATCGCATCGACGATGGCGAGGCCGCGCTTTTGCGCGCGCAGCATCAGAAGATGTTCGCAATCCTGGATGATGGCGCTGAGCGAGATCGCGTCTTCCTTGAGCTCGTAGCGGCCGGCCTCGACGCGCGAGAGGTCGAGGATTTCGTTGATCAGGGCCAGCAGGTGGCGCCCGCTGGAATGGATGTCGTTCGAATAGTCGCGATAGGCGGAAACCGCGTGCGCGCCGAACAATTCGTCCTTCATGACTTCCGAAAAGCCGAGAATGGCGTTGAGCGGCGTGCGAAGCTCGTGGCTCATGGTGGCGAGGAAGCGCGATTTGGCGAGATTGGCTTCTTCCGCGCGGCGACGCGCTTCGTCGGAATTGGATTTCGCCTGTTCGAGTTCGGCGATCAGTCCGTCTTTTTCGGCCTGCGCATAGAGCGCGCTCACCGACGTCTCGTAGAGGCGGCGCGCGAGCGCGACGAAATAGATTTCCGCGCCGCAGACGAAAGCGGTCGTCGCGAGCACGGGCGTGTCGTTCATCGAGCCCGCGGCCACGCCGGCGATGGCCAGGCACAGCGGCGTCACCGCCGCGTAGACCGCGTTCGGGATCGCCGCGGTCGCCATCGCGGTCATCGCGCCGAGCATCAGCAGAATGGCGAGCAGGAAGACGCGCGCTTCGCCCTTGCCGAACATCAGCAGCAGGAGGACGATCGACGCCCAGGCGAGCCCTAGCGCGGCCTCGATCAGAATGATCTTCGTGCGCCATGCGCGCACGGAGGTGATTTCCGCCTGCCGCAGGAACAGCCGGGACGCCAGAAAGGCGCCGCCGACCGCCATCCAGACCGTCGCCGTCCAGAGCGCGACGAATTGCACCGGCGCCCAGAACATCGAGACGCCGCCGATCGCCAGGGCGATGAGGAGCGCCCAGGGCGCGGAGCTGATCCGGTTCTCGGCGTAGATGCGCAGCAATTCGCCTTCGAAGGCGCCATGGCCGGCGCCGCCGGTGGTCAGCTTCTCGCGGGCCTCGCGCACCTTGTAGGCGAGGCGCCGGCGTTCCGTCGAATTGCGGGAATTGGCGCCGCGACCGCGCTCGATCATCTCGGCGGTGATTTGACTCATGACGACCGGTCCACGCGACGACGCAACACGAACAAGTCGCGTCAATTTGAGCGACAAAACTTAATGACTGGCTGACCCTCGCCGCCGGATTTGAATTAATTCCGCCGGATTCCGGCTGCGCCGCGGGCCTGATTCGCGGCGTGCGGCTCCGCACAGCGCGAACAGGGCCCCGGCGCCCGGACCCCTCTGTCGCTTTCAACAGATAGGGGCGGGTGCTAATGCTGGGCCGTCGCGCGGCGGCGACCCAGGCGCCGGAGAGTTCGCTTAAATGATTCTTTACGATACCAAGGTCGCCCCCAACCCCCGCCGCGTCCGTATATTTCTCGCCGAGAAGGGGATCGATGTCCCGATGGTCCAGGTCGACCTCGGCAAGATGGAGCACAAGCAGGCGGACTATTCGAAGATCAATCCGCTGCAACGCACGCCCGCGCTCGTTCTCGACGATGGAACGACGATCACGGAATCGATCGCGATCTGCCGTTACTTCGAGGAGCTCCGCCCCGAGCCGAACCTGTTCGGGCGGGGTCCGGTCGGTTGCGCGACCGTGGAAATGTGGCGGCGGCGCGTCGAGCTCAACCTGATGCTGCCGACGGCCCTCGTCTTTCGTCACACCCACCCGGCGATGGCGCAGCTCGAGGTTCCGCAGATTGCGCAGGTCGCCGAAACCAGCCGGCCGCGTGTCCTCGATTTCCTGAAGGTGCTGGACGAGCGTCTGGGGGAGACCCGTTGGCTCGGGGGCGACGATTTTTCCATCGCCGACACCGACGGCCTCGTCGCCATGGACTTCCTCCGGCTGGCGCGGATCCAGCCGCCGCCGGAACTGGCCAATGTGGCGCGCTGGCATGGCGAATTGTCGGCGCGCCCGAGCGCGAAGGCCTGAGCCGCATGCGGGTCACCTTCGTCGGCACCGGAGACGCTTTCGGCAGCGGCGGGCGGGCGCATACCTGCCTGCGGCTCGACAACGGCGGCAAGGTTCTGATGATCGATTTCGGCGCCGGCTCCATCATCGGCTGGCGTCGGCTCGGGTTCTCCTTCAACGATATCGACGGCGTGCTGATCACCCATCTGCACGGCGATCATTTCGGCGGCCTGCCGTTTCTGCTGCTGGAAGCCCAGTTCGTCGATCCGCGCGACAAGCCGCTGCCGATCTTCGGACCGCCGGGGCTGCGCTCGCGCCTGGCCATGGCGATGGAAGCCTTCTTTCCCGGCGCGACCGGCATCAAATGGCGCTTCCCGTGGGAGATTCGCGAGATCTCGCCGCCCTCGCACGAGACGATCGCCGGCTTCGACGTGCGCACCGTGGAGGTCGTCCACGCCTCGGGCGCGCCCGCGACGGCCGTGCGCGTCGAGGCGGGCGGCAAGGCCTTCGCCTTTTCGGGCGACACCGCCTGGACCGATGCGCTGCTCGACATATCCGCCGACGCCGATCTGCTGGTCTGCGAGTGCCACTCGATGACGCCCAAGGCGCCCGGTCACATGGATTGGCCGCGCCTGCGCGAGAAGCTGCCGAGCGTCGACGCGCGGCGCGTCCTGATCACCCATATGGGGCCGGAGGTGCTCGCCAGTCTCGACGCGATCCGGGAAGAAAGCGGTTTGCAGGCCGCCTACGACGGCCTTGTCGTCGATCTCTGACCTCGATCGCCTCGCGGACGAAATCCGCGCCTGCCGCATTTGCCGCGACGAGCCGCTCGGCGCGCCGCTGCCGCATGAGCCGCGCCCCGTGCTGCGCGTGTCGAAAACGGCGCGCCTGCTCGTCGTCGGCCAGGCGCCCGGCGCGCGCGTCCATGCGTCGGGCCTGCCGTTCGACGACGCCTCCGGCGACCGCCTGCGCGCCTGGATGGGCGTCGACCGCGAGACCTTCTACGACGCCAGCCGCATCGCTTTCCTGCCGACCGGACTTTGCTTTCCGGGATACGACGCGCACGGGTCAGACCTGCCGCCGCGCCGCGAATGCGCGCCCGCCTGGCACGCCCGCGTGCTGGAGCTCATGCCGGACGTCGAGCTCGTTCTGGCCGTCGGCGGCTACGCGCAAAGGTTTCACGCCGCGCGGCTCGGTCGGCCGATCGCGAGGAACGCGACCGTGGATTCGATCGTGCGCGGCTGGCGCGACTATGCGGACCTGCGCCCCCGCCTGATTCCGACCCCGCACCCGTCCTGGCGCAACACCGCCTGGCTGAAGCGCAACCCCTGGTTCGAGAAGGAGCTCCTGCCGGTACTGCGCGACGCCGTGAAACGCGCGATCAGCGATTGAGCCGCGCGATCAGGCTGGACGTATCCCAGCGCTTCCCGCCCATTTTCTGCACTTCCGAGTAGAACTGGTCGACGAGCGCGGTGACCGGCAGGTTCGCGCCGTTGTTGCGGGCCTCCGACAGGCAGATCGACAGGTCCTTGCGCATCCAGTCGACCGCGAAGCCGAAGTCGAACTTGCCCTCGAGCATGGTCTTGAAGCGGTTTTCCATCTGCCAGGATTGCGCGGCCCCCTTGGAAATCACCGCGACCACGGCCTCGCCGTCGAGGCCGGCCTTCTGGGCGAAATGCAAACCTTCCGACAGACCCTGCACGAGGCCCGCGATGCAGATCTGGTTGACCATCTTCGTCAACTGGCCGGCGCCGGAAGGGCCCATCAGGCGGCAGGCGCGCGCGAAATGGGCGATGACGGGCTCGGCCCGGGCGTAGGGTTCCGCGTCGCCGCCGCACATCACCGTCAGCACGCCGTTCTCCGCGCCCGCCTGGCCTCCCGAAACCGGCGCGTCGATGAAGGCGACGCCGAGCGCGGCGGCGGCCTTGTGCAATTCGCGTGCGACCTCGGCCGAGGCGGTGGTGTGGTCGACGAAGATCGCGCCTTTCTTCATGCCGGCGAGCGCGCCGTCGGGGCCGAGCACGACCGAACGCAGATCGTCGTCGTTGCCGACGCAGGCGAAGACGATATCGCAATCTTTCGCCGCCTCGCGCGGCGTCGGCGCGGAGGACCCGCCGAACTTCTCGACCCAGGCCTTCGCCTTAGCCGCCGAACGATTGTAGACGACCACGTCGCACCCGCCCTTGGTCTTCAGGTGGCCGGCCATGGGGAAGCCCATGACGCCGAGGCCCAGAAATGCGACTTTGGTCATCGGATTCGCCTCTCGCAAAAGGGGATTTCCCGGCTGGCATGCCACGTGCGCCGGAACTCGGCAAGTCGGCCGGAGCCGCCTTTTTCCGGCCGCAATCCATTCAGTCCCTATTCAGCGCCCATGGATCAAAAAGGCCTCATAGGAGTTTTCGGGAGAGTTTCCGGCGATGCGCCGGCGAAAGGAGAGTTCGATGACCCGCTTCCGCAAGATACTCACCGCTGGTCTGGCGGCCCTCACGCTGGGCGCGACCGTCGCGGCGACCACGACCCCGGCCGACGCCTTCGGCCGCAGGGGATTTGCCGCCGCTCCCGGCTGGCGCGGCGGCCCTGCCTGGCGGGGCGGCCCTGGCTGGCGGGGCGGCTATGGTTACGGCTATGGCTGGCGCCGCGGCTGGGGCGGTCCGGGACCGTGGGTCGCCGGCGCCGTGGGCGGCCTGGCGCTGGGCGCGATCGCGGCGGGCGCCTACAACGGTTATGGCTACGGTTGCGTGGCCAACCGGCCGATGTACGATAGCTGGGGCAATTTCCTCGGCTACCAGCGCGTTCGCGTCGCCTGCTACTAAGCCACGTTCTTCCTGCGAAAAGACGCCGCCGGCCCCGCCGGCGGCGTTTTCGCGCGCGGTCGGCGAAGAGCCGCATGCGCGCATCCGCGACCTCGTCGATCGAAGGCTGCGTCGGGCCTCGATACGTCGCCTTCTCGCGCGCAATTCGCTTCGCGCCCAGCCGCTTATATGCTTATCTCCCTGCCGGCGCCGGTCGCCCAATCGCGCGAACGCGTAAATTCGGACCGGCCTGCGAGGGAGAGATAAATGACGGTTGAAAGAAGAAAATTTCTCAAGACGGCTGCGCTCGCCGGCGCCGGCGCCGGCATTGCCGCCCCCGCCATCGCCCAGACCGCCCCGGACGTGAAATGGCGCCTGACCTCGAGCTTCCCGAAATCGCTCGACACGCTGTTCGGCGGCGCCGAGGTCCTGGCGAAGGCCGTGTCCGAGATGACGGACGGCAAGTTCCAGATCCAGTGCTTCGCCGCCGGCGAAATCGTTCCCGGCCCCGGCGCGCTGGACGCGACGCAGAACGGCACCGTCGAAATCGGCCAGACGGCGCTCTACTATTACTGGGGCAAGGACCCGACCTTCTGCTTCGGCGCAGCGGTCCCCTTCGGCCTCAATGCGCGCCAGGAAAACGCATGGTTCTACCATGGCGGCGGCAACGAGCTGATCGACGAGTTTCTGGCGGGCTACAATCTCGTCGCCTTCCCGGGCGGCAACACCGG
>DAIRCS010000171.1:0-8029 GCA_036796555.1 Rhodoblastus sp. | reverse complement strand
TGCAGCAAGTGAATCACGCCCAGCTGATTTTGCAACGATCCCCATGAAGGGGAGGTAAGCGCACCCCTCATCCCTGCCCGGTGCGCCGAAACCACTCGTCCTCCGAGATCACCTCGATCCCCAGTTCCTGCGCCTTCGTCAGCTTCGAGCCCGCGCCCGGCCCCGCGACGACGAGATCCGTCTTCTTCGACACCGATCCCGACACTTTCGCGCCGAACCGGTCGGCTTGCGCCTTGGCCTCATCGCGCGTCAAACGCTCCAGCGAACCGGTGAAGACCACTGTCTTGCCGGCGACCGGGCTATCGTTGGCGACCGCCTCCATCGGCTGCGGCGCGACTTCGGCGAGCAGCGCGTCGAGCGCCGTCTCGTTGTGCTCTTCGAGAAAGAAATCGGCGACGGCTTCGGCCACGACATCGCCGACGCCGTCGATATTGTTGATTTCCTCGCGCGCCTCGGACCCTTCCGTCGCCACGCTCGCCGCAGCGCGCAGCGCTTCGAACGTGCCGAAATGCCGCGCCAGCCGCCGCGCGTTCGTCTCGCCGATGCGGCGGATGCCGAGCGCATAGACGAAGCGATTGAGCGGCACCTGTCGCCGCGACTCGATCGACGCGAAGAGATTGCGCACCGACGTCTCGCCAAAACCTTCCCATTGCGTGAGGTCGAACGCGCCGGCCTCGCTGCGCCTCTGCAGGGTGAAGATGTCGGCGGGCGCCTTGATGAGCCCCTTCTCGTAGAAAAGCTCGATCTGCTTGTCGCCGAGCCCTTCGATATCCATGGCGAGCCGCGAGCAGAAATGCTTGAGCCGCTCGACCGCCTGCGCCGGACAGGTGAGACCGCCCGCGCAGCGGCGCACCACGTCCTCGCCGCCTTTCTCGTCCATCTCCTGCACGACAGCCGAGCCGCAGACAGGACACGTCGTCGGAAATTCGTATTTGCGCGCGCCGTGCGGCCGCTTGTCGTGCACGACTTCCACGACCTGCGGGATGACGTCGCCGGCGCGCTGGATGACGACGGTATCGCCGACGCGAATATCCTTGCGTTCGATCTCGTCGGCATTGTGCAGCGTGGCGTTCTGCACGACGACGCCGCCGACGGTGACGGGATCGAGCCGCGCGACCGGCGTCAGCGCGCCGGTGCGTCCGACCTGGATGTCGATGGCGCGCAGCACGGTGGTGGCGCGCTCGGCCGGGAACTTGTGCGCCACCGCCCAGCGCGGCGCGCGCGAGACGAAGCCGAGACGCTCCTGAAATCTCAGGTCGTCGACCTTGTAGACGACGCCATCGATGTCGTAGCCGAGCGCGGACCGCTGCTGCTCGATCGCGCGATAATGCGCGATCATCTCGTCGGCCGAATGACACACCTTCGTGAGCTTGTTGGTGACGAAGCCGGCGCGATGCAGAAAGTCGAGCATGCCTGTTTGCGTCTTCGCCGGCATGTCGGAGACCTCGCCCCAGGCGTAAGCGAAGAAGCGCAGCGGACGTTGCGCCGTCACGCTGGCGTCGATCTGGCGCAGCGACCCCGCCGCCGAATTGCGCGGATTGGCGTAGACCATCTTTCCCGCTTCGGCCTGCCTTTCATTCAGCTTCGCGAAGTCGGCGCGGTTCATGTAGACCTCGCCGCGCGCCTCGATCACGTCGGGAACATCGCCTTTCAACTTGTGCGGCACGTCGGAAATCGTGCGCACGTTCGCCGTCACGTCCTCGCCCTCGAACCCGTCGCCGCGCGTCGCGGCATTCGTCAGTTCGCCGCGTTCGTAGCGCAGCGAGCAGGAGAGTCCGTCGATTTTCGGTTCGGCCGTGAAGGCCAGCGGCGCATCGTCCTTCAAGCCGAGGAAGCGTCGCACGCGCGCGACGAATTCATGTACCTCTTCATCGGAGAAGACGTTGCCGAGCGACAGCATCGGCACGGCGTGCTTCACCTTGGCGAATTTCTGGGACGGCGCGGCGCCGACCTTCTTCGTCAGCGATCCCGCCGCATGCAATTCGGGAAAGGCGGCCTCCAGCGCCTCGTAGCGCCTGCGCAACACATCATAGTCGGCGTCCGAAATGGTCGGCGCGTCTTCCTGGTAGTAGCGCTTGTCATGTTCGGCGATCTCGGCGCCGAGCAGCGTATGCTCCGCGCGCGCGACCTTCGGCGAGAGCTGGTCGATGGGCTTGAACTTCATGCGGCAGATGTAGCGCGGTTGGCGGGGACGGAGAAGTTCGCCGCTTTCCCTCTCCCGCTCTGCGGGAGAAGGTGGCCCCCGCGCAGCGGGGTCGGGTGAGGGCGCCGCGATTGCGACAGGCGCTCGGGTGTCGGCGCCTCCCTCATCCGTCACGCTCCGCGTGCCACCTTCTCCCGCTCTGCGGGAGAAGGGGCGCTTCCGATCAGGCGTTCGCCCGCCCCCGCCACCTCCGCACGGCCACCGCCGCCCAGATGGCCTCCACCAGCCCGAACGGCCACGCGCCTTGCAGAAACCCGTAGGCCGACCCCGCCGCGCAGGACAGGGCGAAAAGCAGGGTGAAGACCGGCGCGCGCTCTTCCAGCGCATAGGTGACGAGCATGGCGGAAACGGCGACAAGGCCGAAGGCGGTGAGGAGGTCCATGTGCGAAACTAACGCGGAAGTCTTCTGGACCGCGAGCCTTCAGGCTCGCATTCCACCGCGCACAAGCGAGCCTGAAGGCTAGCGGTCCGGTCTACCCCGCCCCTTCCAGCAACCTGGCCGCCGCCGCGCGCGCTTCGGCCGTGATGCTCGCGCCCGAGAGCATGCGCGCGATCTCCTCGCGCCGCTCGGCTTCGTCCAGCGCGGCGACCGAGGTCGCGACGCGCTTGCCCCTGTCCATCGCATCCTTGGCGATGCGGAAATGTTTTCCCGCGCGCGCCGCCACCTGCGGCGCATGCGTCACCGCCAGCACCTGCACGCGAGATGCGAGGCGGGCAAGGCGCTGGCCGATCGCGTCGGCCACCGCGCCGCCGACGCCGGTGTCGATCTCGTCGAAGACCAGCGTCGGCGCGGATCCCTTGTCGGCGAGCGTCACCTTCAGCGCCAGCATGAAGCGCGCGAGCTCGCCGCCGGACGCCACCTTCATCAGCGGCCCGGGCCGGGCGCCGGGATTGGTCTGCACCCAGAATTCCACGCGGTCGATGCCGTCGGCGGAAGCGGCCGCCGCATCGCTGTCGATATGCGTGGTGAATGTCGCGCGTTCGAGTTTCAGCGGGGCGAGCTCGCCCATCACGGCCTTGTTGAGCTTGGCCGCCGTCGCCTTCCGCGCCTTCGAAAGCGCCTCGGCCTTGCTCGCGAATTCTTCGCGCGCGGCGGCGGCGGCGGTCGTCAGGCGCGCAAGATTGCTTTCGCCCTGCGCCAGCGCCTCGAGATCGGCGGCGAATTTGGCGGCGACCTTCGGCAGCTCGTCCACGCGCGCGCCATACTTGCGCGCCGCCGCGCGCAGCGCGAACAGCCGTTCTTCGGTGCGCTCGAGATCGCGCGGATCGTAGGCGGTCTCCTCCAGCGCCGCCTCCAGCGCCGCGCGCGCGGCCTCGACGCCGTCGAGCGCAGCCGAGAGCGCGGCCAACGTCGGATCGATCAACGCCGGCGCCTGCGGCTGCCGGCGTTCCAGCCGACGCAAGGCCATCGCCAGCGCCGAGACCGGCGAATTCTCGCCGCCGACGGATTCGTAGGCCTCGCGCAGGTCGGCGGCGACCTTTTCCGACTGCATCATCCGCTGGCGATGCGTCGCCAGCTTGTCCTCCTCGCCCGCCTCCGGCGCGAGCTTCGACAATTCGGCGTGCGCATGCGTCAGGTAATCGGCGTCCGCGCGGGCTTTCGCCAGCCGCGCCTCCTCCGCCGCTCGCGCATCTTCCGACTCGCGCATCCCGCGATGGGCGGCGCGCACGCCGTCGGCCTGTTTCTGCAGGCCGCCGAAGGCGTCGAGCAACGCGCGGTGGGTGGAAGCGTCGGTCAGCGCCCGCTCGTCGTGCTGGCCGTGGATCTCGACGATGGCGCGGCCGATCGTGCGCAGGGCTTGCGCGGAAACGGCCTGGTCGTTGACGAAGGCGCGCGTGCGCCCGTCCGCCATCTGCACGCGGCGCAGGATGAGATCGCCGTCGACGTCGATCTCTTGGGCGCGCGCCGCTTCGCGCGCGGGATGGTCCATCGCCAGATCGAAAACGGCGGTCACCTGGCCCTGCGGCTGGCCCGCGCGCACCAGCGCGCCGTCGCCGCGCCCGCCGAGCGCCAGCGTGAAAGCGTCGAGGAGGATGGACTTGCCGGCGCCCGTCTCGCCGGTCAGCACGGTCAGGCCGCGATCAGGATCGAAATCGATCCTGTCGATCAGGACGATGTCGCGAATGGCGAGCTGAACCAGCATGGATCAGGCGCGCCCTTCACAAATCAGCCCACGGTTTTCCGGAACAGTTTCGAAATCCAGGAATCGCGCTGCTCGTTCGGCTCCAGTCCGCCCTCGCGCAGGCGCGCGTAGGCGTCCTTGTACCATTGCGAATCCGGGTAGTTGTGGCCGAGCACGGCGGCGGCGGTCTGCGCCTCGTTGACGACGCCGAGCCGCAGATAGGCCTCCGTCAGGCGAAACAACGCCTCTTCGGTGTGGCGGGTCGACTGGTATTTGCCGATCACCTCGCGGAAGCGGTTGATCGCCGCCGTGTAATTGTTCTGCTCGAGGTAGAAGCGGCCGACCTTCATCTCGCGCGCGGCGATCTGGTCCTTGGCGACCTGGATCTTGAACTTGGCGTCGTTGACATATTCCGACTTGGGATATTTCTCGACGAGCTGGTTGAAGACCACGACCGACTTTTCCGCCCGCTCCTGGTCGCGGTCGGCGTCCGGGATCTGGTTGTAGTAGGACATGCCCGCCAGATAATAGACGTAGGGCGCGTCCTTCGAATTCGGATAGAGGCCGATGTAGCGGTTGGCGGTCGCCACCGCCTCGTCGTACTTGCCTTCGGTATATTCCGAATAGGTCTGCATCAGCAGGCCCTTCTGCGACCAGCCGGAATTCGGATACTGCTTTTCCAGTTCGCCGAACTTCTTGGCGGCGCCGGAGAAGTCCTTCTTGCCGAGGCGCGCGAGGCCCTGGTCGTAGATGCCGTCGGCCGGAACGTCGGGCAGGATTTCGGTCTTGTATTTCTCGCCGCCGAAGAAGCTACTCAGCGGGTTGGACGCGCTGTCGAGCGCCGAGCAGCCGGCGAGCGGCAGGCTCGCGGCGGCGGCCAGCGCGACGCGACGCGCGCCGCCGGTCTTGTGCAGGATCGAACGAACCAGGCTCTGCATCATGTCTCTCACGGCGGCGAAACTCGACAAAGCGCGAGGGCCGCCACCGCCCCCGTTACGCCGGCGCTCCGGGCCGGGGCCCGGCGAAGCGCAATTCCAGACGCGCCAGCGGCGCAAATTCCACACGCGTTCGCGCTTCCGAATCCGAAACGGTCGGGCGCAGGACGCGAAACCACGGGCGTCATAGCGCAAAACCGCACGTAACGCCAACGCTCCGCTTGCTTTTCTTGCGGCGCGATTGTGGCGATTGCGGGTCCGCAGGACGCCGGTCAGCTACGGTCCGGCGCCAGCGCCGGCCGCGCGCCGAAAGCGATCGCCGCGCCGATGTCCGGCCGCATCTCGCCGCGCACGGCCGCGCGGGCCGGAACATGCCGCCAGGCGGTCGGATCGGCGAACAGCGCCTGCAGCACGGCGTGGTTCAGCGCATGGCCGCCGCAGCGCGAGCGGAAGAGGCCGCGGATCGGCGCGCCGGCGAGCGCCAGGTCACCCACGGCGTCGAGCATCTTGTGGCGGACGAATTCGTCGCGGTTGAGCACGCCGGCGTCCGAAATGGCGATGGAATTGTCGAGCGAGGCGCCGCGCGCGAAGCCGGCCCGCCACAGCCGCTCGATGTCGCCGATGAAGCCGAAGGTGCGCGCGCGCGCCAGCTCGCGGCGGAAGGTCGCGGCGTCGAGAAGCAGGACCTTGCGCTGGCGGCCGATCGCGGCATGGTCGAAGGCGATCTCGACGTCGAGGGTCAGGCCGTCCCCGCCGGGAGCGAGTTCGGCGAAGGCGGCGCCGCGCTCGACGCGCACGGTCTTGAGAATTTCGATCGAGCGGCGCCCGGCGGCCTGCGTCCGGATCCCCGCCTCGTCGATCGCGGCGACGAAGGGCGCCGAGGAGCCGTCGAGAACCGGAATTTCGGGACCGTCGACCTCGATCAGCGCATTGTCGACGCCGAGGCCCGCCAGCGCCGCCATGACATGCTCGACGGTCGCGACGGCGTCCCGGCCGCCCAGGCCGAGGCTGGTGCAGAGTTCGGTCGAGACGACGCGCGACCACAGCGCCGGCGCAACGGGCTCGGCGGCGAGATCGCTGCGCAGAAAGGCGACGCCCGCGTCGATGTCCGCGGGATGGAGGACGATGCGCGCGGGCTTGCCAGAATGAACGCCGGCGCCTTCGAGCGCGATGCTGGAAGAAAGCGTGGCCTGCGACGCCCGCCCGGCGGCGCGGGGCATGATCGATTTCGCGCTCTGGGCAGTCTTGAGCCGGGGCATCCGCTTCCAGTTCGTCGGGGGTCGTACACTGTTTGCCGACCGCGCTCGAACGCCGCGTGCCGACACCATCGGGGTCCGGGAACGCGCCCCCGGAGGCGGGAAGCCGATCGCATCCTTCGGGACGGAAATCGCTTCGCGGAACCGGCGGAAAAGTAGCTGCGCCGGCCGCGCCCGCCAAATCACGGTTTGTGAACGATTGTTAAAGCAGCGTCGGAGGAATTAAGGCCGTGATATCATATCGTTAGAAAATTGGCGGCCGGACGGAGCCCGGTCCGGCCGCCTGGTTTCGTCAGGACGACTGGCGGCGCAGGAACGCCGGGATTTCAAGCTGCTCTTCTTCGCTCGGGCGCGCCGGGGCGACGCGGCCGTAGGCGTCGGCGCCGGCGGGCCGAGCGGCCGGCTGGACCGGGCGCTTGGCGTATTCGGCATGGCTGGCGGCCGGCTGCGCCGGACGGGCCTGCGGCGGCGCGACGGGCGCCGGACGGGCCATCTGCGGCTCGACCTGCGCGCGGGCGGCCTCCTCGCGGCTCGCGCCGAACGAGGTCAGCCGCTCGAACAGGGTGCGGCGGCGCTGCTCGACGGCCGAGACGGCGTTCCCCTGCCCTTCGGCGCGCGCCTCGTGCCACTGCTTCTGGACATGCGCGGGCATGTCGTCGATCTGCGGAATGCGCGGCTGGCGCACCGGCTGCTCGGGCGCGGGCGGCACATAGGGGCCGGGCGCGCGCTGGGGGTGCTCGACCGCGACCGGCTCGGCCGGGGCCGGATAATAGCCCGGCGGCGGCGCGACCGGAGCGACGTGCACCTGCTCGACCGGCTCCGGCGCGGGCTGCGCGGCGGCTTGCGCCTGGGCGAAAGCCTGGGCCTGCGCGGCGGCGAGCGCCTGCGCGTGGGCGATGGCGGCCTGCTGGGCCTGGGAGTAGGCGGCGGCGTGATCGGCGGCCGCCTGCTGCGCGACGACGGGTTCCGGCTCGCGCTGCGGCGCCGGCGCGGCGGCGGCGCGGGCCATCGCCTGCTGGCGCAGCCGCTCGGCGGCTTCCGCGATCTTGGACTGGGCGTCCTCGATCTCGGCGGTCATCGCCGGCTTGTCGATGCCGGTGGCCACGACCGAGACGCGGATCACGCCGGCCAGCGATTCGTCGAAGGTCGCGCCGAGGATAATGTTGGCGTCCTCGTCCACTTCCTGGCGGATGCGGCTCGCGGCCTCGTCGACCTCGTAGAGCGTCATGTCGGCGCCGCCGGTGATCGAGATGAGCAGGCCCTTGGCGCCCTTCATCGAAACTTCGTCGAGCAGCGGATTGGCGATCGCGGCCTCGGCCGCGTGGATCGCGCGCTGGTCGCCGGAAGCCTCGCCCGTGCCCATCATCGCCTTGCCCATCTCGCGCATGATCGAGCGCACGTCGGCGAAGTCGAGATTGACCAGACCCTGCTTGACCATAAGGTCGGTGATCGAGGCAACGCCCGAATAGAGCACCTGGTCGGCCATGGCGAAGGCGTCGGCGAAGGTCGTGC
>DAIRCS010000170.1:0-8147 GCA_036796555.1 Rhodoblastus sp. | reverse complement strand
TCAACGGCGCGATCAAGCAGGACGCCGACATCGCCGATCTCATCTGGAACGTGCCGGAAATCATCGCCTTCGCCTCGCGCTCGCTGCGTCTGAAGGCGGGCGACGTCATCATGACCGGCACGCCGGCGGGCGTCGGCCCGATCGTCGCGGGCGACAGGATCGAAGGCGCCGTCGACGGCGTCGCGAAAATCTCGATCACGATCGCGCCGCCGCAATAGGCGGCGCACGAATGTGAACCCCTCCCCACAAGGGGGGAGGGCTTTGTCCCGAGAGCGTCGGACGTCGCGTCTCTGGACGGCAAACAGAAAAATCCGAGGGAGAAATTGATGAAGAAACTCGCCGCATCCGCCTTCGTCTTGTCGCTGCTGTCGAGCGCGGCCTTCGCCGCCGATCCCGTGAAGATCGGTTTCCTGTCGACCTTCTCCGGCCCGAGCGGCCAGCTCGGCCAGGAACTGCTCGACGGCTTCAATCTGGCGCTGGAGGAAAACGGCAAGACCATCGGCGGCCGTCCCGCCGAGGTCGTTCAGGGCGACGATCAGGCCAAGCCCGACGTCGGTCGCCAGACCGCCGACAAGATGATCGAGCGCGACAAGGTGCAGATCATCACCGGCGTCAATTTCTCCAACGTCATGCTCGCCGTCGCCAAGCCCGCGCTGGACGCCGGCGCCTTCATCGTCTCGTCCAACGCCGGCCCGTCGCAATATGCAGGCAGCCAGTGCCACCCGCACTTCTTCGCCGCGTCCTTCCAGAACGACACGGCGTCGGAGGCCATGGGCCTCTACCTGCAGAACAAGGGCGTGAAGAAAATGTATCTGCTCGCGCCGAACTATCCGGCGGGCAAGGATTTCCTCGCGGGCTTCAAGCGGTTCTACAAGGGCGAGATCGTCGGCGAGGTCTACACAACCTTCGGCCAGCTCGATTACGCCGCCGAGATCGCGCAGGTGCGCGCGGCCAATCCCGATGGCGTCTACTTCTTCTATCCCGGCGGCATGGGCATCAATTTCGTCAAGCAATACGATCAGGCGGGCCTCAAGAAGACGATCCCGCTCTATGGTCCGTCCTTCTCGCTCGACCAGACGGTTCTGCCGGCGATCGGCGACGCCGCCGTCGGCGCTTTCGCTTCGGCCTTCTGGGCCGAGAGCTTCGACAATCCCGCCAGCAAGAAATTCGTCGCCGCCTTCGAGGCGAAATACAAGCGTATTCCCTCGCCCAACGCGGCCGACGCCTACGACACGGCGCGCCTGATCGACGCCGCCGCGAAGAGCATCGGCGGCAAGATCGAGGACAAGGCCGCCTTCCGCAAGGCGCTGGAGACCGTGAAGTTCGAGAGCGTGCGCGGCAAGTTCCGCTTCGACACGAACCACTTCCCGATCCAGGACTTCTATCTCACCGAGATCGTCAAGGACCCCAAGGGTCGCCCGGTCATGGCGGTGCGCGAGAAGATCGACAGCGATCATCGCGACGCCTACGTCGGCCAGTGCAAGATGGCGAACTGACAGGCCCCAGCGCCGTCATGGCCGGGCTTGTCCCGGCCATCCACGCCACAGGGCTCTGCAATGGCGATCACAAGGCCACATCCTCGTAATTGCGGCGGCCTTCGCTGCCCGGCGCGGCGTGGATGCCCGCGACAAGCGCGGGCATGACGGGCCCGGGAGCGAATGATCGTGACCCTCTCTCTCATGACAGAGCAATTGCTCAACGGCGTGCAGCTCGGCGTCATGCTGTTCCTGATGTCGGCGGGACTCACGCTCGTCTTCGGCATCATGAACTTCATCAACCTCACGCACGGCTCGCTCTACATGATCGGCGCTTTCGCCGGCGCGGCGACGCAGGCCGCGACGGGGTCGTTCCTGCTCGCCGTCCTCGCCGCGCCGCTCGCCGCCGCGCTTGCGGGCCTCGCGCTGGAAAGCGCGCTGCTGCGCCGCTTCTATGGCCGCGACCATCTCGACCAGGTGCTCGTCACCTTCGGCTCCATTCTCGCGCTGAACGAGGCCACCCGCATGATCTTCGGCCTCACGCCGCTGCGGATGAACCTGCCGCCCGCGCTCGCGGGCCACGTCGACATTCTCGGCGTTCCCTATCCGTCCTTCCGCCTCGCCATTCTTTGCGTCGGCCTGATCGTCGCGGCGTTGCTCTATCTCGTCATCATGCGCACGCGCATCGGCATGTGGGTGCGCGCCGGCGCCAGCGACCGGCCGATCGCGTCGGCCATGGGCGTCAACGTGCCGCTCGTCTTCGCCGCGCTGTTCGGCGCGGGCGCGGCGCTCGCGGGGCTCGCGGGCGTCATGGCCGGCCCGATCCTGTCGGTGCAGGTCGGCATGGGCGAGCCCATCCTCATTCTCGCGCTCGTCGTCACCGTCATCGGCGGCGTCGGCTCGATCCGTGGCGCGCTGGTCGCAGCCTTGCTCGTCGGAATCGTCGACACGCTCGGCCGCGTTCTCCTCACCCCCGCGCTCGGCTCCATGGCGATTTTCGTCATGATGGCCGCCATTCTCGCCATCAAGCCGAAGGGCCTGTTCCCCGCCCATGGCTGAACCCGCGACCATAGCTAGCCGCCTGCGCGAAAACCTCGCGCCGCTGCTCATCCTCGCCGCCCTGGCGGCGACGCCCCTGATCGCGCTTGCGCTCGACGATCCCTTCATCGTCAAGGTCGCGACCCGCGTCGTCATCTTCGCCATCGCGGCCGTCGCGCTCAATTTCATCGTCGGCTACGGCGGTCTCGTCAGCCTGTGTCATGCCGGCTTCTTCGGCATCGGCGGCTATGTCGTGGGCATTCTCGCCTGGCACGATTTCAATTCGGAGCCGCTCTGGTTCCTGGCGGGCACGTCGAACCTCGCGCTCTCGTTGCCCGCGGCTATTCTCGTCTCCGCCGTCATCGCGACGATCGTCGGCGCGATTTCGCTGCGCACCAGCGGGCCGTATTTCCTGATGATCACGCTCGCCTTCAACCAGATGTTCTACTACGGCGCCATCGCGCTGCAGAAATACGGCGGCGACGACGGGTTGCAGATCATGAGCGCGATCACGCTCGGGCCCCTCGACGTCTCGAGCCGCTACCGCTTCTTCTATCTCGCGCTCGCCGTCCTCGCGCTCACGCTGCTGCTGGTCGGCCGCTTCGTCGACAGCCGCTTCGGCATGGTTTTGCGCGCGGCGTCGAAGAACGAGACCCGCGTGATCGCCGTCGGTGTCGATCCTTGGCTTTATCGTCTCGCCGCCTTCGTCATATCGGCCGTGCTGACGGCCGTCGCCGGCGCGCTGCTCGCCGCCGGTCAGCAGTTCATCTCGCCCGTCGACATGGGCTGGGACCGTTCGGGCGATCTCGTCGTCATGGCCGTGCTCGGCGGCGTCGGGGCGGTCTGGGGCCCGGCCGTCGGCGCCGCCGTCTTCGTCGTGCTCGAACTCGTGCTCTCCTCCTGGACGACGCACTGGCAGTTCGTCTTCGGCCTCGTCATCGTTCTGATCGTCGTCATGCTGCGCGGCGGGCTCGCCGATCTCGGCCACGCCCTCTTCGCGCGCAAGAGCGGGGAGGCCGGGCATGGCTGACGCCATCCTCCTCGTCGATCGCCTGATGAAGAGCTTCGGCGGCCTGCGGGCCACCAACGATCTCTCGCTCGAAGTGCTGCGCGGCGAATGCCACGCCATCATCGGCCCCAACGGCGCCGGCAAGACGACTTTCATCTCGCAATTGCAGGGGATGCTGGCGCCCGACGCCGGAACGATCGCGCTCGACGGCCGGGACATAACGGCGGAGCCCGCGCACCGGCGCGCGCGGCTCGGCATTGCGCGCTCCTTCCAGATCACCTCGCTGGTGCCCGATTTCTCCGTGCTCGATCACGCAGCCCTCGCGGCGCAGGCGCGCCTCGGGCATTCCTTCCGCTTCTGGAAGAACGCGCGCCGCGATCCCGCGCTGCTCGCGCCCGCGCGCGAGGCGGTGGAAACCGTCGGCCTCGCGTCCCGTGCCGACACGCTCGCGCGCGACCTCTCGCACGGCGAGGCGCGCCAGCTCGAACTCGCCATCGCCATCGCGCAGCGCCCGCGCCTGCTGCTGCTCGACGAGCCCATGGCCGGCATGGGCCGCAAGGACGGCGTCGTGATGACGCAATTGCTCGCGCGCCTGAAGAGGGACTATTCGATCATCCTGATCGAGCACGACATGCAGGCCGTCTTCTCGCTCGCCGACCGCATCAGCGTTCTCGTCGCCGGCCATATCATCAAGACCGGCGCGCCCGAGGTCATCCGCACGGACCCGGACGTGCGCGCCGCCTACCTTGGGCATTGACGCCATGCTGCTCGACGTCCGCAAACTCGAAGCCGGCTACGGCCGCAGCCAGGTGCTGTTCGGGCCGAGCTTCGTGGTCGGCGAGGGCGAGGTCGTGACCTTGCTCGGCCGCAACGGCATGGGCAAGACGACGACGGTGCGCTGCCTCTCGGGACTGTTGCGCCCGGGCGGCGGCGAGATTCATTTCAAGGGCGACCGCATCGAGGCGCGTGCGCCGCACGCCATCGCGCATGCCGGGCTCGGCCTCGTGCCGGAAGGCCGCCACATCTTCCCCAACCTCACCGTGCGCGAAAATCTCGTCATGGCCGGCATCAGGCGCGCCGGCCGTCGCGAGCCCTGGACGCTCGAGCGCGTGCTCGATTTCTTTCCGCGCCTCGCCGAACGGCTGGCCAACGGAGGCAACCAGCTTTCCGGCGGCGAACAGCAGATGCTGGCCATCGGCCGCGCGCTCATGACCAACCCCGACCTGCTGGTGCTGGACGAGGCGACCGAGGGCCTCGCGCCGCTCATCCGCCAGCAGATCTGGACCAAGCTCGAGGCGCTGAAGGCGACCGGCCTCGCCATGATCGTCATCGACAAGGAGATCGACGCGCTGCTGCGCTTCGCCGACCGGCACTATGTCGTCGAGAAGGGCGAGATCGTCTGGTCGGGCGACAGCGAGACGCTCGCATCCGACAGGCAGGCGCAGGACGCCTATCTCAGCGTATGAGACGCAATGCGATGATATGCGCGATCTGCGCTATAAGCCCGGCAAGCCCCATTCCACTCCCGTGACCGACATGGCCAATCGCGAAGACTTTCACACCATGCCCGGCCATCTGATCCGCCGCGCGCATCAGATTTCCGTCGCCATCTTCATGGAGGAATGCGCCGAGCATAACGTCACGCCGGTGCAATACGCCTGCCTCTCGGAAATCGCGCGTCAGCCCGGCGTCGACGCGACGCGGCTGGCCTCGGCGGTCGCGTTCGACCGTTCGACCCTGGGCAACGTGCTGGAGCGGCTGGAGGCCAAGGGCTGGGTCGATCGGCGGCCTTCGCCGGAGGACCGGCGCGTCAAGCTTCTGTATATCTCGCAGGCCGGCGAAAACCTGTTGCAGGCGGTCGAGCCCGCGGTCGTCGCGACGCAAAAGCGGCTTCTCAAGCCGCTGTCGGGCGCCGACCGCAAAATGTTCATGCGGCTGATCGGCGAATTGGTCGAGGGCAATAACGAGGTTTCCCGCGCCCCGATGGGACGGGGAGAGGCCGAATAGGGGGAAGTCCGATGGCGACGCTCGCAGCCGTCCTCGCCGCCTTCGTCGCGGTCGAGCACATCCTGTTCCTGATCATCGAAATGTTCCTGTGGCGGAAGCCCTTCGGCATGAAGGCCTTCGGCACGACGCCGGAATTCGCCGAGGCGAGCGCGACGCTGGCCGCCAACCAGGGCCTCTACAACGGATTTCTGGCGGCAGGCCTCGTCTGGTCGCTGCTTCCCGGCCCGCATGCCCAGGCGCTCAGGATTTTCTTTCTAGCCTGCGTCATCGTCGCTGGCCTGTTCGGCGCGGCGACCGTCAAGCCGAGAATCGCGCTGATTCAGGCGCTTCCGGCCGTCCTGGCCCTGGCGGCGGCTCTCGCCGCCGGTTGATTTCGTCGCCTTGTTGCAGCGCGGCGACTGGATTTTCGCACTCCGTCGGCGTCTATGGGCCGATGCGACTCATTCGACCCGTGGCCGGTTTGCTGCTGGCGGCGTTCTGTCTCGCCGTCGGCGGAGCGGCGGCCGAGCCCGCGAAGACGAAACGCGGCAAGGAAATGTCCGCCGCGGCCGGCGCGCCTGCGCCGACTGCGCGGAAGCCCGGCTGCGCCCGGGCGAATTATCCCGGCGATCCCGTCTGCGCCTGGGAAGACGACCGCAGCCTGCCGACGCCGTCGGCCCGCGCCGTTCGGCGGGAAGTTTCGGACGATGTCGTGGTCAACGATAAGGTTTCGGTGGGCGCCGCCGATCCCGTGGCCATGGCCAAGCCGCCGGCGGCGGCCGGCAATCCCTATCCCGTGCGGAAAAAGGAGCCCGTCGGGGGCGGCGCGGCGGTCAATTACAGGTTCTGAACGGGCGGCGCGGATGCGCCGCCCGCAGAATCGCTCAATGGAAGCCGCCGCGGGCCCGGCAGGCGATCTTGAATTTCCGGCGATGCCAGCCGCTCAGGCCGCGCGCGTCGGCGCGGGCGTTGCACACGGCGTTGCGCGCGCGCCAGCGCTTCATGAAGCGCTGCTCGGCGCTCATGACCCTGGACTTGACCGCGGCGCCGGCCGCCTTGACGTCCGCCGCCGCCTTGCCGGCGACCGCATCCGCCTTGCCGACGGCGGCCTTGGCGCCGGCCGCGGCTTTGTCGGCCGCAGCCTTCGCCTCGGCGGCGGCCTTCTCCGCCGCCGCTTTTGCATCGGCGGCTGCGGCGTCGGCAGCGGCTTTCGCCTCGGCCGCCTTCCTGTCGGCAGCGGCCTTCGCGTCCGCCGCGGCCTTTTCGGCGGCGGCTTTCGCCTCGGCCGCGGCTGCCGCGGCGTCCGTAGCGGCCTTGCCGGCCGCGTCGGTCGCCGCGCCCGCCTTGCCTTTCAGGGCGTCGATTACGTCCTGCGCCTTGGCGGCGCCGGCGGTCGCCGCATCCTTGGCGGCGTCCTTGGCTGCAGCGCCGGCGGCTTTCGCGTCTTCCGCGGCCTTGTCGGCTGCGGCCTGTGCGTCCGCTGCGGCCTTGTCTGCGGCGGCCTTGGCCGCGGCGCCCGCATCCTTGGCCGCCCCCACGGCCTGGCCGAGGGACGGCGCGCCGGGGATGGATTGCGCGACGGCGGGGCCGGTCAGCAATGCAACGAGTGAAATGGTCATCGTCAGTCTGTTCATCAAACGTCTCCCGCGAGAGTCACCCGCCGCGAGGCGTATGAAATGACAATGCGACATGAACGCAAGATGACTCGCGCGACAGGCTGAACGACGGGACGGCCTTCAGCCCGAGATCGCGTCGCCCCGGAATCCGCGCTCGCGCCAGAAGCGCGCGCGCAGGCGCGGCGCCAGCGCCCAGGAAATCGGGGCGGAGAGGAGCGCGCTCGATATGACGACCCAGGGCATCAGCGTCATGGCCGTATTGGCCAGCGGCGTGCCCAGGACGAGCACGGCGCCGACGCCGAACATCACCGCCTGCACCATCATGTAGACCATTGCGGAAAGTTGCAGTCTCGTGGACATGGCTCGTTCTCCCGAGATGATCTTGTTCAACGTGCGAACGCGCCCGCCGTTCCCGGCGTTTCGGCTTGCCGGAGCGCCGCGATCGGTCTATAGGAGCGCGGTGAAAGTCCGCCCTTCCGGGCGGTTTTCGCTTGAGCCGCTTGGTTTCGCTGGCCCGCGCCGGCCCGTTTCACACGGTGGGATCGAAGGCGTGCAACGCCCGACCGCCCGTCGGCGAAAACGAGCATCCGCAACACCAACCCCGCCGGCGCCCGCCCGTCTGGGCTCTTTAGGAGAACATATGTCCGCTACTGCAGAACGCGCGCCCTCGCGCGATGATTTCGCCGCTATGCTCGAGGAAAGCTACGGCGAGAACGAAGCTTTCGAAGGTTCGGTAATCAAGGGCAAGGTCGTCGCCATCGAGAAGGATGTCGCCGTCATCGACCTGGGCCTCAAGACCGAAGGCCGCGTGGCCCTCAAGGAATTCACCGGCCACGGCCGTGATCCGGCGCCGGAAGTCGGCGACACCGTGGAAGTCTATCTCGAGCGCATCGAGAACGCGCTCGGCGAAGCCGTCATCTCGCGCGACAAGGCCCGCCGCGAAGAGAGCTGGGTCAAGCTCGAGAAGGCCTTCGAGGCCAACGAGAAGGTCGAAGGCGTCATCTTCAACCAGGTCAAGGGCGG
>DAIRCS010000169.1:0-8193 GCA_036796555.1 Rhodoblastus sp. | reverse complement strand
GCGTGGTTGCGCCCGTGGCGCCTGCGAGCGTGAGTATGCGGCGTCTGTCGATCATTTCCAGAACCCTCCCCGTGGCCGTTGTGGCCGTTTGATTTGCGGCTCCGGCGTCCCTCGCGCCGCAGCCGTTTCGCGCTTCAGGCGCGGTTGCGCGACTGCCAGGGGCAGCCGGATACGCAATAGGATTGAATGGTCCGCAGCAGCGCCGCAAGACTTTGTTCGAGCGTCGCCCCGGTCGTGTCGAGGCTGCTTCTCGCGCGCGCGTAAAAGGGCTCGCGGCTTTGCAGGATGGTGATGAGCTCCGCCATGGCCGCCTTGTCGGCGCCCATCGGCCTGAGATCGCCCTGCTTGCGCACGCGGCTCATATGTTCGGCCGGGCTCGCCTTCACCCAGACGGTGAAGAAGCTCGCCAAAAGCCGCTCGAAGGTGACGGGCTCCGACACGATGCCGCCGCCGGTCGCCAGGATCATCGGGCCGGGGTCGGCGATGATGCGTTCGAGCGCCGCCGCCTCGTAGCGGCGATAGCCGTCCTGCCCGTAGAGCGAGAAGACCTCGCCGACGGAAAAGCCGGCCTCGGCCTCGATCTCCTTGTTGAGCTCGACGAAGCGCCAGCCGAGCTTGTCCGCCGCCATGCGGCCGAGCGTCGACTTGCCGGCGCCGCGCAGGCCGATCAGCGCGACGCGGTCGACGGCGATGGACGCCGGCTGCGGCCGATCCACCGCCTGCCCGCCGAGCAGCGCCTTCACGTCGGCGATCATGGCGGGCGTCGCCTTGCGCAGCAGTTCGCGGATCAGCGCCCAGTCCTGCGGCTGGCGGGCGGGCTCGGCGACGAGATCCTCGATCGGCGCGCCGGTCGCCTCCGCCACGCGGCGCAGCAGAACGATGGAGACGTTGCCCTGCCCGCTCTCGAGCTGCGCGATATAGCGCTCCGAAACGCCGGACGCCTGCGCCAGAACCTTGCGCGACATGCCGCGCACCGCGCGCATCGAGCGCACGCGCTGGCCGAGTTCGATGAGATAGGCCTCGACGTCGTCGTCACGGTTGCGCGGGCCGCGCGCACGCAACGGGACAGCGCCCTGCGGGCTGTCCATGTTCCCTCCCTCGCTCGGCGCGCGCTCGTTATCGTCGAGATGTTCGCTCATGACCGCCTTTTAGAATGAAAAATATTACAAACGAGCTTGACTCGCTGCAAGCCAAAAGCGAGAAAACCGGAAATATATTTCAGAGCCCGGGGAGGAAGGGGCCATGCCGCGCTACAATGCG
Source organism: Rhodoblastus sp. (assembly GCA_036796555.1). GTDB lineage: Bacteria > Pseudomonadota > Alphaproteobacteria > Rhizobiales > Beijerinckiaceae > JAJXWB01. The sequence goes on along the minus strand of DAIRCS010000169.1, from coordinate 6,933 downwards.
TGCGAGGATCTGCTTGATCGGAATGTGGCCGTGGGCAGGGGCGACAAGCTCGCCTTCGTCGATCCGGCGCGCGCAATCACTTATGGCCAGCTCGCGACCGACAGCCGGAAATTCGCGAACGTCCTCAAGGGCCTCGGCGTTCGCCGCGAGCAGCGCGTCGCGCTTGCGCTGTTGGACACGGTCGATTGGCCCGTGGCCTTTCTCGGCGCGATCCGCGCCGGAATCGTGCCGGTCTGCCTCAACACGCTGCTGACCTCGGAACAATACGCCTACATGCTCGGCGATTCCCGCGCGGCGCTCCTGCTCGTCTCCCCGGCTCTTCTGCCGGTGTTGCGGCCGGCCCTGGCGCAGGCCCCCGATCTGGCCCACGTCATCGTCGTCGGCCCCGGCGCGGAAGGCGAGGAGCTGGATTTCGCGGCCCTGATGGCCGAGGCGTCCGACGATTTCGCCCCCGTCGACACCCACCCGGACGAGACCGCCTTCTGGCTCTATTCCTCCGGCTCGACCGGCGCGCCCAAGGGCGCGAAACATGTTCACACCGCCCTGATGGATACGGCGAAACTCTTCGGCCAGGCCGTGCTCGGCCTGCGCGAGGACGACGTCGTCCATTCCGCCGCCAAACTCTTCTTCGCCTACGGGCTCGGCAATTCGCTGTCCTTCCCCATGTCGGTCGGCGCGACGACGATCCTCAATCCCGACCGCCCGACGCCCGCCGCCGTCTTCGACATTCTGGAGAAAAAGCAGCCCACCGTTTTCTGCGGCGTGCCGACCCTGTTCGCCGCCATGCTGCACGATCCGGCCCATGCGCGGGCGCAAGGCTCGCCGCGCCTGCGCCTGTCGACCTCGGCCGGCGAGGCGCTGCCCGAGCACATCGGCGCGTCGTGGAAGAAGCGCTTCGGCTCGGACATCGTTGACGGCGTCGGCTCGACGGAAATGCTGCACATCTTCCTGTCCAACCATCCCGACGACATCGTCTACGGCACGTCGGGCAAGCCGGTGCCGGGCTATGACGCGCGTCTCGTCGACGAGAACGGCGCGGAGGTGGCCGACGGCGAGGTCGGCGAACTCTACATTCGCGGCGCCACGGCGGCGGAAGGCTACTGGAACCAGCGCGAGAAGAGCCGCGCCACCTTCCAGGGCGAATGGACCCGCACCGGCGACAAATACACGCGCGACGCCGACGGCCGCTACACCTACTGCGGGCGCGCCGACGACATGTTCAAGGTCTCCGGCATCTGGGTCTCGCCCTTCGAGGTCGAGGGCGCGCTGGCGAGCCATCCGGCGGTCCTCGAAGCCGCCGTCGTGCCGCACGCCGACGAGGAAGGCCTGCTCAAGCCCAAGGCCTTCGTGGTGCTCAAGCCCGGCGCGTCCGCCGACGATCTCGGCGCCTCGCTCAAGGACCATGTGAAATCGACTGTCGGGGCGTGGAAATATCCGCGCTGGATCGAGGTGCGCGAAGCGCTGCCGAAGACGGCGACGGGCAAGATCCAGCGGTTCAAGCTGCGGGACGAGGCGTGAGGGGCTCCGCCGCCGCGGTTCGGCCTACCTCCCCTTCATGGGGAGGTCGCGCTGCGCAGCAGCGCGGGTGGGACCTGATGCGGCGCTGCTGCCTTGAGGCATTGGCGTCGCGGCTTGGGCCCCACCCGACCGGCTTCGCCGGCCACCCTCCCCATGAAGGGGAGGGAGGGCGCGCCCAGCGTACCGACCTATGACCCCCCACGACCTCGACATCGCCGGCCACTATCTCGAAGGCGCATGGTGGGGCCCTGGCCCCGCCGCCGCCCCCACGCTCGTCCTGCTGCACGAGGGGCTGGGCTGCGTCGGCCTGTGGGGGGATTTTCCCGCAAAGCTCGCGCGAGCCACGGGCTGCGGCGTCTTCGCCTATTCGCGCGCCGGCTACGGCAAGTCCTCCCCCATTCCGCTGCCGCGCCCGCTCACCTACATGCACGACGAGGCGCGCGAGACGCTGCCGCAAATCCTCGACGCGATCGGTTTTCGCACGGGCGCGCTCGTCGGCCATTCCGACGGCGCCTCGATCGCACTGATCCACGCGGGCGCAATCGCCGATCCTCGCGTGAAAGCCGTGGCGCTGATGGCGCCGCACGTCTTTACCGAAGAGCTGGGGCTCGCCTCGATCAGGCAAGCCCGGGAAGCCTACGAGCAGGGCGATCTCAAGCGCAGGCTCGCGCGCTGGCACGCGCATGTCGACTGCGCTTTCCACGGCTGGAACGGCGCGTGGCTCGATCCCGGGTTTCGCCAGTGGAACCTCGAGGAATTCCTGCCGCGCATCCGCATTCCCATGCAGGTCATCCAGGGCGAGGCCGACCAATACGGCACGATGGACCAGGTTCGCGCCATCGCACGCGGCAGCGGCGGCCCTGTGGAAACCGCCCTCATTCCCGGCATCGGTCACTCGCCGTATCGCGAGGCGCCGGAGGCCACGCTGGAGGCGCTGACAGATTTTCTCGGCAAAAGCGAAATTATGAAAAATAGCGCCGTTTAGAACTGGACAATAAAAAATAATGCACTATTGTGCATCAATCCAATGAAAAATGTTGCAGGGGAGGGATCATGGCCGACGCCCAACGCAAGCTCGCCAACGGCAAGGACTTCATCGATTTCCAGACCGAGCCCTCCCGCTACCGGCACTGGAAGCTGAGCGTCGACGGCGATGTCGCGACACTGGCGATGGACGTGGACGAGAACGGCGGCCTGTTCGAGGGCTATGAGCTCAAGCTCAATTCCTACGACCTCGGCGTCGACATCGAGCTAGCCGATGCGCTCGCGCGCCTGCGCTTCGAGCATCCGAACGTGAAGGTCGTGCTGCTGCGCTCCGCCAAGGAGCGCGTCTTCTGCGCCGGCGCGAACATCCGCATGCTCGCGGGCTCGGAGCATCCGCACAAGGTCAACTTCTGCAAATTCACCAACGAGACGCGCAATTCCATGGAGGACGCGTCCGAGCATTCGGGTCAGAAATTCATCACAATCGTCAACGGCACGGCGGCGGGCGGCGGCTACGAACTGGCGCTGGCGACCGACCACATCATGATGATCGACGACGGCTCGACGGCGGTCTCGCTTCCCGAGGTGCCGCTGCTCGCGGTTCTGCCGGGCACCGGCGGCCTCACCCGCGTCGTGGACAAGCGCATGGTCCGCCGCGACCATGCCGACGTGTTCTGCACCATCGAGGAGGGGATCAAGGGCCGCCGCGCCGTGCAATGGCGCCTGGTCGACGAGGTCGTGCCGCCCTCGAAACTCGACGCGCGCATCGCCGCCAAGGCCGGCGAGCTTGCCGCTTCCTCATCGCGCAAGGGCCCGGCCGAGGGCGTGAAGCTCGCGCCGCTGGCGCGAACCTTCCGAGCCGACGGCGTCGATTATTCCCATGTGAAGGTCGACATCGACGCGAGCCAGCGTCTGGCGACCATCACGGTTCGCGCGCCCGAAGCCGCGCCGCCGGCCTCGGCCGCCGACGCTGCGAAGCAGGGCGCGCAATTCTGGCCGCTGCTTGCCGCGCGCGAACTCGACGACGCGATCCTGCATCTGCGCAACAACGCCTACGAGCTCGGCACGATTCTGTTCAAGACCGAAGGCTCGCCGGCGACCGTGCGCGCCTATGACGAATTCTTGGAAGCCAACAAGGCCGACTGGTTCGTGCACGAAGTGCGCCACTACTGGAAGCGCGTGCTGAAGCGCATCGACGTCACGTCGCGCACGCTCGTCTCGGTGATCGAGCCGGGTTCCTGTTTCGTCGGCACGCTCGCCGAACTCGCCTTCGCCTCCGACCGCGCCTACATGCTGATGGGCCGGTTGCAGGGCGACAATCGACCCGTCGCGAAGATCGAGCTGACGAAACTCAACTTTGGCGCCTATCCCATGTCGCACGGCCTCACCCGCCTGCAGGCGCGGTTCCTGGCCGAGCCGAAGAAGGTCGACGAACTCGAAGCCGAGATTGGCCGGGAATTCGAGGCGGACGAAGCGGAGAGCGCGGGCCTCGTCACTTTCGGCCTCGACGATATCGACTGGGCCGACGAGATGCGCGTCTTCATGGAGGAGCGCACCAGCTTCTCGCCGGACGCGCTGACGGGCCTCGAGGCCAACCTGCGCTTTGCCGGTCCCGAGACGATGGAATCGAAAATCTTCGCGCGCCTGACGGCGTGGCAGAACTGGATCTTCCAGCGCCCCAACGCGGTCGGCCCCGAAGGCGCGCTGTCGAAATTCGGCACGGGCGAACGCCCGGCTTACGACATACGGCGGGTGTGACACGGAAATTGTCATCCCCGCGAAAGCGGGGATCCAGAAAAACGAGCGAGCGGCGGGACTGGATTCCCGCTTTCGCGGGAATGACAGAACGACCAAGGAGCAAGCCATGACCGACACGATCAACGTCGACTACTCCACCCGCATTCCCAACAACGTCGGCCTCACCGAGGACCGCACCGTGCTGCGCGCGCTCGAAGGCTGGCACCCCGGCTATATCGACTGGTGGAAGGACATGGGGCCGGAAGGCTTCCAGGAGGCGCTCGTCTATCTGCGCACCGCCGTGTCGGTCGATCCGCAGGGCTGGGCCAAGTTCGATTACGTGAAGATGCCGGAATATCGCTGGGGCGTCCTGCTCGCGCCGAAGGAGGAAGGCCGCAAGGTCAATTTCGGCAAGCACAAGGGCGAGCCCGCCTTCCAGGAAGTGCCCGGCGAATATCGCGCCATGCTGCGCCGCCTCATCGTCATCCAGGGCGATACGGAGCCCGCGTCCGTCGAGCAGCAGCGCCATCTCGGCAAGACCGCGCCCTCGCTCTACGACCTGCGCAACCTCTTCCAGGTCAACGTGGAGGAAGGCCGCCATCTCTGGGCGATGGTCTATCTGCTGCACAAATATTTCGGCCGCGACGGCCGCGAGGAAGCGGAGGAATTGCTGCGCCGTCGCTCCGGCGACGCCGACAGCCCGCGCATGCTCGGCGCCTTCAACGAGAAGACGCCGGACTGGCTGTCCTTCTTCATGTTCACCTTTTTCACCGATCGCGACGGCAAGATGCAGCTCGAAACGCTGGCGCAGTCCGGCTTCGATCCGCTGTCGCGCACCTGCCGCTTCATGCTGACGGAGGAGGCCCACCACATGTTCGTTGGCGAGACCGGCGTTGGCCGCACCATCCAGCGCACCTGCGAGGCGATGAAGAAGGCCGGCATCGACGATCCCAACGACATCGCGAAAGTGCGCGCGCTCGGCGTGATCGACCTGCCGACCATCCAGAAGAAGCTCAACCTGCACTACTCGCTGACGCTCGACCTGTTCGGCGCGGAAATCTCGACCAACAGCGCGAATTTCTACAACGCCGGCCTCAAGGGCCGCTTCGGCGAGACGAAGATCGACGACGACCATCAGCTTACCAACGCGACCTATCCGGTGCTGAAGCTGATCGACGGCAAGATCGTGAAGGTGGACGAGCCGGCGCTGACCGCGCTCAACATGCGCCTGCGCGACGATTATTCGGAGGATTGCGCCAAGGGCGTCGAGCGCTGGAACCGCGTCATCCAGAAGGAAGGCGTGAACTTCCGGCTCGAACTGCCGCACGTCGCCTTCAACCGCAAGATCGGCGAGTTCCGCAACGTCCATGTCACGCCCAAGGGCCTGATCCTCGGCGACGCCGACTGGGCGAAGGTGCGCGACGATTATCTGCCTTCGTCCGCCGACGGCGACTATCTCAATTCGCTGATGACCGGCCATTTCGGGCCCGGCGAATACGCCGGCTGGATCGCCGCGCCGAAGGTCGGCATCGACAACAAGCCCGGCGATTTCGAATATGTGAGGATCGCGGCGTAGTCGCGATTGTCATCCCCGACGCTTGCGTCAGCGAGCGATCGGGGATCCAGAGGCAACCGCCTCGACAGTGAGTCTGGATCCCCGATCGGGCCTGCGGCCCGTCGGGGATGACACAGCTACCGTTCGGACAATCCCATGAACGCGCCGATCAAGCAGCATCTCATCGATCCGGAAATCTGCATCCGGTGCAACACCTGCGAGGAGACCTGCCCGGTCGACGCGATCACGCACGATTCCAACAATTACGTGGTCGACGTCTCGAAGTGCAATCTGTGTCTCAATTGCATTCCGCCCTGCCCGACGGGATCGATCGACAATTGGCGCATCGTGACATCGGCCTATTCGGTCGACGAGCAATATTCCTGGATGGAGCTGCCAGCGCAGGAGCCGGTCGTCGTCGCCGGAAATTCCGAAGCGATCGACGACGACGTGCAGGCGCTGATCGACAGCGCGCATACGGGCGCGGGCGGCAAGTCCGTCGCGCCGGCCTCCGCCGCGAAACCGTCGGTCAACCTGTTCAACCGCGAGAAGCCGATCGTCGCGACCGTCACCGGCAATTATCGCCTGACGCACGAGGAATCCGACGTCGACGTTCATCACGTCATCCTCGACTTCGGCGACACGGCCTTCCCCGTGCTCGAAGGCCAGTCGATCGGCCTCGTCGCGCCGGGCGTCGACGCCGACGGCAAGCCGCATCGCGTGCGCCTCTATTCCATCGCCTCGCCGCGCCACGGCGAACGGCCGAACCACAACAATCTCGCGCTGACGGTCAAGCGCGAGCCGAACGGCGTCTGCTCGAACTACGTCTGCGATCTCAAGAAGGGCGACCGCATCGAGGTGACGGGCCCGTTCGGCGCCACGTTCCTCATGCCGAACGATCCGGACGCCAATATCGTCATGATCTGCACCGGCACGGGCTCGGCGCCGTTCCGCGCCTTCACCGAATGGCGCCGCCGCGCCGCGCCCAATGCGCCCGGCCGCATGATGCTGTTCTTCGGCGCGCGCCGCCCGCAGGACCTGCCCTATTTCGGCCCGTTGCAGAAAGTGCCGGACGCGCTGCTCGGCAAGCATTTCGCCTATTCGCGCGTGCCCGGCGAGAAGAAGGTCTACGTGCAGGA
>DAIRCS010000168.1:0-8277 GCA_036796555.1 Rhodoblastus sp. | reverse complement strand
GCGTCCATGAGCAATACGACCGGCTTCAACACCTCCCAGCAGACGGGCTACTACCCGGCCCTGCCGCCGCAGGCGCTGGCCGGCGTGCGCACGCGGCGCATCATCGCCGTGCTGCTGGACCTCATCCTCGTGTCGATCATCGCGGCGGTGATCTTCCTCGGGCTCGGCTTCCTCACGCTCGGCCTGTCGTGGTTCTTTCTGCCGCCGATCATCCTTCCGGTCGTCGCCTTCTTCTACAACGGCATGACCGTGTCGGGCCGCAACATGGCGACGCCCGGCATGAAGGCGATGGACCTCGAGGTGCGGCTGACCAACGGCCAGCCCGTTCCCTTCATCAACGCCGCGGTTCACGGCGTGCTGTTCTGGCTGAGCTGGTATGTGACGGGCGGCCTTGTGCTGCTCACCTCGCTGATCACGCCCGAGAAACGCTGCCTGCACGACATTCTCGCGGGACTGATCGTGGTCCGGCGCACGGCGTAAATGCATCTGTCGCGTCGGGCGGATTTCGCGCTAGATTCATCGCGCGGCGGATTCGAACCCGCCGCGCGATTCACTTGAAGCGCCATCAAGCCCTGGAGCGCCATCAAGCCTTGACCCGAGAGCCGCGCGACGCCCCGCAATTCTACCTGACGGCGCCTTCGGCCTGCCCCTATCTGCCGGGCCGCGAGGAGCGGAAGGTCTTCACGCATCTGGTCGGGCGCCGCGCGGCCGCGCTCAACGACGCGCTCACGCAATCGGGCTTCCGCCGCTCGCAGACCATCGCCTACCGCCCGGCCTGCGAGAACTGCCGCGCCTGCGTTTCCGTGCGCGTGCTGGTCGACGATTTCCGCCCCGGCCGCACCATGCGCCGCGTGCTCCAGCGCAATGCCGACATCACGACCGCTCTCGCGCCGGCGCAGGCGACGAGCGAGCAATATTCCCTGTTCCGCGGCTATGTGGATTCGCGCCACAGCGACGGCGGCATGGCCGACATGAGCGTGCTCGACTTCTCGATGATGGTCGAGGATTCCCATGTCGAGACGCGGCTCGTCGAATATCGCCGGCCCGACGCCGACGGGCGCGCCGAGCTGATCGCCTGCTGCCTGACCGACGTGCTCGCCGACGGCCTGTCCATGGTCTATTCGTTCTACGAGCCGGACGAGTTCTCCCGCTCGCTCGGCGTCTACATGATCCTCGACCATATCGACCGCGCCCGCTCGCTCGGCCTGCCGCACGTCTATCTCGGCTATTGGGTCGAGGGCTCGAAGAAGATGGGCTACAAGTCGCGCTTCACGCCGCAGGAACGGCTCGGCATGAACGGCTGGGAACTGATCGTCTGAAGCCGCCTGTCTCTGTTCAGCGTGAAACGCTCCGGCGACAAACGGCGGTCGCGCGAAAAGATATTTCGCGCGGCGGGGACCTGACGCGAACTTGAGCGTTATGTCGCTAGAGGCAGGGCGAGAGGCCGTTCGTGACACTGATCCAGATCGAAGCGACTGCGATCGTCGTCGTCATGCTCGCCGTCTTCATGTGGGACCGCTGGCGCTATGACATGGTCGCGCTCGGCGCCCTGCTCGCCGCGCTCGTCGCCGGCGTGGTCAGGCCGGACAAGGCCTTCGAGGGTTTCGCCAGCCCCGTCGTCGTCATCATCGCTTCGGTCCTGGTCGTCAGCCGCGCCATCGCGCGATCGCGCGTTCTCGACGACGGCGTGCGCGCCCTGCTGCGCCGCGCGCCGTCGACCGGCCTGCGCATCGGCGTTCTGGCGGCCTGCGTCGCTTTTCTCTCCGCCTTCATCAAGAACGTCGGCACGCTCGGCATGTTCCTGCCGATCGCCATCCAGACCGCGCGCCGCAACGGCCAGTCGCCGTCGCTCTATCTCATGCCGCTCTCCTTCGCCTCCCTGATCGGCGGCACGATGACGCTCGTCGGAACGTCGCCCAACCTGCTGATCTCCGCGGTGAGCAAGGAGACAGGCGGCGCGCCTTTCGCCATGTTCGATTTCACATGGGTCGGCCTGCCGCTCACGATCCTGGCGCTCCTGTTTCTCTCGGTCGGCTGGCGGCTCCTGCCCGGCGACCGCCAAGGCAGACTGACCGACGAAGAGAAATTCGACGTCGGCCGCTACATGACCGAATTGCGCGTCCCGGAAGGCGCGGCGCTGGTCGGCAAGACGGTCGCGCGCGTCGAGGATGTCGGCGAGGGCGATCTCATCGTCACGGAGATCGTGCGCGGCGGCCGCCGGCATCCGATTCCCTCGCGCAACTGGCCGCTGTCGGCAGGCGACACGCTGGTCGTGAAAGCGAGCCCCGACGTGGTCAAGGCGCTCGTCGCGCGCGAAAAGCTCGAACTTGCGGCCGAGCGCGAGATCGAAAAACTGGAGGAGGCGGGCGATCTGGCGACGGTCGAGGCCATCGTCGGCGCGAACTCGCCGATGGTCGGCCTTGACGCCGCGCAGATGCGCCTGCGCCAGCGCCATCGGGCGAACGTGCTGGCGGTGACGCGCGCCGGCGGCGCGGCGCGCGGCCGACTGCGTCAGCACGTGTTCCAGGCCGGCGACGTCGTCGTCCTGCAGGGGCTGGAAACCGCCCTGCCCGCGACGCTCGCCGAACTCGGCTGCCTGCCGCTCGCCGACCGCAACCTCGAGCTGGAACGCGCGGAAAAGGGCTATCTGTCGATCACGATCGTCGCCGTCGCCATCGCGCTCATGCTCGCCCATGTCGCGCGCGTCGAGGTCGCCTTCTTCGGCGCGGCCGTCGCGATCATCCTGACCGGGCAGATCACGCTCAAGAACGCCTACGCCGCGATCGAGGGGCCTGTGATCGTCATGCTCGCCTGCCTCCTGCCCGTCGGCGAAGCCCTGAAGGACGTCGGCGTGACGCAGCTCGTCGCCATGCAGCTCACCTCCGTCGCGAGCCATCTCGCGCCCATGCTGGCGCTGGGCTTCGTCCTGCTCGTCTCGATGCTCGTGACGCCGGTCATGCATCATGCGCCGGCGGTCATCATCATGGGGCCGATCGCAGCCCAGCTCGCCCGGTCGCTGAATTACCATCCCGAGCCCTTCCTGATGGCGGTGGCGCTTGGCGCGGCCTGCGATTTCCTTTCGCCCATCGGCCACCAGAACAACCTGCTGGTGAAGGAGCCGGGCGGCTACACGTTCGCCGATTATTCGCGTCTCGGCCTGCCGCTGTCGCTACTGGTGCTTTTCGTCGGCGCGCCGTTGATCGCCTGGGCGTGGCCGATCAGATGACGCGCGCGTCCCGCAGGGCGACGCGCAACGTCGCCAGCTCGCCGGACAGAAAGCCTCCTGGAATTTCGCCGGCGCCGTCGGCGTCGACGGTCGACAGCGCCACGTCCAGCAAGGCGGCCTCGTCCGGCGCGAGCGCCGGCGCGCCCGAAGCTTCGAGATCCCAGCAGGCGGCCAGGATACGGAAGGCGAGACGCTGCGCCGCGACGGTCGCCGGCCACAGGCGGTCGGCCTCCTCCCGCGCCCGGCCGCCCGTGCCGGTCTGCTCCTCGTAGAGCAACATCATGTCCACCGCCGCATTGCGCAGCCGCGCGCGCGCGCGGCGCGCTGCGGCGTTGGTCACGTCGCCCGACGCCAGAATCGGCAGCAGCGAGCGCGCCGCCGCAATCGTCGAATCCAGCGCGTTGCGCAGGCGCGCGCCGCTGCGATGCGACGTCGCAAACAGCACGACGAGCCCGACGGCGCAGCCGATCGCCGTGTCGACGCCACGGTCGACCAGCAGCGCGCCGATGTCGCCGGCGGGCGTCCCGGCCTCGGCGATGACGAGCGCGATCGGCGTGATGAAGACCGTCGCCAGCGCATAGTTCCGCACGACCACGATCTCGATCAGGAATTGCAGGATCATGATGATGGCGGCGAGGACGAGCCCGTGCGGGCGCGCGCTCATCAGCACGGCGGCGAGGCCGAGGCCGACGAACGTGCCGAGCGTGCGCTCGAGGCCGCGCTGCATGGCGCGCGTGAAATCGAGGCCCTGGTAGAGCATGAGCACGGAAGCGGCGATCGCCCAGTAGGCGCGGTCCAGCCCGATCAGCGCGCCGATCCCGCCGGAGATCAGCGCCGCCGCGCCGACCCGCAGCGCAATGCGCATCGGCGTCGAGCCCGGCCGCAGCGACATGGCGAGCATTTCGCGCGCCGTGATGTAGCTCAGCGGCTTGTAGAGCGCGTCGTCGGCCGGAACCGGCGGCGGGTCCTTCGCCAGCGCGGCGATGGCGCGCGCCTGCGCGACGGCCTGCGTGTGGTCGGCCCCGGCGATCGCCGCGCCGAAAATGCGATGCAGCTCGCGGCTGAGCGCGCGCAGCCGGTGCAGCCTGTCGTTCGGCTGCGCGCGTCCGGGCTGGCGGGCAACGAGATTGAGCCAGACTTCGTGCAGCGCAAGCGCCGTCGCATGGCGCTGCAAGTCGGCCTGCGCGCCGTTTGCGATCCCGGCGTAGGTCGCGACGGCCTGGGCCGCAGCCTGCAGCGAATTCTCCTCCGGCCAGCGCGGCCGCCACAGGGCGCCGGCCATCTGCACGACGAAGGCCACCGCCGCGCCCGCGGCGACGGCCGCGCCGATGGCGCCGAGATGCGCCGCCTGCCCGTGCATATGCGTGCCCGCCGCGCAGGCGAGCGCGAAGAGATAGGCGCCGGGCGGCCCCACGATCAACGCGCTGCACAGAAAGGCCGCGACGAAGGCGATGCCCGCCGCGACCAGCACGCCCGGCCAGGCCGAGGACGCCGTCGCGGCTGCGGCGCCGCCGACGACGGAAACCGCGAGACCCATCCCGATGACGGCGATCAGCGCGGCGCGATGGCGATACGGACGTCCGTTGCCGTAAAGCGCCGCGAACGCGCCGAGAGTCGCGAGCAGCCCCGCGCCCTGGTTGTCTGCGAGCCATCCCGCGATGGCGCAGAGCCCCATCGCCAGCGCCGCGCGAAGTCCGAAATAGACGCGGTTCGGCCCCGGCCGCAGCCGGAACATGGCCGAGAGGCTGACGGCGGGCGGCGGCGGCGAAGGCGGAAGGGGATGAGAATTTGCAGCCATGCGTGGCGTTCATTCTTCGAAAATGTCGGAATGCGTCCCGGTGCGCGCGAGCAGCAATTCGCTGCCGCCAATGCGATAGATCAGCAGCCAGTCAGGTTCGATGTGCAGATCGCGGTAGCCTTTCCAGGCGCCCTTGAGAGGATGATCCCGCAATCCGGTGGGAAGCGGACGTTCCTCCAGCAGGAGCGTGAGAACGGCGCGCAGCTTGCGCATGTCGCAACCGCGCTTCTCGGCGCGTTTCACGTCGCGCTTGAACTGCCCCGATCTGACCGGCGTGCGCATTCAGAGGCCGAGGTCGTCGAACAATTCCCGCGCATCGCGAAATTTCTTGCTCTTGCCACTCTCCAGTTCGTCGATCGCTTTCGCCGTCGTCCTGTTGGGCGCGCGAACGGCGAAGGGCAGCTTCTTCTCGTCGGCGACACGCATCAGCAGCAGGCGAATCGCGTCGGAAATCGAGAGTCCCATCGCGTCGAGCGCCGCGGCGGCCCGCTTCTTGGTCCGGGCGTCGATCCGGGCGCGAACGACAGTATCGGCAGTCACGGCTCACTCCTGTCTGTAGCTCCAATGTAGCTACAAATAATCCGAATTCAAGCGTGACCGGCCTATGGCTCACATTCCCTGCATCACCGCCATCCCACCCACTGCCCTATACGCGCACGCCCAAGAAAGGGTTTAAAATTCAGGTGGAGCGCCATATTCGAGATGCGGTCCAACCCAACAACTCGTAGCAGAGACCGTAGGCAAAACCACCCGCAAGTCCAATGACGATGACCCGCAGAAAGCCCTTCCGGTACGCAATTATCGCCGGCCAAAACGGAGAAAGTGACAATAGGCCGACCACGCACCAAATTGTCAGCCACGCGAAAATCGGCCGCAAGTTGATCCGCTCACAGACGGCGCGGCTGATCAGTCCACCTACTACGCCGCAAGGTAGCATTATCAAATACATGACGATTGCCAGGATCGAATCCACCAGCAGCCCGTAGCAAGGATCAGCCCAATCCGGTCCACAAGGACTCTCGAGGTCAACAGATGTTCGCACGTCAACCAACCATAGTCGCCACGAACATGCGAGAACCCACACGATGATCGTCGCAAGATAAAATTTCGATCGAAATTCAACGATACGTTTGGTCATCCGGAATCATCTGCGCAAATTGTCGAACGACTATATCGGAGAGGTGCTAGGTCTGAGCTTTCGCGCGCCGCATGTCCGTAAACACAATGTCGACTTGCCGGAGCCGTTCTCGTCGACGATGACGGTGATCGGCCGATCGAACGCCAGTTCGAAATCGCCGCCGCGAAACATCGGCAGGCAGAAGGGATAGGCGTCGCGGTCCTCGATCCGCACGCCGTCGAGCCAGATACGCTTGAGGAAGGGCGCGGGCAGCCGGTTCTCGCGCTTCGCCCGCGCCATGGCCTACCCGAACCGGTTGTTCTTCGGGAAACCGCGCGGCGGCAGGCGGCCGGCGTCGGCGCGATTGCCGATCCATTCCTTGAGATCGGCCTTGGCCACGACGAACACGCGGCCCGCCGAATCCGTCCAGCTCAGCCCGTCAGCCATCGCGAAGACACGCGCGTCGGCTATGCCGCCGTCCTTGTAACGTTGCAGCCGCACGCCCTTGCCGCGCGCCATCTCCGGAACCTGGTCGAGCGGGAAGACGACGAGCTTGCGGTTCTGCCCGACGACCGCGACGTGATCGCCCTCGGCCGCGACCAGCAGCGCGGCCTTCGCGCCCTCGTCCGGGTTCATGAGAACCTTGCCCTTGCGCGTGCCGCCGATCATCTCGTCCTGGTTGACGACGAAACCGCGGCCGTCGGTGGTCGCCGCCAGCATTTTCTTGCCGGCCTCGTAGGGCAGCACGCAGACGATGTCGGCGCCCTCGTCGATGTCGGCCATCAGCCGGATCGGCTCGCCGTGCCCGCGCCCGCCCGGCAGTTTGGAGGCGTCGAGCGTGAAAATCTTGCCGTTGGAGGCGAGCACGAGAATCTTCGACGTCGTCTCCGCGAAGAAGGAGGCGAGCAGCGCGTCGTCGCCCTTGAACTGCAGGCCGGACAGGTCCTGCACATGGCCCTTCAGCGCGCGAATCCAGCCCTTCTCCGACACGACCACCGTGACCGGCTCGCGCTCGATCAGGGCTTCGGCGAGATTGAAATCCGCGACCGCCGCCGGCGCTTCCGCAAATGTCGTGCGGCGCTTGCCGATCTTCGATTCCGGCGGATATTTCTTCTTCAGCTCGCGGATCTGCCAGGTGATCGTCTTCCATTGCAGCTTCTCGTCGGAGATGAGCTTCTCGACCTCGCCCTTCTCCTTCGTCAGCTCCTCATGCTCCTTGCGCAGCTCCATTTCCTCGAGCCTGCGCAAAGACCGCAGCCGCGTGTCGAGCACGTAATTCGCCTGCTTGTCGGTCAGTTTGAAGGCCTTCATCAGCTCGGCCTTCGGCTCGTCTTCCTCACGAATGATCTTGATGACCTTGTCGAGGTTGAGGAAGACGATGATCATGCCGGCCAGAAGCTCGAGCCGGTGCTCGATCTCCGCCAGGCGATGCCGCGAGCGGCGCAGCAGCACGTCGCGGCGGTGGTCGAGCCATTGCCCGATCGCCTCGCCGAGCGACACGACGCGCGGCACGGTCCCGTCCACCAGCACGTTCATGTTCACGCCGATGCGGGCTTCCAGCTCCGTCTGCCGGAACAGGGTCTCCATCATCACGTCGGCGTCGACGGTTTTCGCGCGCGGTTCGATGACGATGCGGATGTCTTCCGCCGATTCGTCGCGGATGTCGGCGACAAGCGGCAGCTTCTTCTCGTTGAACAGTTCGGCGATCTTCTCGATCAGCCGGCTCTTCTGCACGCCGTAGGGAATTTCGGTGACGATGGCGTTCCAGACGCCGCGCTGCCCCTCTTCCTTCTTCCAGCGCGCGCGCAGGCGGATCGACCCGCGGCCGGTGCGGTAGATTTCGGTGATCGCGGCCGGCGTGTCGACAATCACGCCACCCGTCGGAAAATCCGGGCCGGGCACGAAACGGGCCAGCGCTTCCGCCGTCGCCGCGCGATTGGTGATGAGGTAGAGCGCGGCGTCGCAGAGCTCGGCGAGATTGTGCGGCGGCACCGAGGTCGCCATGCCCACCGCAATGCCCTGCGCGCCATTGGCGAGCAGGTTGGGCAGCGCCGCCGGCAGCACGATCGGCTCCTGCTGGTCGCCGGAATAATTGTCGCGGAAATCGACCGAATCCTCGTCGATGCCTTCGAGCAG
>DAIRCS010000167.1:0-8340 GCA_036796555.1 Rhodoblastus sp. | reverse complement strand
CGCCGACGCCGCATCTTGCGCGCAGATGCTATCGGGGCGCGGCTCTCACACCTCGCGGCGGCTGAGGAAGGCGAGCCGCTCGAACAGGTGGACGTCCTGCTCGTTCTTCAAGAGCGCGCCGTGCAGCGGCGGGATCAGCTTGCGCGGGTCGCGCTCACGCAGCATTTCCGGGGTAAATTCCTCGTTGAGCAGGAGCTTGAGCCAGTCCAGCAGTTCGGAGGTGGAAGGCTTCTTCTTCAGGCCCGGCACCTCGCGCACCTCGAAGAAGATTTTCAAGGCTTCCTGCACCAGCCGCTTCTGGATATCGGGGAAGTGGACGTCGACGATCCGCGCCATCGTCTCCTGATCCGGGAACTTGATGTAGTGGAAAAAACAGCGGCGCAGGAAGGCGTCCGGCAGTTCCTTCTCGTTGTTGGAGGTGATCATGACGATCGGGCGCTCCTTCGCCTTGATCGTCTCGCCGGTCTCGTAGACGTAGAACTCCATGCGGTCGAGTTCCAGCAACAGGTCGTTGGGAAACTCGATGTCGGCCTTGTCGATCTCGTCGATTAGGAGCACCGGGCGCCTGGCGTGGGTGAAGGCTTCCCACAATTTGCCGCGCTTGATGTAATTCGAGATGTCGGAGACGCGGGCGTCGCCGAGCTGGCTGTCGCGCAGCCGCGTCACCGCATCGTATTCGTAAAGGCCCTGCTGCGCCTTGGTGGTGGACTTGATGTGCCAGGTCAGGAGCGGCGCGCCGATCGCCTTGGCGACTTCCTCGGCCAGCACCGTCTTGCCGGTGCCGGGCTCGCCCTTCACCAGCAGCGGACGCTCGAGCACGATGGCGGCGTTGACGGCGACCTTGAGATCCTCGGTCGCGACATAATCCTTGGTTCCGGTAAAACGCATTTGAGCCCCTCAAAGATCGCGTTCCTCAACGGAAGCGCGATCGTTTCGAATTCTTGAGGGCGGAATATACGCGAAAAACCGGCGTCCACTTTTTCGCATTCCGCTCTGATGTTTAATCGCCAAGTTAAACGGGCCGGCGGGGCGGGGCAAGCCGGGCGCGGCCCCGCGCATGGTAGGAATGCGGAATGAAGAACAAGGACGCCGCCGGCCCGGGACGCGCGAAGGGGCTGCAGTTTCTGCTGATCACGGCGATCGGCTGGGGGCTCAACTGGCCCGCCATCAAGTTCCTGCTGCAGGAATGGCCGCCGCTGTTCGCCCGCGGGCTGGCCGGCATTGTAGCGGCGGCGCTGCTGGCGGGCGTGGCGGCGATGCGGGGCGAGCGCCTGCGCCTGCCGCCGCGCGATCTGCCGCGCATGGCTGTGGCCGCCTTCACCAACGTCTTCGCCTGGATGGGCTTCGCCACCATCGCGATGCAATGGCTGACCGTGAGCGAAGGCGCGATGCTCGTCTACACCATGCCGATCTGGGTGACGCTGCTCGCCTGGCCGCTGCGCGGCGCGCGGCCGGGCCCGCTCGGCGTCGCCGCGCTCTGTCTCGGCTTCGCCGGCGTCGCGCTGCTGCTCGGCCTCGACGCCTTCCATCTCGGCGCCGACAAGCTCGCCGGCGTCGGCCTTGCCCTGTTTTCCGCGATCGCCTTCGCGCTCGGCGTGATTCTCAACCGGGCGCCGGTGGCGCTGTCGCCCGTCGGCGTCGTCGTCTGGCAGGTCGGACTGGGCTGCGCGCCCATGCTGATCCTCGGCCTCGCGTTCGAACATCCGCACATCGGCGCGCTCTCGGCCGCGGGCGCGGCCGCCTTCGTCTACATGGCGCTCGTGCCGATGGGCGCCTGCTATCTGAGCTGGTTTGCGGCCATCGAAGCGTTGCCGCCCGCCATCGCCTCGACCGGCATGCTGCTGGTGCCGGTCATCGGCGTCGTCTCGGCCGCGCTGCTGCTCGGCGAGGGGCTCGGGGCGCGCCAGATTCTCGCCTTGACGCTCACCATCGCCGGCGTCGCGCTGGCATTGCGCGAGAACCGCGCCAGCTAGCCCTCGGCGCCGCGCGCCGCCGCCACGCTATTTGCGCTGGATCGCCTGGAGGTAGCTCAGGAAATCCTCGATCTGGCGCGGCGTCATCTTCACCCGCGGCATGCCCTGCGCATGGCCGACCACGATACCCTCGGCAAGAGATTCCTGAAGGTTCTCCAGCGGATAGCGTTGAGACAGCGTGCGGAAGGGCGGCGCGGCCGGATTGGGGCTCGCGCCGCGCGCGCCGACCGAATGGCAGGCCTTGCAGCGCTGCGCGAGCCGCCGTCCGGCGACGCTGTCGGGCGCGGCGCAAGCCGGCGCGACGAAAACGGAAGCGGCGGCGAAAACGAGCGAGGCGAGAATCAGGCTGGCGCGCATGGCGGCAGGATGGCGGCGCCGCCGCGCGGTGGCAATGCGGCGCGTCAAGCCGAGGGGCGGTCGCGCCCGCGCGGGTGCTATGATCGCGCGGCCGCCCGATTCTTCGCGAGGGCGCACATGACGAGGGCGCGCATGGGGTCGATCCGCATCGTGTTTCTGGCGGCGCTGCTGGCCTTGGCCGGCCCCGCCGGCGCGCAGGAGGCCGGGCGCGTCGATCTCGCCAGGACTTTCGCGGCCTCGCTGACCGCCGTTCCCGCCGGCGCGCTGCCGGCGCGCGGCTCGTTCTACGTGCCCGCCTATTCGCAGGTCGTGCGCAGCGCCGGCGGCGTCACCATCGCCTTCTCGGTGACGCTGACCATCCACAACGTCTCGGAAACCCGCCCGCTCGTCCTGAGCCGCATCGCCTATTTCGACACCGCCGGCGCGCTGGTGGATTCTTTCCTGGCGGCGCCCGTCGCCCTCAAGCCGCTCGCGACGCTGCAGCTCTCGATCCCCGTGACCGACGCGCGCGGCGGCGCCGGCGCCAATTTCCTCGTCGACTGGGCGGCCGAAGGCGCGATCGCCGAGCCCGCCGTCGAGGCGCTGATGCTCGGCGCGATCGGAAACGCCACCTATTCCTTCGTCAGCGTCGGCAGGCCGACGCGCGAGACGGGATCGCGCTGAGGGCGCATCTGCCCCGCCGCCGGGACGCTCGACCTGCGGCGCGACCCGTGGCACATTCGCCGCCATGTTCCTGCAATTCTTCTCTTCCCTGCGCGAGGCGCAGGTGCCCGTCACGCTGCGCGAATACCTCACCCTCATGGAGGCGCTCGACAAGGATCTCGCCGACAAGTCGGTGGAGGATTTCTACTATCTGTCCCGCGCCTGCCTGGTGAAGGACGAGCGCAACCTCGACAAGTTCGACCGCGTGTTCGGCTCCACCTTCAAGGGGCTCGAAAGCCTGCTCGACGCCATGGAGAAGGCCGAAATCCCCGAGGAATGGCTGAAGAAGCTCGCCGAGAAATACCTCACCGACGAGGAGAAGGCGCAGCTCGAGGCCATGGGCTGGGACAAGCTGATGGAGACGCTGAAGAAGCGCCTCGAGGAGCAGAAGGAGCGCCACCAGGGCGGCAGCAAATGGATCGGCACGGCCGGCACCTCGCCCTTCGGCGCCTACGGCTACAATCCCGAAGGCGTCCGCATCGGCCAGAAGGAGAGCCGCCACCGCCGCGCGGTGAAGGTCTGGGACAAGCGCGAGTTCAAGGATCTCGACGGCGACACCGAGCTCGGCACGCGCAACATCAAGATCGCGCTGCGCCGGTTGCGCAAGTTCGCGCGCACCGGCGCGCCGGAAGAGCTCGACCTCGAAAACACGATCAAGGACACGGCCAAGCAGGGCTATCTCGACATCAAGCTGCGCCCCGAGCGCCGCAACGCCGTAAAGGTCCTCCTGTTCTTCGACATCGGCGGCTCGATGGACTGGCACATCAAGCAGGTCGAGGAATTGTTCTCCGCGTGCAAGACCGAGTTCAAGCACATGGAGCATTTCTATTTCCACAATTGCCTCTACGAAGGCGTGTGGAAGCAGAACACGCGCCGCTTCACCGACAAGACGGCGCTGTGGCAGGTGCTGCACACCTATCCGCACGACTACAAGGTGGTGATCGTCGGCGACGCTTCGATGAGCCCCTACGAGATCACCCAGCCCGGCGGCTCGGTCGAGCACATGAACGAGGAGCCGGGCTACGTCTGGCTCGAGCGCGTGACGCGCACCTATCCGCACACGGTCTGGATCAACCCCGTGCCAGAGAACCAGTGGAGCTACACGCAGTCGATCAAGATGATCCAGCGGCTGATGACCAACAGGATGTATCCGCTGACGCTGGAAGGGCTCGATGGCGCGATGAAGGAACTGGTGCGGTAAGGACGGCGCGCGCGAACCGCTCCCGCTTGCCGAAACCTGACCGGAAATCGCTCGCGATGGCCAGCCTGTCATCCGGAGAGTCTGGCCCATAACACGAATCCTCATCCTGAGAGTCTGATTCGGAATCCGCTGCAAACCCACGTCCCTCATGCTGAGGAGCCTGCGCAGCAGGCGTCTCGAAGCATGATCCAGAATTTCGTGTCCCGGCCACCCTTCGAGACGCCGCTTCGCGGCTCCTCAGGGTGAGGGGTCGAGTTGTGGACCAGACTCTCAGGGCGAAGGTTCTTGAATTTCGAGCCGGGCTCTGAGCAATTTTCGGCCAGAGTCTGATGAGCGATGCGCGGCGTTTGGCCTCTCACGACCGCCGGAACGGAGGCGGCGCGTCGGTGGCGATCTACCGTTCCGAATTGCGCGCGCTGAAGACGAAGATCAGCGCGCCGGCCGCAAACACGGCGGCGATCGCATGTCCCGTCTCCCATTTCGCGCGATAGGAATCCCAGTCCGCCGGCAGGCTCGCCGCCGTCCATCCGCTGAGCGCGGCGTCGATCGGCGCGTTGAACAGGAAGAACGCGATCAGCATGACGGCGTAGCAGGCGGCCGCCGCGATCCACAACGCCCGCGCCCGGCGCGCGCCGGAAAACACGAAGCAGACGAGCGTAAGCGCGAGGCCGCCGATCTCCGTCGGCCCGTCGACGAATGCGCTCCAGCCGCGATAGAGCGATTGCTGCACGGAAAGCCACAGCGGCCCATCGAGCTTCAGCTTGTTGGGCGTTTCCAGCACATGCGCGGCCGGCGGAAGCAGGGCGAGAACGGCGACGACGAGGGCGAGGAGCCTGACGAGATGCATCCGCGATGATCCACCGGAGGGACGCGCGCAGCAAGCTTGGCCGCAGACGGGTCGCGCGCGGGCCGCACAAAAGCGAGCGAACGGATCAACACTCCGGCAACCCAATTCTCAATCGCGATGAGTCCTTTCGCGTTATCGCGCGTTAAATACGAAAGACATGAGACGCACCATGGACCACGGTTCGGAAAATCGCTCGTCAGGCGCGTGGCGCACGCCGGCCTATGTCGTGTTCGCGCTGTTCTGCGCGCTCGTCCTGGCGGCGTTTTCGCGCCTTCTCGCCGCAGCCGTCGCCGCGCTTGCGCTTGCGCCGCTCGTCATCGCCGCCATGCGCGCCACGCGCGCGCGACTGGGCGAGGTCCCGCCGGAGTTCGCGACCTCTCCGGAGACGAGTCACGCGGGCATGCGCGAATTCGCCAGCCTGCCCTTCGACAATCCCTTCGATCCCGCGCACTCTGACCTGCCGCTGGACGCCCGCATAACCATGGCGGCGGAAGCGTCCGCCGAATTCAGCCGGGGCGCGAGCGTCCTTTATCTGCGCACGCCGCCGAACGTGGATGCGGCGGGAGTTCTCGCGATCCTGCGCGCCGCGGTGCGGCCGACCGATCATGTCGAAATGATCGGCCCTGGCGAGATCGTCGCCTGCCTCAACCTGATCCGCGATCTCTCCAATGTCGACGGCGTGATCGCGCGGCTCACGCAGCGCCTGCACGACAACGGCTGGCCGCAGGGCGCGCCGCCGCGCTTCGGCCGCGCGCTCTATCCCATGCACGGCTATAGCGGCGCCGATCTGATCGCGGCGGCCCGCGCCCGGCTCCAGCCGGCCGCCGCGCCCGCGGCGCGGCGCGACGGCGCGCGAAAGGAAGCCGCGGGGGCGAGGCCGCGCCGTCAGGGCGTCGCCAACGGTCGCTGACATGGACTTCCGCATGTCGCGCGCCAGTTCCTCTTCATGCAGACGATCGCCCTCATCGCGCACGATCTGAAGAAGGACGCGCTCGCCGCCTGGGCGAAGCGCAACGAACAGGCCCTCGGCCGGTGCGCGCTGGTGGCGACCGGCTCGACCGGCGCGATCGTCATGCAGGCCTGCCCCACGCTCGACGTCAGGCGCATGAAATCCGGCCCGCTCGGCGGCGACCAGCAGATCGGCGCGCTGATCGCGGAAGGCGCGGTCGACGCGCTGATCTTCTTTCCCGATCCCCTGACGCCCATGCCGCACGACGTCGACGTCAAGGCGCTGCTGCGCCTCGCGCTCGTCTACGACACCCCCTGCGCCTTCAATCCGCGCACGGCGGACCTGCTGGTGCAAGGCGGGGTGCTGGCGAGTTCCGCCCCTCTTCCGTGAAACGCGAAGAAGGACTTACCCCTCCCGCTTCGTCGCGCCCAGCAGGTGATAGAGCAATATCGCGCCGAAAGTGGCTGAGCCGATGCCGCCGAGCGTGAACCCGCCGAGATGCGCCGTCAGATCGCCCGCGCCCGCGACCAGCGCGGCCGCCGCCGTCACCAGATTGCGCGGATCGGAGAAGTCGACCTTGTTCTCCACCCAGATGCGCCCGGCCGTCGCCGCGATCAGGCCGAAGACGACGATGGAGAGGCCGCCGATGACGGGACCGGGCAGCGTCAGGATCAGCGCGCCGAATTTCGGCGAGAAGCCGAGCAGCAGCGCGACGCAGGCGGCGGCGACGAAGACCAGCGTCGAATAGATGCGCGTCACCGCCATCACGCCCATGTTCTCGGCGTAGGTCGTCACGCCCGTGCCGCCGCCGGAGCCGGCGATGATCGTCGCCAGACCGTCGCCGAGAAAGGCGCGGCCGAGCAGCGGGTCGAGATTGCGGCCGGACATGGCGCTGATCGCTTTCACGTGGCCGAGGTTTTCGGCGACCAGCACGACCGCCGCCGGCGCGATCAGCGCCATCGCGGCGCCGGAGAAGACGGGCGCGGTGAATTTCGGCAGGCCGAACCATGAAGCCACGGCGACGGAGGAAAAGTCGATCGGCTTGCCGAGCCCGAATCCGTTGGCGCAGACGAGATAGGCGAGATAGCCGCAGAGGCCGCCGAGCAGGACCGGCAGGCGCCGCATCATCCCCGCGCCGCGCACCGCGAACAGGCCGACCGCGAGCACGGTGAGAAGGCCGATGGCCGTGTCGAATCCCGAGGCCGACACGCCCTTCACCGCGATCGGCGCGAGGTTGAGGCCGATCGCGCCGACGATGGCGCCGGTCAGCACCGGCGGCATCAGCCTTTCCACCCAGCCTGCGCCCGTCGCGATCACGATCAGGCCGATGATCGCATAGACGACGCCCGCCGCGACGATGCCGCCGAGCGCCACCGGCAGATTGGCGTTGGCGCCGGAGCCCGCATAGCCCGTCGCCGCGATCACCACCGCGATGAAGGCGAAGGACGAGCCCAGATAGCTCGGCAGCCGCCCGCCGGTGACGATGAAGAAGAGCAGCGTGCCGACGCCCGAAAAGAAGATCGACACATTCGGATCGAAGCCCATCAGGATCGGCGCGAGCGCCGTCGAGCCGAACATGGCCACGACATGCTGTACGCCGAGCGCGATCGTCTGCGGCCAGGGCAGGCGCTCGTCGGGCGCGACGTCGCCCGATGTCTTCAGGGTCCACTCGGGGAAGTATTTGTCGGCCATGCCCGCCTCCACGCGCGCATCAGCATGTCATGATGCGCGCGAGCGTCAACGCGCCGCGATTTGGCGGCGGGCGCGTTTTGTGATAGTTGTGTACAATCGAATTGCAGATGAAGACGCTTTTGCCCGGCGGCTGCGCAGCAAACCGCCCGGCTCCTGCAAGAAAATCTCCCTTGATTCGATCGAAAATGGACGCAAATTCGCGGCCATCGAGCCCACGTGGTTCAATTCAGGAAGTCAAAATGTCGACAGGCACTGTCAAGTGGTTCAACGCCCAGAAGGGCTTCGGTTTCATTCAGCCCGACGACGGCGGCAAGGATGTCTTCGTCCACATTTCCGCCGTCGAGCGCGCCGGCATGGCCGGCCTGGCCGAAGGCCAGAAGATCGCCTACGAGATCGTCGCCGACCGCCGCACCGGCAAGTCCTCGGCGGGCAATCTCAAGGCGGCGTAAGCGGCCACGACTCCCCCGGACGGCGGCGCAGCCGTCGTCCGGGAACCGGTTCGCGGGTGTCCGTCCGCATTCGCGCTACGCCAGAAATTCCCGGATCGCCGCGTTCACCTCGTCCGGCGCATCCTGCTGCACCCAGTGCGACGCGTTCGGCAGGCGCACGATCTTCACGT
>DAIRCS010000166.1:0-8383 GCA_036796555.1 Rhodoblastus sp. | reverse complement strand
CCCTAAAGAATCCATCCAACAAAGCCGCGCCAGACCCAAATGCGATTCCCCTGCCACAAGGGGGAGGGGAGTCTGCCCTCACCGCCCCATCGGGCTCTTCCTGATCAGCTTCAACTGCCGCTCCCGCCACAGCACGAACAGACCGGATGCGATCACGATGGCCGAGCCGATCAGGATGGAGGTCGTCGGTTTCTCGTCGAAGAAGAGATAGCCGAGCATCACCGCCCAGATGATCGACGTGTAGTCGAAGGGCGCGATGACGCTCGCTTCCGCATAGCGCACGCAATCGGTCAGCCAGATCTGGCCGACGCCGCCGAGCAGGCCGATGCCGATCAGGCGAAACAGGTCATATAAATCCGGCGTCACCCATTTCTGGCTTTCGAGGAAGCCGGCGAAGGGCGCGTTCGCCGGCCAGACGTAGCCGGCCGTCATCAGCAGGAAGCCGAACAGCGTGGTCAGCGCGGAGAAATAGAAGACGATCGCGCCGGTATATTCGCTGAGCGGGAGGCGGCGGGTCTGGATGGTGGCCACCGCCGCGAAGGTCGCGGTCGAGACGGCCGCCAGCGCGCCGATGCGCGAGCCCGAGCCTTCGCCCAGATGCTCGCCGACCATGACGATGACGCCGACGAAGCCGACGATGACCGCGCCCCAGCGATAGGCGCGCACGGTCTCGCCGAGCACGATCGCGGCGAGCGCGACGACGAGCAGCGGCGCGAGATAGCCGATGGCGGTGACGTCGGGCAGCGGCAGCAGCGCGACGGCCAGAAAGTAAGAGAACATGCCGCATGTGCCCGCGAGCCCGCGACCGAGGTGGCCGAGCGGGCGATGCGTGTGGATGGCGTGCGGGAACTCGCCGCGCCCGCGCAGCCACAGCACCAGCACAACGAGCGCGAACAGCGAGCGGAAGAAGACGATCTGCCCGATCGGGTAGCCGTTGGTCAGCTTCGCGACCGTCGCCATCATGGAGAAGGCGAGCGCGGAGCCGACGCGCATCAGCACGCCCTTGGCGACGCCGGCAATCTGCATGCGCGGATCAGACCACCGTGTTGAAGGCGCCGCCGTCGATCAGGAAGGACTGGCCGGTGATGTAGCCGGCGTGCGCGCTGGCGAGGAACGCGCAGAGCTTGCCGAACTCGTCCGCCGTGCCGAAACGCTTCGCCGGAATGGACTGTTCGCGCTGCTTGCGGAATTCCTCCGGCGTCACGCCCTTCAGCGCGGCCATGCGGCCGGTGGCGGTCGCGATGCGGTCGGTGTCGAACACGCCGGGCAGGATGTGGTTGATCGTGACGTTGCGGTCGACGAAC
Source organism: Rhodoblastus sp. (assembly GCA_036796555.1). GTDB lineage: Bacteria > Pseudomonadota > Alphaproteobacteria > Rhizobiales > Beijerinckiaceae > JAJXWB01. Next base: position 7,079 of record DAIRCS010000166.1, on the reverse strand, counting down.
TGGCGGGCGGCGGCGGCCAGAAAGGCGGTGAGGCCCGCGCGCGCGCCCGACGACAGGTCGAGGCCGGTCAGCGAGGTGCGCACGGAGGCCGAGGTGATGTCGATGATGCGGCCGAAGCCGCGCTCGGCCATGCCGTCGATGACCGACTGCACGAGAATGATCGGCGTCATCATGTTGGCGTCGAGGCCGGCGATCATCTCGTCGCGCGTGATCTGGCGGAAGTCCTTGGGCGGCGGGCCGCCGTTGTTGTTGACCAGAATATCGGGGGCGGGGCAGGCCGACAGCAGCGCCTTGCGGCCGTCTTCCGTGCCGACGTCGCAGGCGACAGGCGTGATCTTCGCGCCGGTCGCGGCGGCGATCTCCTTTGCGGCGGCCTCGAGGATATCGGCGTTGCGGCCGTTCATCACCACCTCGCAGCCGGCCTCCGCGAGCGCGCGCGCGCAGCCCTTGCCGAGCCCCTTGGACGAGGCGCAGACGATGGCCTTGCGGCCGGCGATACCGAGATCCATGGCGTTTCCTCTTTTTCGCGCGCCGCCCGCTGCGTGGCGGTCCTGCCCTGTCATGCAGACGTTACGGGAATCTGGTCAGTCCCGGCCGGGAACGAACCAGATCGAGACTAGGCCCGCAGACAATGGCGCGACAAGAGCCCGGCCGCTACCGCAGCCTTTTCATATCAGACGTGCATCTGGGGTCGCGCGGCGCGCAGGCCGACCTGCTGCTCGACTTCCTCCGGCACAACGAGGCCGACACCTGGTATCTCGTCGGCGACATCGTCGACGGCTGGCGGCTGCGCAAGACCTGGTACTGGCCGCAGGCGCACAACGACGTCGTGCAGAAACTGCTGCGCAAGGTCCGCAAGGGCGCGCGCATGGTCTACATTCCCGGCAACCACGACGAATTCGCGCGCGACTATCTTGGTCTGCTGTTCGGCGGCGTGGAAGTCGTCGACAGCGTGGTGCATGTTGCGGCCGACGGGCGGCGGCTGCTCGTCATCCATGGCGACCAGTTCGACGTCGTCGTGCGCCATGCGCGCTGGATCGCCTTTCTCGGCGACTGGGCCTACGAGGCGGCGCTGCGTTTCAATGCGCATTTCAACCGCGTGTGCCGCGCGTTCGGCTTCGGCTACTGGTCGTTGTCGGCCTGGGCGAAGCTGAAGGTGAAGAACGCCGTCAATTTCATCGGCGATTTCGAGGAGACGCTGGCGGCCGAAGCGCAAAAGTCCGGCGTCGACGGCATCGTGTGCGGGCACATCCACCACGCCGCGATCCGTCGCATCGGCGCGATCGACTATATGAACACCGGCGATTTCGTCGAGAGCTGCACGGCGCTGGCCGAGCGCGCGGACGGTTCGTTCGAGATCCTGCGCTGGCAGGCCGTGCTGGCCGAGACGCCCGACACGCCGGCGTCCGAAGCGGTCGCCGCCTGATGCGCGTCCTCGTCGTCACCGACGCCTGGAAGCCGCAGGTCAACGGCGTCGTCCATTCGCTGGAGGCCGTCGCGCGCGAAGCGTCGAAGCTCGGCTCGGACATCCGCTTCTGCACGCCGGAGGGCTTTCGCACGATCGCCATGCCCGGCTATCGCGAAATCAGGCTGGCGCTCGCCGCGCCGCGCGCGGTCGCCGCGCGCATCGAGGCGGCCGAAGCCGACCACGTGCATATCGCGACCGAGGGGCCGCTGGGGCTTCTCGCGCGGCATTTCTGCCTGTCGCGGAAAACGCCGTTCACGACAAGCTACCACACGCGCTTTCCCGAATATCTCTTCGCCCGCACGCGCCTGCCCCTGCGCTGGACCTATGCGGCGCTCAAGACCTTCCACAATGCGGGCGCGGGCGTCATGACGTCGACGCCGCGGCTGGCGGCGGAATTGCAGGCGCAGGGCTTCCGCCGCACGATGATCTGGTCGCGCGGCGTCGATCACGAGATGTTCCGTCCGCGCCCGTCGGTCCTCGATCTGCCGCGGCCGATCTTCCTCTACGCCGGGCGCGTCGCGATCGAAAAGAACATCGAGGCGTTCCTCGCGCTCGACCTGCCGGGATCGAAAGTCGTCGTCGGAGACGGGCCGGCGCGCGCCGCGCTGCAGGCCGCCTTTCCGGCCGCGCATTTCCTCGGCATGCGGACGGGCGAGGCGCTGGCGCAGATCTATGCGAGCGCCGACGTCTTCGTCTTTCCGAGCCGCACCGACACGTTCGGCATCGTGCTGCTGGAAGCCATGGCGAGCGGCCTGCCGGTCGCCGCTTTCCCGGCGCCGGGGCCGCTCGACGTCGTGACGTCGGAGACGGGCGCGCTGTCGGACGACCTGCGCGCGGCTTGCATCGCCGCGCTCGATCTTTCGCCCGAAGCTGCGCGCGCGCATGCGCTGACCTTCACCTGGGAGAACAGCGCGCGGCAGTTTCTGGAAAATCTCGGGATCGCGCGCAGCGCCTGGCGCTCAGCAGAACAGCGCGAGCTTTTCCATGAGGGGGAGGTCGTCCAGGCGCGCTAGCGCCCTGGCGCGGGGGTCGCGGTCGTCGTCCGGCGGAGCCGATTCAGACAGCCTTTCCCATGGCGGGGCGGCCAGCGGCGGCGGCGCGGTCTGCGGGGGGACCGGAACCTCGACCGCCGGGCTCGCCGCGCGCGCGGGGCGCAAGCCGAGAACCTCGCGATCAAGTTCGGCGCAGAGCAGGGGATGCGCGCCATCCTCGCGCAGCCGCCAGGCGAGATCGCTCAGGCGCTCGGCGAGCGCGGCGGAAGCATCGACGTCGATCGCCGGGACAGGCGCATGCGCGACGGCGGCTTGCGGCGCGGCGCCGGCCAGCATCTCCTCCAGCCGGTCGATGGCGTCGGTCAGGCGCTGCGTCTCGGCGGCGCGCTGGCGCCGCGCGTATTCCAGCAGGAACCAGCGGCCGCGCGCCGTCTCCATGACCGCCTGCTCGATCATGGAATAGTCGGCGGACGAAAGCCCCGGCGGCGGCGTGATGAGGGTGAGGTCGTTCAAGAAGCGTCGGTCCCGCCCGCGAATCGCTGGCCAACAGCATCCGTCAAAGAGGCGCGGAATCCAAACGGGGTTCTTTTTACGCATAGCCTTCTCGCGAAAGTCTGCAACTTTCGCGGGCCGTGCGTCAGGCCGCGGCGGGCTGGCGCAGCATGTCGTGGCGCTGCGTCCGGTTGCGGCCGGCGCTCTTGGCGACATAGAGCGCGCCGTCGGCCATCTCGATCAATTCCTCCAGCGTCGCCGCGCGCGTGGAGGCCGAGGCGACGCCGAAACTCGCGGTGACGACGCCCGCCGGATTGCCCGCATGGGGAATGCCCAGCGCGGCGATGGTGGCGCGGATGCGCTCGGCCACGATCTCGGCGACCTCGGCGTCGGTGTCGACGAGCAGCAGCAGGAATTCCTCGCCGCCGAGCCTGATGGCGACGTCGGACATTTCGCGCAGTTCGGCGGTGGCGCAGCCGGCGATGCGCTTCAGGCAGGTGTCGCCGCGGGTATGGCCGTAGCGGTCGTTGAAGCTCTTGAAATGGTCGGCGTCGAAGATGATCGCGGCGACCTGCACGGGCGCGTCGGTCCACAGCGCGCGCGCGCGCTTGTCCAGGTAGCGGCGGTTGCCGAGGCCGGTCAGCGCGTCGGCGTTGGCGTCGCTGTCGCTCAGTTCGGCGCGGAGCTGATCGCGCACCGAGAGGAGATAGAGCCGGCGCTGCTCGCGCCAGACGTGATGGTTGGAATTGATGATGACGCCGGCGATGCAGGCGAAACTCATCGCATTGACGAGGGCGATCGCCGGCGGCTCGCCGCCGCGCAACTGGGCGGCCGTCGCCATCATCAGAAAGACGATCGCGGCCAGCCGAAAGCCCGAGACGACCGGCATGCGCTGGATCGAGGCGACGGAGAGGAAGATGACCGGCGCGAAATAGATGTAGCGCGCGGCGTAATGCGATGTGGTGATCGTGTAGATCGCCAGCACTTGCGCGATCATCACGATGGCGATGGACGCGGCGAGGCCCTCGCGCCACTTCGGGCTGACGATCGAGGGCAGCATATGCGCGACGAACAGCATCCAGGGCGTGACGATCAGCAGATGCAGCGCCGTCGCTAGGATGAACGTATCGGGCGCCAGCAGATATTCGCAGACCAGAAACAGATTGTAGATGAAGGCGGTGCGCAAGGTCGTCATGGCCAGGAAGCGCGCGCGCCGCGGCGCGGTCTCGCGCTCGTAGCGTTCCTCCAGCGCCGGCGGAAACGACGACGCGCCGCATGGCGTGGCGACGAGCTCCTCGACTTCCTGCAACGTGATCCCGCTCTGGGGCATGCGGCCGTCCTGTCGTCGCGGGCGGCGCGCCGATGCGCCGCCTCGCGAAGAGGGCGCATTCTTTACTTTCAGAAGTTAAATTTCTGCGAGAAAACCGCTACAAGTATACGCAATACTACGTCGATCGGCTGAATTTCAGGTCTGTTTGCCGTCTCCGAACAGGAACGGCGCAACATCCTTTACGCCGGGTTGCGCCAGCGCCGCGAAGGGCATGGGGCGGCAGACCGCCATGGCGGAGAGCCCGATGCGCGTGGTCAGCATGCCGTTGAGCACGCCCTCGCCGAGCCGGGCCGACAGGCGCGCGGCGATGCCGTGGCCGACGACCTGCTGCACCAGGGAATCGCCGATCGCCATGCCGCCGGTGATCGCCAGATGCGCGCCGACGGAGCGCGCGAGCCGCACGAAGCCGAGAAAGCCCGGCCGCCCGCCGTAGACCTCGGCGATGCGCCGCAACAGGCGGATCGCCTGCGCCGCGACGAAGAGCACGTCGACCAGCGCGCGCGGGCTGATGGCGGTGACCATGGACACGCGCCGGGCTGCGGCCGCGATCTCGCGATTGGCCTCCGCGTCGAGCGGCGCCATGAGATTGCGCTCGGCGATGTCGATGAGATCGCGGCCGTCGACGATCTCGCGGGTGAGATCCTTCACCAGCGCGCGGGCGCGCGCCGTGTCGGGCCGGCTGGCGTAAAGCGACAGAAGCTCGGCGGCGCCGGCGCGGGCGGCGTCGCGGTCGTCGGCTTCTCGCGCGCGGGCCAGAGAGGCATGGAGTTTGGCGATATGGCGCTGGCGGAAGATCGCGCGCATTTCGCGCAGCGCGAGCGCGAGCAGCGAAATGACGACGATCGCCGCAAGCGCGACGCCGATCCAGCCGAGCGTAGCCGAACGCGCGAAGAGGTCGTCGACGATGCGCGTCGCCCACAGGCCGAGCGCCATCGAGACGAGGCCGCCGAGCGCGGACCAGAACAGACCGCCCCAGGTGAACAGGGCGCGCGCGCGCATGCCGCGCGATTGCGCGATCTCGGTCGCTTCCTCCGCGTCGCGCGGCTCGGCCGGCTCGTCGTCGGGCGCGAAAGCGTCCGGCGTCGCCTCGACGATCACGCCGCCTTTCCGCAATTTTTCCTGCCGCAAGTCCTCGCGCGCCGTCTCGCCGTCGGCGACGACGATGCGGTCGTCGTCGAGACGGAAGGCGCGCGGGCGGGTTCGTTCCTCGCCGCTCATTGCAGACGATCTCCCAGAAGAAATTCCAGCGCGCGGTCGAGGCGGATCGAGGGCAGGGGCAGCGGCGCGCCGTCCTTCGCCAGTCGCGCGAGGGGCGGACGGAAGCGCACGAAGCGATAGTCGGCCGCGCCGTCGGGCGCGCCGAGGCCGTCGCCGCGGAACACGGCCTTGGGATCGGCCGGCAATTCGCCGGGAAAGATCGCGACCTCGCCCTTGCCGTCGAAGGTCTCGCCGTCGATGCGCTCGCCGGGCAGCGGCACGCCGACGATGGCGTCGAGTTCGCTTTTCTCGCCCAGCAGGCGGCCCTGCTTCACCTTCGCCTCCCGCGTCGCGCGCACCGCGGCCATGGCGACGACGTCGACATGCGCGCCGACATCCTCCGCGCGCGCGATGGCGCGGGCGGTGAGCAGGCGCAGGATGTTCTCCAGCCGGTCGTGGCTGGTGTGATGCAGATGGTCGGCCTTGGTCGCGGCGAAGAGAATGCGGTCGATCTTCGGCCGGAAGATCGTCGACAGGAAGCCCGAACGTCCCGCGCGAAAAGCGAGAAGGATTTCCGACAGCGCCGTTTCGAGATCGCGCACGGCGGCGGGGCCGGAGTTCAGCGCGGAGAGCGCGTCGACGAGCACGATCTGGCGATCGAGCCGGGCGAAGTGATCGCGGAAGAAGGGTTTGACGACATGCGCCTTGTAGGCCTCGTAGCGCCGCTCCATCATCGCGGCGAGCGAGCCCGAGGCGAATTCCGTTCCGTCCTCCACGCGCAGCGGCGCGAAGGTGAGCGCGGGCGAGCCCTCGAGTTCGCCCGGCATAAGAAAGCGGCCGGGCGGCAGGGTCGACAGGGCGTAGGTTTCCGCGCGCGCGGCCCGGAGATAGGTCGTGAACAGCTCGGCGAGGCGCTTGGCCTCCGCCTCGCTTTCGTCGGCGTCCGCGGCGACGGCCAGCGTCGCGCCGCGCCAGTCGGCGGCGAAGGGCGCGCGCGCGGCGGCGGCGCTCGCCTCCAGCGTCTCGCGCGACCATTGCGCGTAGGATTTCGTCAGGAGCGGCAGGTCGAGCAGCCATTCGCCGGGATAGTCGACGATGTCGATGGTCAGTTCGGAGGGGCCCTGCCGGAAACCCCTGCGCCGCTCGAATTCCAGCGTGAGCCGCAATTCGGAAATGCGGCGCGTCGATTCCGGCCAGTGGCGATCTTCACCCGTCAGCGCGGCGAGATGATCCTCGTAGGCGAAGCGCGGCACGTGATCGTCGGGCTGCGGTTGCAGCTTCGCGCGCATCAGCCGTCCCTCGGCATGGACGCGAAAGACCGGCAGAACCCGCTCGCCGTCCTTCGCGGCGACGGCGGCGCGCAGCAGATTTTGCACCAGCGCGGTGATGAACACGGTCTTGCCGGCGCGCGAAAGGCCGGTGACGCCGAGGCGCAGGCCCGTTCCCGTCACGTAATCGGCGAGCGAAGACGCGGCGACGCGGGTCTCGAACAGGAGATCGGAAAAGATCGACACGTCTGGCTCCGGCGGGCGATCCCGAGATAAGGGCTGGGCGCGCGTTTGCCAACGGCGAGCGCGGCGGGCCCGACCGCGGCCCCGGC
>DAIRCS010000165.1:0-8452 GCA_036796555.1 Rhodoblastus sp. | reverse complement strand
TCGCGCGTCGCCGCCTGGATGCAGCAGCCGGCGATCTCCTGTCCGGTCTTGCCGAGCAGCCAGGTGCCCTTGGCCTCCATGCCGGCGGGCTTCCAGATCTTCTCGTCCAGATATTCGGTCAGCGTCTTCTTCGTCGCCGACGACACGAGCAGGCCGACGAGATTGGTCTCGCCGGTGTTGTAATGCCAGACCTCGCCCGGCGGATGCGCGCGCGGCAGCTTGCGCATGTAGCTGACGATCGCGTCGAGGCCGGGCTCGGGCTTCGCCTTGTTGAATTGCGAGACGTCGGAATTCGGGTCCTCGTAATCCTCGTTCCATTGCACGCCCGAACTCATCGTCAGCAATTGGCGCACGGTCACGTCGTCGTAGGCCGAGCCCTTCAGGCCCGTCACATACTGGCTGACCTTGTCGTCGAGGCTCTTGATGAACCCGTCCCGGATCGCCGCGCCGACCAGCGTCGACGTGAAGGACTTGGCGACGGAAAAACTCGTCCAGCGCCCGTGCGCGTCGAAACCGAGCGCATAGCGTTCGAGCCGCAGCTTGCCGTCCTGCACGATGACGATCGCGGCGGCGTGCTGGGCGGCCATGTAATCGTCGAGGCCGGGAATGGTCAGCGGCTTGCCCGGCGGCAGCGGCGTTGGCGTCGGCGAGGGCGCGACCTCGCGCGCCTTGGCCAGGAACGGCAGGCGATCCAACGCGCGAAAAGCGGCGTCGCGTTGCGGCTGCGACCAGGTCAGCACGTCGGCGTTGGTCGGCAGATAGAGCAGGATGCCGCGCGTTTCCTTGTCGAGGCTCGCGAACCAGGCGCCGCCCGCGACCAGCGCCGCGCCGACGATTCCCAATGCGATGCTGCGCTTGCGCATGAAGCCTCCCGCTTTTCTCGTGCAGGCGGCATGCGCCGCCCGAATCCCGCGCGCAGGCTAGCAATCGCCGCGCGCCTGCGCCATGAAATGGGACTGGCCGCCGGAGACCCATGGAAGTCTGGTTCTACCATCTGCAGCGCCGCCCGCTCGAAAGCGCGCTGCCCGCGCTCGTCGCCCGCACGCTCGCCAACGGCTGGACCGCCGTCGTCCAGGCGACGAGCCCGGAACGTCTCGCCGCGCTCGACGATCTCCTGTGGACCTTCGACGACCAGTCCTTCGTCGCGCACGGGACGGCCCGCGACGGCGACGGCGCGTTGCAGCCGGTCTGGCTGACGCTGGAGACCGACAATCCCAACGCCGCCTCCGTCCGCTTTTTCGTGGAGGGCGCGGACGCCGTCGCCGCGCTGGCGCTGGAATCCGCGCGGCCGAAGGAGCGCGCCATCGTCATGTTCGACGGCCGCGATGAGGACGCGCTGAACAGGGCCCGTATGCAATTTCGTCAGTTGCGCGAGCAGGGATTCGCGCTGTCCTATTGGCGCCAGAACGACGAGGGGCGCTGGGAGAAGTCCGCTTGACCGACGAATTCGCGGCGCGCCGGGCCGCCGCGCGCAAGCGCCTCGACGCCATCGATCCGGCCAAAAGCGGCAAGCTCGACGATCCCTACCGCCGCGACTGGTTCCGCGCCGTCTACGATCTCGCCGAAGGCGACGAGGCCGCGGTTCCGTGGGCGGACAAGGCCGCGCATCCGCTGCTGGCGGAGTGGTTGAGACTTCTCCCTCCCCGATACGAAGTCGGCTGTTGCCGACTTCGATCAGATTGCGGGGAGGGCGGCGGGGTGGGGGTAGCCGCGCCGGAAGCCTTGCGAGGTCTCACCCGGTCGGCCCCCACCCCCGACCCCTCCCCGCAAGGGGGAGTGGAGCGCAAGCCCCTCGCCAGCCTGCGCGCCCTCGACGTCGGCTGCGGCCTCGGCGACAACGCCGAGGCGTTGTCCGCGGCCGGCGCCGAGACGACCGCCTTCGACCTCTCCGAAAACGCGATCCGCTGGGCCAGGCGTCGCTTTCCCGACTCGCGGGTGAAATATCGCGCCGCCGACCTTTTCGATCCGCCCCCCGAATGGCGCGGCGCCTTCGATCTCGTCAACGAATGCTACACGCTGCAGGCGCTGCCGAACCGGCTGCTGCCGGAGGCCGGCCGCGCGCTCGTCTCCTTTCTGAAACCCGGCGGCCGCCTTCTCGTTATCGCCCGCTCGCGGCCCAATCCCGCCGCGCCCGAGGGCCCGCCCTGGCCGCTGTCGCGCGGCGATATCGAAGGCCTCGCCGGGCGCGGCCTCACGCTCGAAAGCCTCGAGGAGCTGGCGCCGCCCGGCGAACCGGCGCACTGGCGCGCGCTCTACCGGCGCCTTGCATGAACGAACATCAGCCGCTTCCCGACTACATCGACGAACAGGCGCGCGGCGAGTTCATCCGCGTCGGCCTCGGCGTCTTCCTCGTCTCGTTCATGAACGCGCATGCGACGCTGTTCTCGATCGTCTTCGCGCGCAACGGCCACGACCTGCACGCCATCGGGGTGATCCTCTCGTCGGTGGCGATCCCCGTCATCTTCTTCGCTCTCGTCTCGAGCGAATTTTCCGCGCGGATCGGCGTCCTGCCGACGCTGCGGCTGGCGATGGCGCTCACCATCGTCGGCTTCGCCTCGTTCTATTTCACGCGCGCGAGCTTCGGCGGCGCGATCGTCTCGCGTTTCGTGCAGGGGGCGGGGCAGGGGCTGTTCCTGTCGGCCGCCATCACCTACGGCCAGAGCCGGCTCACGACCAACCGCCTCCTGTTCCTGCTCGGCGTCTTCTCCGCGATGATGCCGCTGTCGCAGGCCCTGGGGCCGCCGGTCGGCGAATGGACTCTGGCGCATTACGGCGAGAACGCCATGATCGCCATCGCCGTCATCCCCGGCCTCGTCGGCGTCGCGCTGACGTTCGGCGTCCGTCCGATCCCCTCGCCGCCGCGCACCGGCCGCCTCGATCTCGTGGCGAGCTGGCGCAGGGAGCTGATCCTGCCTCTCGTCTCGGTGGCGACCGCAGGCGCATTGTTCGGCTTTGCGGTCGCCTATCTCGCGCCCGCGCTCGAGGCGCGCCACATTCCGATCGCGGCCTTCTTCACCGCCTCGACCCTGACCATGTTCGCCACGCGCTTTCTCGGGCTTCGCCGCGTGGAGGCGATCGATCGCCGCCTGCTCGTCGCCGCCGGTCTCGCGATGGAGGCGGTCGGCTATGTCGCCGTCTCCGGCGCGGGCTCCCGCGCCTGGGTGGTCGCGATCGGCGGCGTCCTGTTCGGCTTCGGCCACTCGATGATCTACCCTGTCCTCGCGGTATGGGTGACGGACGGGGTGGAGCCCGCCCGCCGCGCCGGCCCGCAGGCCTGGCTCAACGCCTTCTTCAACTTCGGCATCTACGCGACGCCGCTGCCGGAAACCTGGCTGGTGGCGGCCTACGGTTACGAGGCGACGATGCTCGCGATCGCCGCGCTGGCGGCCGGCGTCGCGGTCTGGCTCGCCGTGCGCGCCTTCATTTTCGAACGCTGATCCGGAACGCCGCCGTTCAGGCGGAGTTCAGGCTGCAAGCCCTTTTCTGTGAACAGGGGGGCGCCTTCGAGAAGGAGGATCAGATGTCGAGAACAATTCACGGACTCGCGGTGGCCGCGACGCTCGCCGTCGGCGGATGGGCGTTCGCCGCAGCGCCTGCCGCAGCGGCGCCCATGCTCGATCCGGGCGTGGCGACGCAGACGGACATCAACCAGGCAAAGCCCGAACAGGTCCGCTGGGTCTGCAACCGGTGGGGACGCTGCTGGTGGCGACCCAACTATTATTACGCGCCCCGGTTCTACGGCGGGCCGCGCTTCTACGGCCGTCCCTACTGGGGTTATCGCCGCGGTTGGGGTTACCGCCGCGGGTGGGGCTATCGCCGCTGGTAGGGCTCCGGCGTTCGGGAAGCGTCAACCATGAAAAGGCCCGCTGTCGCGCTTCCGGGACAGCGGGCTTTTCACATGTGGCGCGACCGTTCAGGCGCGGTTAAGCTCCAGCCGCGGTAAATTGTATCCTTGGAACCAACTGGAGCCTTTCGATGTCCAAAGCACTCCTCGCCGTGTCCGCCGCCCTTGCGATGGGCGCCGCTGTTTTCGTGGCGCCGGCAAGCGCCGCGCCTATGGCCGACCGCGGCGTCGTCGCAGCGATCCAGCAGGACCATGCGCAGGTGGAAAAAGCGCGCATCGTCTGCGATCGATTTGGCCGGTGCTGGCGGCGCCCGAACTATTGGGGCCCGCGTTTCGTGGGGCCGGGCTATGTCGCGCCCATCTATCGCCCCTATCGGCCAGGCCCGCGCCTGGTATGCAACGCCTGGGGCCGCTGCTGGCGGCGCTGGTAAACGGGCCTCGATGGCGGCGCGCGGCCCTGCGCGCCGCTAACTTTCTGTCGCCTCTCGCCTTTCTCGCCAGCGCGCCCTAACTTGTCGCGTGTGGGAAGCATGAGAGGGGAAAGAAATGTCCAAGATCAGATTGATTCTCGCATTCTGCGGGGCGCTTGCAGCCGGCGCGGTGATGATGTCGGCGCCTGCCGCAGCCACGCCGACGATGGATCCTTTCGCCGGCGCCGCGACCCAGTCGACGTCCGCGCCGACGGTCGAAAAGGCCCGCATCGTCTGTAACGCCTGGGGTCGCTGCTGGCGGACGCGCCCGCGTTACTACGCGCCGCGCTTCTACTACGGCCGGCCGATGTATCGCCGCCACTATCATCGCCGCCACTGGCGCCGCTGGTAAGGTTCAGGCGCTTTCCGCTTCCACGGACAGCGCCAGCCATTCCTCTTCCGCCGCCGCCAGAGCGGCCGACAATTCGCCGCGCTGGGTTGCCAGCGCGGCTGCTTTTTGCGGATCCCGGGTGAAGGCCGTGCCATCGGCCAACATCTCGTCGATGCGCGCGATCAGGTCGCCGAACTTCGCGATCCGCTCCTCCAGCCCTTGAATCTTTTTCTGAGAGACGCCGCGCTTCTCCCTGACGGGATTCGGCTTTTTCTCCGCGGGCTTCAGCAGTTTCGAGCCGGCTTCGCCGCCGCGCGAAGCCTGCAGCACGAGCTTCGTGTAATCGTCGATGTCGCCATCGAATTCCTTCACCGCGCCGTCGGCGACGAGCCACAGCCGGTCCGCGCAGGCCTCCAGCAGGTAGCGGTCGTGGGAGACCAGAACGACCGCGCCGGTGTAATCGTTGATCGCCTCGATCAGGGCGGCGCGCGAATCGATGTCGAGATGGTTCGTCGGCTCGTCGAGGATGACGAGATGCGGCCCGTGGAAGGTCGACAGGCCCATCAGCAGCCGCGCCTTCTCGCCGCCCGACAATTGATCGACCTTCGTGTCCGCGCGCTCGCCCGAGAAACCCATCTGCGCGGCGCGCGCCCGCACCCGCGATTCCGGCGCGTCCGGCATCAGCCGCGCCGCCGCGCGATAAGGCGTATCGTTCAGGTCGAGATCGTCGACCTGGTGCTGCGCGAAAAAGCCGACCTCGAGTTTCGTCGCGCGCACGACGTCGCCGCCCATCGGCTGCAAGCGTCCGGCGAGCAGCTTCGCGAAGGTCGACTTGCCGTTGCCGTTGGCGCCGAGCAGGCCGATGCGGTCGTCGTTCGACAGTGACAGACTGAGCCGCGACAGCACGACCCGTTCGTCATAGCCGACCGACGCCCGCTCCATCGCGATGATCGGCGGCGAGAGCTGTTTTTCGGGCGAGGGAAGGTGGATCGGCAGCACGTCGGTATCCACGATGGCCGTCGTCGGCTCCATCCGTTCCAGCATCTTCAGGCGCGATTGCGCCTGCCGCGCCTTGGTCGCCTTGGCGCGGAAGCGGTCGACGAAAGCCTGCAGGTGCTTGCGCTTGTCCTCCTGCTTCTTCGCCGCCTTCGCCTGCACGGCCATCAGCTCGCGCCGCTGCTTCTCGAAGCCGGAATAATTGCCTTTCCACAGCGTCAGTTTCGCGCGGTCGAGATGCAGGATGTGGTCGCAGACCGCGTCGAGCAGGTCACGGTCGTGCGAGATGATGATGGCCGTGGCGGGATAGGTCTTGAGATGCTCGACCAGCCAGAGCGATCCCTCGAGATCGAGATAGTTCGTGGGCTCGTCGAGCAGCAGCAGGTCGGGCTGCGTGAAGAGAACGGCGGCCAGCGCCACGCGCATCCGCCAGCCGCCCGAAAACTCGGACAGGGCCCGGTCCTGCGCCGCCTCGTCGAAGCCGAGGCCCGACAGGATGCGCGCGGCGCGGGCGGGCGCGGAATGGGCGTCGATGTCGGCCAGCCGCGCATGGATGTCGGCGATGCGATGCGGATCGGTCGCCGTCTCGGCCTCGTGCAGCAGGGCCGCGCGCTCCGTGTCGGCGGCGAGCACGAAATCGATCAGCTTCGTCGGGCCGCCCGGCGCTTCCTGCTCGACGCGCCCCATCCTGGCGCGGCGGGGCAGCGCGATCGTCCCGCTCTCGGCGGCGATCTCGCCCGAGATCAGCCGGAACAGCGTCGTCTTGCCCGCGCCGTTGCGCCCGACGAAGCCCACGCGCGCGCCTTCAGGGATCTGCGCGCTGGCCGCGTCGAACAGCACGCGGGGCCCGAGGCGGTAGGTGAGGTCGGAAATGGTGGTCATGGGCGCGCCCTTATCGCCGCCGGCGTCGCCGCGCGCAATCGCCGCGTGGCCTCAGACCGCGACAAGCCCCGCCGGCGCGCTCTTCCGCGCCACGTCAGCCAGCGCCCGCATGGCGATCCTGCGCGGCATGTCGCGCCGCCAGACCAGCCGCACCCGCCGCGAGACGTCCTCGCCCTCGATCGGCACGCAGACCAGCCCGCCCTTGCCGCGCCAGCCGGCCGCCGCCATCTGCGGCGCGAGCGTCACGCCATAGCCCGCCGCCGTCATGTGCAGCAGCGTCTCGAGGCTCGCCGCGCGCATGTCCGCGCCGGTCGCCCCGCGAGATCGGGGGGGCCGCACAGGTCGATCGCCTGGTCGCGCAGGCAATGGCCATCGGCCAGCAGCAGCAGGCCGCGCGGGTCGATCTCGTCGACGCGGATGGATTTCTTGTCCGCGAGCGGATGGCCGGCCGGCGCCATCAGGCAGAAGGGCTCGTCGTAGAGCGCGATCTCCTCCAGCCGTTCGCCCGGCGGATCGGTCGCGATGATCGCGGCGTCGAGCTTGCCGTCGGCGAGCAACGGCAGGAGATGGCCGGTCAGGTCTTCCACCAGGCGGATCGGCGCCTGTGGAAGATCGCGGGCCGCCGCCGGCAGGAGATAGGGGGCGAGATAGGGGCCGATCGTCGCGATCACGCCGAGCCGGATCGGTCCCTCCAGCGGATCGCGGGAGGCGGCGGCGGCGGCTTTCAGATCGTCGGCGGCGCCGATCACGCGCCGCGCGTGGGCGACGATCGTCGCGCCATGTTCGGTGACGCGCGCGACCCGTCCGTCCCGTTCGAAAATCTGGACGCCGAGCTCTTCCTCCAGCTTGAGAATCTGTCCGCTGAGGGTCGGCTGGCTGACGGCGCAAGCGAGAGCCGCCCGGCCGAACTGGCCAAGGTCCGCCACGGCGACGACGTATCGCAGGTCCCGCAAATTCATGATCCATCGGAATAACCGATGGTCACAAGACAATCAATAGACAGAGCCAATAATTTTATTTGATACAATCGATTTCCCCGATGGCGCGAAGGCGACTAGTTTGCCTCTCGCAATCGGCGCCTGCGGGCGCGCGATCCCACCACTTCCGGCCCGCGCGCGGCGACGGGCAGATATCTCGAGGGAGAGTGAAAATGGACGACAAAGCGGCCAAATGCCCGTTCGGCGGCGGCGCCAAGGGCCCAAGCAACAAGGACTGGTGGCCGGATGCGCTGAGCATCGAAGTGCTGCACCACAATTCGAAGAAGTCCGATCCAATGGGTCCGGATTTCGACTACGCCGCGGAATTCTCCAAGCTCGACCTCGACGCCGTCATGGCCGACCTCAAGGCGCTAATGACGGATTCGCAGGACTGGTGGCCGGCCGATTTCGGCCATTACGGCGGCCTCATGGTCCGCCTCGCCTGGCACGCGGCCGGCACCTATCGCATCACCGACGGCCGCGGCGGCGCGGGCGCGGGCCAGCAGCGCTTCGCTCCGCTCAACTCCTGGCCGGACAACGCCAATCTCGACAAGGCCCGCCGCCTGCTGTGGCCGGTCAAGCAGAAGTATGGAAACAAGCTGTCGTGGGCCGATCTCTACGTGCTTGCGGGCAACGCCGCGCTGGAATCGATGGGCTTCAAGACCTTCGGCTTCGCCGGCGGCCGCGCCGACACCTGGGAGCCGGAAGAGCTCTACTGGGGCCCGGAAGGCACGTGGCTCGGCGATGAGCGCTACAGCGGCGAGCGCCAGCTCGCCGATCCGCTCGGCGCCGTGCAGATGGGCCTCATCTACGTCAATCCGGAGGGTCCGAACGGCAACCCCGACCCGGTCGCCGCCGCCCATGACATCCGCGAGACCTTCGCGCGCATGGCGATGGACGACGAGGAGACCGTCGCGCTGATCGCCGGCGGCCACAGCTTCGGCAAGACGCA
>DAIRCS010000164.1:0-8482 GCA_036796555.1 Rhodoblastus sp. | reverse complement strand
TCGGCGCGTCCTTGGCGGCGCGGCCGACTTCCATGTCGAGGTCGATCTGCGAGCAGAGGCCGAGCGTCACCGGGTCCATCGGCGAAAGCTGCGCCGAGTTCCAGTGGGTGCGCTCGCGGATCGCCTGCAGGGTGGTCTTGGTCGTGCCGACGAGGCGCATGATCTGCGCGTCCTTCAGCTCGGGGTGATTGCGCACCAGCCAGAGGATGGCGTTGGGGCGGTCCTGGCGGCGCGACAGCGGCGTGTAGCGCGGGCCGCGGCGCTTGACCGTCGGCAGCACGACCTTGGAGGTCGCGAGCTTGAGCTGGTAGCCGGAATCTTTTTCCGCGCGCGCGATCTCGTCGCGCGTCAACTGGCCGGAGGTGATCGGATCCGCGCCGCGGATGCCGGCGCCCACCTCGCCGTCGGCGATGCCCTTCACCTCGAGCGGGTGCAATTTGCAGAAGCTGGCGATCTGATCGAAGGTCAGGGATGTGTTCTCGACCAGCCAGATCGCGGTCGCCTTGGGCATGAGCGGAGCGTTGCTCATTTGATCCTCCAGAAAGCCGGCGCCTCGGAATCGGACCCAAGCATCGGGGCCCGCCGGACCGAGGCCCGGCCGAGGCTGCGAGCCTCGTATGAACTGAAATAACGGGATGGCCGCTATATAGTCGGGCGCAGGATCGAAAGCAATCGAAACGACGCGCCCGGGAGTGACGCATGGCCGCAGAAGACGACATTTTCGCCGCGCCGAAGAAGAAGCCGGACCACGAGATCGGCCAGCCGCTCGACACGCTGTCGGTCGGCGAGCTCGCCGAGCGCATCGAATTGCTGCGCGGGGAAATCGCGCGGCTGGAGGCGGCCAAGACCGCCAAGGCCGCCTCGGCCGCCGCCGCGGCGGCGTTTTTCAAGACGTGAGACGTCGCAAAATCGGCCGGTTTCTTCATCCGGCGCAAATTGAAGCGGCGGAGGCGTTAATTCTTTAACCGGATGTTAACTTTATCGATGCCTTAATCGTCCATTCCGGCTTTTCGGAATCTCGAGTGGCTCTGCCCACTCTGTTTGACGCCTCCCTGTTGAACTTGCACAGAGCCGCTTTCGGGCGGCTCTTTTTTATCCGCGAAACCCCGCAGAATCCGCCATTTCCGGGTTTCGACCGCTCGGGCCTGCGTTAACTTCCGCCGGGAAAGGCCCGAAATCCGGGCCCCGAAGGTTAACCCTAACGAAAACTGAATAAGACAAGCCCCGGTTCTGGCGGCTATATTGCTCCCTGTCGGATCGAACCCCGCCTGATGGTCCGGGCGGGTCGTTTCGAAACGATGCGGGTGGCGTCATGGTGCGTTTGGTGAGTTCCCTGGGGCAGGAGCCCGTTTCCTTCGTCGAGCGTCTGGCCGGCTCCGAGGCGTTCAAGTCGCTGTTCAAGGAAGGCATGAACCTGGTCGAGGAGGCGGCCGCCTATCTCGACGGCCCCGGCCGCGCCGAGGCCAAGGCCTTGCCGCGCATGGAAGCGCTGGCCTACGCCTCCGAAAGCATGCGCCTGACGACCCGCCTGATGCAGCTCGCCTCCTGGCTGCTGCTGCAGCGCGCGGTCAACGAGGGCGAGATGAGCCAGACCCAGGCCGCCAGCGAGAAACACAAGGTCAAACTGTCCAACCAGGACATGGCGAGCGCGCCGGAGACCTTCCATCGCCTGCCGGCCCGCCTGCGCGACCTCGTCGCCCATTCGATGCGCCTGCAGGCCCGCATCGTCCATCTCGACCAGTTGCTCTACGCCCGCAACGAGGCGCTGGCGCCGCTGGTCGCCTCCTCCCCCGTCGCCGATCAGATCGAGCGGCTGCGGACGGCTTTCGCTTCATAAACGGCTCGAAAAGCTCCAATTCCCGGCTCAACGAAAAAAGCCCCGGACCGCAAGGCCCGGGGCTTCTTTATTGGGTGCGCGCGGACGCGCGGATTACTTCTTCGCGGCGCCGATGCTGCCGTAGCGCGAGGCGAAGCGCGACAGGCGGCCGCCGCGGTCGAGCAACTGCTGCGAGCCGCCGGTCCAGGCCGGGTGCGTCTTGGGGTCGATGTCGAGGTTCAGCGTGTCGCCGTCCTTGCCGTAGGTCGAGCGGGTCATGAACTCCGTGCCGTCGGTCATGACGACCTTGATCATGTGATATTCGGGATGGATGTCGGTCTTCATCAGCAAATCCTCGCGGCGCGCGACAGGAAAGGCCGGACGGGCCATCTGATATCGCGCCGTTGAAACGGAAGGCGGCTCAATATCGCAAGCGCGCCGCGCGCGCAAGAGCGGGCGCGCTGGCCCTCAGAGGAAATAGAGCAGGGCCGAGACCGTCGCGAAGGAGGCCGCCGTGCCCGCCATCAGCGCGGCGGCGCAGAGCCGGCCCTGTCCGTAGACGGCGCCGAGCAGCGGATAGATCGTGATGACCGGGGCCGAGGCGAAGATCAGCGCCGCCTTGGCGAGCGCGGGATCGAGGCCCGGCGCGAATTTCAGGCCGGCGAAGACGGCGAGGGGGTGGGCGATCAGCTTGCCGGCGACGACGAGGCCGACGTCGCCCGCCATGCCGCGCGTCTCCAGACCGATCAGCGCGCCGCCGATGGCGAAGAGGGCGGCGGCGCCGGCGGCGTTGGCCAGCATGTCGACGGCGCGGGCGACGGGCGCCGGCAGGGCGAGGCCCGTCCCCGACAGAAGCGCGCCGACGACGATGGCGATGATGAGCGGATTGCGCACGAGACGGAGGGCCGCGCCCCGCAACGTCTCGGCCACTCCGCCGCCGCCGCTGCGGCCGGCCTCGGCCAGCGCCAGCGCCAGCGGGATCAGAATGATGTTCTCGAAGGCCATGTTAAGCGACAGCGCGACGCCCGCTGGCGCGCCGAGCACCAGCGCCGCGGTCGGATAGCCGAAGAAGCCGCTGTTGGCGGCGGTCGCGCCCAAGGCCTGAATGGCGCTCGCCGACCGGCCATGGCCGCGCGCCCGGCGCGCGACGAGGAAAACGCCGGCGAAGACGACGAGCGAGGCGCCGCCGTAGACGAGGAAATAGGAGATGTCGGCGACTTCGCTGAGCTTGCGCGTGGCCAGCGCCCGGATGATGAGGGCCGGCAGCGCGAAATTGAGGACGAAGCCGGCCATGGTCTTCAGGCCGGCCTGCTCGACCAGACCGGCGCGGACGGCGAAATAGCCGACGCCGATCAGCAGGAAGATCGGCACGGTGATGGCGAGGACCTGATTCATGCGGCCTCGCCTAGAACAGTGTCCGGTCGGGCGCAATCGCGCGCGCGAGGTTTCGCGGGTTGTCGACAGCAAAGGCCAAGTTTTCGTCGAACACGTTAACCGGAATTGGGAGTATCGCTCCAAGAACGCCCCCGATTTCAGTATTCTCCGGCCAAATGATCGGCACAGACGTCATCTCCGTCAGCAGATTTGCGCCCTACGCCGCGCCGCTCGGGCGCGCGGCCGAGGCGATCGCGCCGGCGGGGCCGGCGGCGACGCCCGTCTCCTTCCTCGACGGCTTCGCCTATCTGCATCCCGCCGGCGGCGATACCGGCATTGTCTTCTGCGGCTCCTGGGGTTACGAGGCGCTCTGCGCGCACCGCTCCTGCGTGGAATTCGGCGAAATGCTCGCCGCCGCCGGTTATCCGACCCTGCGTTTCGACTATCCGGGCGCCGGCAATTCGGCCTCCGATCTCGCCGACTGCCGCCTGGACGACTGGATCGCGGCGGTCGCGGAGGCCGCAGCGCTCCTGAAGCGTGTCGCCGGCGTCGATGAAATCGTGCTGGCGGGCTTCGGCTTCGGTTGTCTCGTCGCGGCGGAGGCGGCGGCGCGCGGCCTTGCGGCGCGCGGAGTCGTTCTGCTCGCGCCGCCGCTCACCGGCCGCCGTTTCGTCCGCGAGACGCAGGCGCTCGCCGCCATGGTCGCGGCGGCCGACGACGGCGCCGACGAGGTTGCGCCGGGCGACATCGCCGTCGCCGGCTTCGTCATGCCGGCCGCTTTCGCGGCCCAGGCGCGCACGCTCAGCCTTAACCGGCTGCCGCCCGCCAAGGACGCGTTCCGCCTGATCGCGTTCAAGCCGGAAGCCGAGGCCGGCGATCTCGTCGCGGAATTGAGCGCCGACGGCGCGGAGGTCCGCGCATGCACGCTGCACGGCTATGCCGAAATCATGGCCGGTCCGACCATGGCCGCCACGCCGCGCCGCGCCTTCCAGAATGTGCTGGCGACCCTGCGCGATATCGCGCCCGCGCGGCCCCGTGAGGCCGGCGCGCACGAAACCGGGGGCGCCGCCGTCGTCGACGGCGGCGGTTTCGTCGAGGTCGCCGCGCGGTTCGGCGAGGGCGAAAGATTGTTCGGCGTTCTCTGCCGGCCCGCGCAGGCAGGCGAGGGCGCGCCGATCGCGATCATGATCAGCGTCGGCCGCAACGCGCATATCGGCTGGCGGCGGATGAACGTGGAAAACGCCCGCGCGCTCGCGCGTCAGGGCGTGGCCAGCCTGCGCTTCGATCTTTCCGGCGTCGGCGACAGCGCGCCGCGGCCAGGCCAGCCGGAGCAGACGCTCTATACCGACTGGCCCGCGCTCGACGTGTCCGAGGCGATCGATTTCGTCGTCGCGCGCGGCTTCGGCCCGGTCGTGCTGCTCGGCGTCTGCAGCGGCGCCTATGTCGGGCTGCAGGCGGCGGTCAACGACGGCCGCGTCGCGGGCCTGGTGGCGGCGAACATCTACCGCCTCGTCTGGGATCCGGCCGAAACCGTCGAACATGCGCTGCGCTTCGGCAATCGCAGGATCGGTCCGGCGGTGTCGCGTCTGCTCACGCGCGCGCGTATGGCGCGGATACTCGCCGGCCGGGGCGATCTGTGGCCGGCGCTCGTCCATGCCGCCAAGCGCTTCCGCCGCAGGTTCGGCGTCACCGCCATGCGCTATCTCGGCGCCGTCGGCCCGCGCGGCGCGCTTTACGCGGAATGCAGGCGCCGTTTCGATATCCTGCGCGCGCGGGGGGTGGAGGCGACCCTCTGCTACAGCGCGGGCGACGACGGCCTGACCGAGATCGACGATTATTTCGGCCGCGATCGCGCGGGGCTTTCGGCCTATCCCAACGTGCGGATCGTCGCCATGGAGCGCTGCGACCACAATCTGACGCCGAAGCGGGCGAGCGCGACGCTGATCGCGGAGGTCCTGCGCATCGTCGACGCCGCGCCTTCCGCGCAACGCTGATTTTCCTCAGCGCCTGACCCATAATTCGAATCCTCATCCTGAAAGCGTGGCCCATACTCCAAACCCTCACCCTGAGGAGCGACATCGAGATCGCGCTTGCGCGATCTCGACCTCATCTGCCCAAGTCGGGCAAGCCCGACTTGGGGAAGGCGCGTCTCGAAGGGTGGCCGGGGCGCGAGACACTGGAACATGCTTCGAGACGGCGCTTTCAGCGCCTCCTCAGCATGAGGGACGTGAGGTCGCAGCGAATTTCGAGTCGGACTTTCAGGCCGGACGCAAACGCGCGCGCCGCAGCGGCGCGCGCCGGGCTTCGCGGGCCCGCGCCCGCGCATGCGCGCGCTGTGGCGCATCGAGCGCGCCAACGAGATACCAGAGCAGGGCCGCCGTCTTGATCGAATAGATCGAATTCGAGATCACGAGCAGCAGCGTGACGTAGATCGCGACGAAGACCCTATAGCGCCAGGCGGCGTCGTCGCGCGCGGGCGCGATGGCGAACAGCAGCCACATGGCGGCGAAGCCCGCCAGCCCGATCTTCACCAGCGTGTAGGCGTAGCCGGAATCCGCGGTGAATTCGAAATGCGGCACGAGCGCGAATATATCGGCGGCGTCGAGTTTCGACAGGAACTGGCCGCCGAGCAGGATGCGCCCGCGCAGCGTGTTGTCCCAGGCGACGTCAGGATAGGTGTAGCCGATCCAGGCGAGCGCGATGATGACGGCGAACGGCGCGGCCGCGACAAGGACGCGGCCCGTGACGCGGGCAAGCGCGAAAGCGACGATCGACAGCAGCGAGACCGAGAGGCCGAAGCGGGCGTCGGCGAGCGTGAAGATGGCGATGACGGGCAGAAGGCGCACGATCATGCGCAACGGCCGGCCCCATTCGCGCAGAACGATCCAGGAAAAGCAGATCGCGCCGAAATTGCCGACCGAGACCGGCTCGAGGAAGACCGACGACACGCGATGCTCGCCGAGCATGGGCAGGAGCGTGCGGCCTTCGTAGCGCATCCCGGACGCGAACAGCCGGTCGCCGGACATTTCCGCGGCGGCGGCCTGCACCGTGCCGCGCGAGACGTAATAGCCGAGGATGTCGAACAGCCGCACGAACTGCTTCAGGAAGCCGTATTCGAACAGGCCGACGGCGAGCACGATCCAGATGGACGCCCACACGAGCCTGTCGCCGTCCGCGCGCGATCCCAGTTCGCGCGCGGCGAAATAGAAGATGACGGGAATCATCAGGTCGCGCGCGGGCTTGGGATCGAACGAGCCTTGCAGGGCCGCCAGAAACAGCGTGTAGGCGACGTAGACGCCGAGGATGACGAAGAGATCGAAGGCGCGGGTTCCGAGCAGGGCGAGGGTCGCGCCGATCAGCGCGACCTCGCAGCCGATGACGATCCCGGCGCTGGTGCGAAACAGGTTGGTGTTGACGAAGCACAACGCGAAATTGAACAGGATCGCGCCGAGAACGATGGCGACGAGCGCGGACGAGCGCCAGTCCTGCGGCGCGGCCTCTCGTTCGATCGCGTCGGCGCGGGGGCGCATGGCGCTCAGGCCGCCGGCAGGTCGCCGACGAGCGCGACGCCGGCGAGCCTGTCGTCGAAATCGGCGAGCGCGTCGAACGTCGCCTGCAGGCGCGCGCGATCCAGCGAATCGGCGCGCAGCGCGAGCACGATGCGGTCGGCGAGCTCGAATGCGACCGGCGCATCGGCGTCGTCGGCGGGCGAAGGCGCGTCGACGAGAACGAGATCTGCGCGCGCGACGACGTCGCGGAAACGTTGCAGCGATCGGCGCGCGCCGCCGGCGATGTCGGCAAGGCGCGCCACTTCCACATTGCCGCGGCCGAGAACGCGGCGATCCGCGGTTCGCAGCGCGGCGGCGACGCGCTCGGGCGCCTGCCCCGCGACGACGGCGACGTCGAGCTTTTCCCAGCGCGCGAATTCCGCGAGCGCGACGACGATCTCGGTCGCGATCGCATCGCCGGCGAGCCCGACGAAAGCGATTGTCTTTTCGCCGTCGCGCGGATCGGGCCTGACCCGCGCGAGCAGGCGCCGGAAGGCCGCCTGATCCGGCGCCACGTCGGCGTCTTTCTTCGCCGCCGCGCGCACGACGGGAAGAGTCGCCAGAACCGGCAGGCCGGTCAGCGTCGCGAGATCGCGGCGCGAGCGCACGCCGTCGTCGAGACGCTCGCGCGCATAGGCGAGACCGGAGCCGAGCACGAGGCCGAACAGCAGCGAGCCCGCGAGGATCAGCGAAGCCGGCGCGCCGGCGGCCTTCAGCGCGGGAACGGCCGGCGAGATCACGCGGGCGTTGGCCGTGTCGATCCCCTGGCTCTCGCCGAGCTCCTTGGCGCGGGCGAGAAAGGATTGATAGACGGTGCGGCTGGCGTCTGCCGCCCGCTCGAGATCGTGCAGCTTGACGAGCGCGGAGCCGTCGCCGTCGTTGGCCGTGCGCGCGAGACCGCTCTGCTTGAGCAGCGAAGCTTCGCTCGCCCTGGCGCGCGCGAGATCGACCCTGGCGCTTTCGGCGATGCGATCGAGCTCGGCCGAGATGAGGCGGCGCGCGTCGCGGACCTGTTCCTGCGCCTGCATCAGGGCGGGGTGGCGAGGGCCGAGCTGCGTGGCGAGGGACGCCGCCTGTTGCGCGGCCTGCGCATATTGCCCGCGCAGCGCGACGATGGTCGGCGCGTTGAGCGCTTCGCTCAGCGTCTCGACATTCTGGCCGGGCTTGCGGAACTTCTCGACCGCCTCGACGCGCGCCTGCGCATCGGCGATGCGGCCGCGCACGGCGCCGAGCTGCGTGGAGAGATCGGCGACCTGCTGCTCGCCGAGCGGTCGACCCGCGACGGTCTGCACGAGACCGTGTTCGGCGCGAAAGCGTTCGACCTCGGTCTCGGCGTTCTGCACCTGGCGACGCAGATCTTCGGCGCGTTTCGACAGGTCCTCGCTGGCGCGCTTGGCGGCCTCCGAGCGCGCGTCGACCTGCGCGTCGAGGAAGGTGCGCGCGATGACGTTGGCGAGCCTGGCCGACAGGTCGGGGTCGCCCGACGTGACGACGACGTCGAGCACATAGGCGCGCTCGCCGCGCACCACCTCCACCATGTCGCTCAGCGTCAGGATGGCGCGGCTGCGCGGGTCGACCGGCGCGCGGCCGACGTGCAGCGCGCCGAGGAGCCGGGACATCAGGCCGGCCCCGCCGCCGAAAGCCGGGTTTGCGGCGAGCTTCTCGCGATCGACGACGGCGCCGAGGATTGAGCGCGACAGCAGGATGTAGCGCTGGTTCTCGACGTCGACGAGATTGCCATCGG
>DAIRCS010000163.1:0-8539 GCA_036796555.1 Rhodoblastus sp. | reverse complement strand
TGGTGATGATCGGCGCGCCGCACACCAGCAACATGGACGGCGTGCTGGCGATCGCGACGCTCACCGCCTACCGGCTGCGCGCCGGCACGATGATCAAGGATACGGCCTTCAAGGGGATCATGGGGCCGGTGCTGCGCTGGTTCGGCGCCATTCCGATCAACCGGCAGGCGGCGGGCGGCGTCGTTGGCGCGAGTCTCGGCGCCTTCCGCGACAACGAGAAGCTGATCCTCCTGATCGCGCCCGAGGGCACGCGCAGTTGCGCGAAGGAGTGGAAGCGCGGCTTCCATCTCATCGCCGCCTCGGCGGGCGCGCCGATCCTGCCCGCCGCGATCGACTATGTCCGCAAGCGCATCACCTTCGGGCCGCCCATTTACACGACGGACGATTACGAGAGCGATCTCGCGCGCATTCTCGATTTCTACCGAGTCTATTCCGCGCCTCGGCATCCCGAACGCGCGTCCGCGCCGATCTGCGGCGCGCTGGAACTGCCGTTCCAGCCGCGCGACCGGCGCTGACCGGGGCCTACGCGGGCAGCTGCCGGTCGTAATCGGCCTTCAGCTTGCGCCAATCGTCCCAGAAGACGCCGGCGTCCGCGTCGGAGGCGCGCGCGACGAGAATGTCGAGATGGGCGTGCCAGCCGGCGGCGACGTTGAGCAGCGCGCCGCGATCCGGCAGGCGGCGATGCGTGAGCGTCAGCAGGACGCGCTCGCCCGCGGGTTCCAGTTCGAACGTCACGCCGCCGCTCTGGCCCCAGGTGATCGCGAGGCGGCGCGGCGGATCGCATTCGACGATCCTGCATTCCATCCGGTGCTCGGCGCCGAAGCCGTCCGGTCTTGCGCCGGGCGGATCGGTCAGCTCGTCGTTGCGCCAGACGAATTCGAAGGGCGCGCCGGCTTTCATCTCCATCGCGCCGGACGCCAGCCACTGGCGTCGCAGGTCGCTGTCGGCGAGATATGTCCAGATGCGCTCGATCGGGCCGGGCAGGTGGCGCTGGATCTTCAGCGTCATCGGTTCGATCAGTTCGCCATAGGGGCCTTGAACGTGTTTCGTCATCTTGCGTCTCCCTTCTTTCGTTTTGTCCGCTGTCTCGCGTCGTCGGCGTGCAGGAGCCGCTCCAGCGCGTCGAGGCGGTCGGTCCAGAAGCGTTCGTAGAAGCTCAGCCATTCGTGCGCGGTCGCAAGCGCGTCCGGGGCGAGGCTGCACCAGTGCGTGCGTCCGCGAATCTCGCGGCGGATGAGGCCGGCGTTCTCCAGCGCCCTGATGTGCTTGGACGCCGCCGCCAGCGAAATGTCGAAGGGTTCGGCGAGCTCGCCCACCGTCCGCTCGCCGCCGGCCAGCGCCTGCAGCATCCGCCGCCGCGTGGCGTCGCCGAGCGCGTGGAAGACGGCGTCGAGCGACTGATTTACAGATTCAACCATGCGGTTGAATATCGGCGGCTCATTCTCGATTGTCAACCGTATGGTTGAATAAAATCGCTGCGCTTGCCCGCTCGCGCCGGCCGGTTCAATTTCGCGCCCTGTCTGGAGGAAGCATGAGCAACGTCACATCCACCCACGGCGCGGGCCACAACGAAGTTCTCTATGAGATCGAGGACGGCGCCATCGCGCTGATCACGCTGAATGCGCCCGAGCGCATGAACACGATCTCCGGCCCGATGCTCGGCGAGCTCACGCGGCTGCTGGTGAAGGCGAACGAGGATCCGGCCGTGCGCTGCGTGATTCTCACCGGCGTCGGGCGCGCCTTCTGCGCGGGCCTCGACCTGCGGCAGGAGCGCGACGGCGGCGGCATTTCGTCGGCCGCCAGCGCGACCAGCCTCGACCTGCGCAACACGCCGCCGACCGTGATGTTCGAGATGGACAAGCCGATCATCTGCGCCGTCAACGGGGGCGCCGCAGGCTACGGCATGGACACGGCGCTCGGCTGCGACATCCGCATCATGGCGGAAAGCGCGAAAATGGCGGCCGCCTTCGTCAAGCGCGGCGTGGTGCCGGAATCCGGCGGCACATGGTTCCTGCCGCGCATGCTCGGCTGGGCGAAGGCGTCGGAACTGATCTTCACGGGGCGCACCCTGAGCGCGCGCGAATGCCTGGAATGGGGCCTTGCGAACGAAGTTGTCGGGGACGCCGAACTGATGGGCCGCGCGCGCGAAATGGCGCGGGAGATCGCGGCCAACGCGCCGCTCGCCGTGCAGGCGGCCAAGCGCATGATGCGCATGGGCCTGAACGAGACGTTCAAGGACCACGTCCATCACGTCTACCTGCAGTTGCTGCCGCTGTTCCGCTCCGAGGACATGAAGGAGGGCGTGCGCGCCTTCATGGAAAAGCGCGAGCCGACGTTCTCAGGCAGGTAGGACATTTTCAGGCAATCCCGGCGCGACGCCACGGCCGCGTTCGAGCATGGTTGCAGCGCCGAAATCATCGCCTTGCAAAAACATGCTAGCGTGACACAATCGCTCCCGAAGATCGCTCATCAAGAAGCGTGATCGACACACCGGGAGGTATCGATGATTTTGTCCCGCACGTTGTTTGCAACGACCTGCGCCGCGGCCGTCATGGCCGCGACGTCCGCTTTCGCGGCCGATCCGATCAAGATCGGCGTCATTTCCGAGTCGCAGGCGGTCGCCGGCTCCTCGATCGCGCCGGCCGCGCAGCTCGCCGCCGAGGAGATCAACGCCAAGGGCGGCGTCGACGGCCGCAAGGTCGAGATCGTCGTCTACGACAACCATTCGTCCTCCGCCGAATCGGTGCGCGCCTTCCAGCGCGCGGTCAGCGAGGACAAGGTCAACGCGGTCATCGCGAGCTACATTTCGGAAGTCGTGCTGGCGCTCGAGCCCTGGGCCGGCCGCCTGAAGACGCTGATGATCACGCCCGGCGCGGCCTCCGACGTCATCACCCAGAACATCGCCAAGGACTACGACCATCTCAAATACACATTCCACGGCTATCTGACGTCGAGCTCGCTCGCGGGCCTGGTCTGCGACGCCGCCAAGGACCTGCTGGTCGATCCCTACAAGATGAAGTCCGCGGTCATCATGAGCGAGGACGCCGCGTGGACGACGCCGCTCGACGCGGGCTACGAGAAATGCCTGCCGGAAGTCGGCCTGAAGGTGCTCGACCACATCCGCATGTCGCCTGATACGACGGACTTCACGCCGATCTTCAACAAGATCGAAGGCTCCAAGCCCGACGTCATCATCACCGGCATATCGCATGTCGGCACGCAGCCGACCGTGCAGTGGAAGAGCCAGCAGGTGCCGATCCCGATGTTCGGCATTTCCTCGCAGGCGACGAATTCCACCTTCTGGAAGGACACCAACGGCGCGGTCGAGGGCGTGCTCTACGACGCGGTCTCCGGCCCGGGCGTCGCCACGACGCCGCGGACGCTGCCCTTCGTCGAGGCCTATCAGAAGAAGTTCGGAAACTTCCCGTCCTACGCCGGCTATACGTCCTATGACGACGTCTACATGATCGTCGACGCCATCAAGCGCGCCGGCGGCACCGACCCCGACAAGATGGTCGATGCGATGGAGAAGACCGATTACGTCGGCACGATCGGCCGCATCTCCTTCAAGCCGAAGGGCGATCCCAATCCGCACGCGCTGCGCACGGGCAAGGGCTACATCACCGGCCTGATGCTGCAATGGCAGGACGGCAAGCAGGTGAACCTGTGGCCGAAGGAGGTCGCCAACGGCTCGATGAAATTCCCCGGCTTCGTGAAAGTCGGCGCCAAGTAACAGCCCCCTGTGAAGGGCCGCCTCCGGGCGGCCCTTTCCTTGTGTGTCGCGCAACAGGGGCGGTTCTTCCTTCATGCTTTTCTGGCAAATCCTGATCGATGGCTTCGCCATCAGCGCCCTCTACGCCTTGGGCGCGACCGGCTTCACGCTCATCTTCGGCGTCTCGGGCGTCCTCAATCTCGCGCACGGCGCCATCATGGTCGGCGCCGCCGTCGCCGCTTGGGCGGCCGCGGGCGAATTGCACACCGGGCCCTATCTCGGCGCGCTCGTCGGCGTGTTCGCGGGCCTCGTCCTCGCCTTCGCCACCTATTTCATCTCGGTGCGGCCGATCCAGATCTCGCGCAAGATTCCGGAATCGGAAAAGGAGATCTTCATCCTCACCGCGACGCTGCTGTGGGGCATCATCATCCAGGAAGCGATCGCCTATTTCTTCACCAACAACGCCAAGACCGTTCTTCCGATCGTCGAGGGCGTGACCATGCTGTTCGGCGTGCGCACGCCGACCAACGAATATTTCACCGCCATCGTCTGCTGGATCGCGATCGCGCTCCTGTGGTTCCTCGTCAACCGCACCAAGCGCGGCAAGGCCGTGATGGCCGCCTCGATGAACCCGAAGGGCGTCACGCTGCTCGGCATCGAACTGTCGTCGATCTATCTCACGGTCTGGGCGATCTACGGCGTGCTGGCGGGCGTGGCCGGCATCCTGCTCGGCATGTTCCTGGGCGTCAGCTCCTACAGCGTGGGGCCGCTGACCGCGAGCGCCTTCTCGATCGTCGTGCTCGGCGGCCTCGGCAGCGTGTCGGGCTCGCTGATCGCGGCCTATGTCGTCGGCTATCTCGAGACCGCGACCGCCTATCTCGTCTCGCCGGCCTATCGCACGATCCCGGCGCTGCTGCTGCTGGTGGCCGTCATGTATCTTCGCCCGCAAGGGCTGTTCGGGCGGAGGTGATCATGCGCGAGATGTTGGCGTCCCGCCTGTTCTGGATCGGCGTCGCGGCCTTCGTCGTCGCGCTGGTCCTGCCGGGCTATGTCTCGGGCTACGTGCTCGGCCTGCTGACCGTCGCCTATTACACGGCGGTGTTCGCCATGTCGTGGGACCTGCTGTTCGGCTTCGCCGGCGAGGTGAATTTCGGCCCGACGTTCCTGATCGGCGTCGGCGCCTATACGGCCGGCATATTGAACGCCAATTTCTCGCCGGGCATTTCGATCTGGCTCTGCATCGCGGCGGGCGCGCTCGCCGCCGTCGTCGGCGGCGTCGTTCTCGCGCTGCCGGCGCTGCGCGTCAGCGGACCCTATTTCGGCCTGACGACGCTGGTCGCGGTGCTGATGCTGCAGAATTTCATCGTCGTCGCGGCGGGGCTCACGGGCGGCGAGATCGGGCTTGCCGTGCCGGACGTGATCTCGATCGACGCGAAGACGAATTACTGGATCGCGCTCGGTTTCATGATGGTGAGCGGGATCGTCCTCGTCGGCCTGTCGCGCAGCGCGATCGGACTCATCCTGCAGGCGAGCGGGCAGGACAAGATCCAGGCCGGCGCGCTCGGCTTCAACGTCACGAAGCACAAGCTCGCGGCCTTCATCGTCAGCGCCTTCTTCTCGGGGCTCGCGGGCGCGCTGATGGTCTTCTACATGGGCACGGCGTCGGTCACGACCTTCGTCGACGTCGCGGTCGGCGTGCAGATCATCATCGCCGCCGTGCTCGGCGGGCGAAGGACCGTGATCGGCGCGGCGATCGGCGCGATCTTCCTCATCGGGATGGGCGAGCTGCTGCGGCCGTTGGGCGAGCTCGCGACGCTGATCGTGTCGGTGATCGCGCTCGTCGTCATTCTCTTCTTCCCGGACGGCTTCCTCGGCATGCTCAGGGGGAGGGCGCGCGCATGACGCAGCCCATGCTCGTCGTCGACAATCTCACCAAGCGCTACGGCGGCCTGGTCGCGGTCAAGAACCTGAGCTTCTCGATCGCGCCGGGCGAAATTCTCGGGCTGATCGGGCCGAACGGTTCTGGCAAGTCGACGGCGATGAAATGCATCATCGGCGTCGAGAAGCCGAGCGCGGGCTCGGTGAAGCTCGACGGCGTCGAACTCGCCGGCCTGCCGTCGCATCGCATCGCGCGCATGGGCGTGGGCCTGGTGTTCCAGCATTCGCGCCCGCTCGCGCGCCAGACCGTGCTCGAGAACATCAAGGTCGCGCTGCTGCCCGACAAGCTGACCCGCATCTTCGCCGACAAGGACGTCGATTCGCGCGCACGCGCGATCGCGGAGCGGGTGGGGCTCGGCGCCGTCATCGACCGCCGGCCGCCGACGCTCGCCTTTGCGGATCTGCGGCGGCTCGAACTCGCCAAGGCGATCGCGCGGCATCCGAAACTCGTGCTGGTGGACGAACCCTTCGCGGGCCTCACCGCCTCCGAGGTCGCGGATTTCTCGGCGCTGATCCGCGAGTTCCGCGACGAGGGCGCAGCCGTGCTGCTCGTCGACCACAACGTCAAGAGCGTGTCGGCGCTCGTCGACCGCGCGCTCGCCATGTATCTCGGCGAATGGATCGCGGAGGGCACGCCCGCCGAAGTCATGCGCGACGAGACCGTGCGGCGCGTCTATCTCGGCGGCGCCATCGTCTCGTCCGCCCGTCCGGAATCGAGTTTCGCCGACGCCACGCCCGCGCTTCAGGTCGAGAATGTCGGCGTCTTCTACGGCAAGGCGCTGGCGCTGCAGGACGTCTCGCTGCATGTCCACGAGGGCGAGTTCGTCTCGCTCGTCGGCCTCAACGGCGCCGGCAAGACGACGCTGTTCAACGCCATCTCGGGGCTGGTGCCGCACAGCGGCGATGTCAAATGGGCGGGCGAGAGCCTCGGCGGCGGCACGCCCGCGCAGATCGCGCGCTCCGGCATCGTGCAATGTCCGGAGACGCGCGAATTGTTCGGCGACATGAGCGTGCGCGAGAACCTCGATCTCGGCGGCAATGCGCTCGACGATTCCGAGCGCGCCGAACGGCTGGACTGGATGTTCGACCTGTTTCCCATCCTGAAGGCGCGTCAGGGACAGATGTCGCGGACGCTGTCGGGCGGCGAGCAGCAGATGCTGGCGATCGCGCGCGCGCTGATGATGAAGCCGAAGCTGCTGATCCTCGACGAACCGACGCTCGGCCTCGCGCCGGTCATTCTCGAGACGCTGTCGAAGGCGCTCGACCGGCTGCGCGAGACGACGAAGATCACCGTGCTGCTCGGCGAGCAGAACGTCACTTTCGCCTTGCCGCACGCCGATCGCGTCTATGTGCTCGACCACGCCAAGATCGTCTGGGAGGGGCCGCCCGACCGGTTTGAGGCGGAGGCGGCGGAGAATTATCTTTAGGGCGTTCGGTCGGACTCAGTCTCAGGCGACGTCATTGCGAGCCAACGGGTCGCGCCAAAGGCGCGCCCGATGACAGGCTGCGCGAAGCAATCCATCCACCGGGCATTGAGCCAGATGCGTGGATGGATCGCCGCGTCGCTCCGCGCCTCGCGATGACGGCGCGAGGATGGCGAGCGAAGACACAGACCGTTAGCGAAGGCCGCCCGCGGCGGCCTTGGCCTGCTGCAGCACGAAGACGCGCAAAGCTGAGGACAGGTTCGCCTCGCCGCGTGCGGCGTCGATCTCCGCCACGAGCGCGGCGACCGATTGGGCGCGCTTTTCCGCGAGCGCGCGCAACTCCGTCCAGAAGATTTCCTCGAGCGAGACGCTGGTGCGATGGCCCGATATCGACAGCGAGCGCTTGACCACGCGCTGCGGCGCCTCACTCATCCGGCTTGTCGAGACGGTGGCCTTCGAGGCGGCGGGCGTCCAGCGCGCGCTGCGCCCCGGTCTGCTTCTTTTCAGCGCCGGTGCGGCCGAAGGCGATACGATTGTCGGCGGCTTTGACGTCGGCCTCCTTGCGCGCGCGATCCTTGCGCGCGCGGCGGAGGTTCACGACGTCCCCCATCAGGTGTTCTTCTTGCGGAAGGCGTCGATGGAGACGACCTTCGGCGAATCGTCGACCGGCTCGGCCGGCGGCTCGACGGCCGGCTCCGACGCGCTGCCGCGGGTCGGACGGACGGCGGGCGCGGGCGGCGGGGCAGGGGTCTTCTCGGCCGGCGTTTCGGCGACCGGCGCCTCGGCCGGAACGACGGCGAGCGCGGGCGCCGCGTCGGCCCCGACCTCGCTGTTGGCCGCCGCAACTTCCTCGGCGGTGAATTCCGCGCCGAAATTCACGGACGGGTCGAAGAAGCCGGTCACGGCGGCGAAGGGAATCTCCAGCTTCTCGGGCACGCGGCGGAAGGACAGGCCGACCTCGAAATTCTGGTCGTGCACCTTCAGGTCCCAGAACTGATGCTGCAGGATGATGGTCATCTGCTCCGGATATTCGGCGCGCAGCCGGTCAGACATGACCACGCCCGGCGCCCCGGTCTTGAAGGTGATGTAGAAATGATGCTCGCCCGGCAGGCCGTGCTGCGCGGCGTCGGTCAGCACCTTGCGGAAGATGCTGCGGAAGGCCTCCTGCACGAGCAGGTCGTAGCGGATGTGATCGGTCGCCATGGTCGAGGCGTTCGGCTTTCGGTTTCGCGCCCGATTCGCCGGGCCCTTGGGACGCGCACGCTATACCCGAACGCGCGTCGGGAGAATGGAGCAAGTGAAAGTGGAGGCTTCTGTTGCCAGGCGCCTCCGAGCCCCGCCTAGAAGGTGCTAACCCCCTAGGGCTTTATTCCCAGTACCGGAACCGCATTACGCGGCGACGGCCACCGGAGCATAGTTGTCGTTGGCAACTATAGGTTTGACCCGATAACGGCGGTATCATGCC
>DAIRCS010000162.1:0-8716 GCA_036796555.1 Rhodoblastus sp. | reverse complement strand
ATCGGGCCCTTGCCGTCGATCGGATTGCCGAGCGCGTCGACGACGCGGCCGAGCATTTCCTTGCCGACCGGCACGTCCACGATCGCGCCGGTGCGCTTGACCGTCTGGCCTTCCTTGATGTCGCGGTCGGAGCCGAAGATCACGATGCCGACGTTGTCGCTCTCGAGGTTGAGCGCCATGCCGCGGATGCCGTTCTCGAACTCGACCATCTCGCCCGCCTGGACGTTGTCGAGCCCGTAGCAGCGGGCGATGCCGTCGCCGACGGACAGAACCTGTCCGACCTCGGTGACCTGGGCTTCGTTTCCGAAATTCGCGATCTCGTTCTTCAGGATCGCGGAAATCTCAGCGGCGCGGATATCCATCAGCCGACCTCTTTCATGCATGTGCGAATGGCGTTGAGTTTGGTTTTCAGCGAAGAATCGACCATGCGCGAGCCGACCTTGACGACAAGGCCGCCGATGATGGCGGGATCGATCTTCACATCGACGTCCACGGATTTGGCGCCGGCGACAGCGGCGAGCTGCTCGCGCAGCGCCTGCGTCTGGGCGTCGGTCAGCGGCGCGGCGGCCGTCACTTCGGCGCGCGTCACGCCGTTGGCGGCGTCTTCGAGCTTGCGGTAGCCGGCGATCATGTCGGAGATCGCGAACAGGCGGCGCTTGGAAGCGACGAGCTTGATGAAATTGGCGGCGACGCCGGAAATGCCGGCCTTGTCAAGGATGACGGAGAGCGCCTTGGTCTGGTCTTCGGAGGAGAAGACCGGGCTCTTCACCAGACGCTGCAGGTCCGGGCTTTCGTCGATGAGGGTCTGGAAGGAGGAAAGGGCCGCGCCGACGGCGGCGGTGGCGCCGCTCTCGGCGGCCAGGGCATGCAGCGCCGAGGCGTAACGCCCCGCCATGCCGGATACGATCGTTTCCTCTTTGGCCAACGCTGATCCCTCGAGCGGTCGACAATCTCGAAGCCGGCTGACGCCGGCCTCGCAAAACGAAACCGGCATGCGCCGGTCTTTTCAATTACCTCCCGGACAGGGTGGCGCGGGATCGCGGCTCTTGCCGCAAAACCACGGAAATCCGGGCTGTTTGCTGAGACGGGGCGCAGCCACGCGAACGCGCTCCCCCGAAGGCGCGCGTGACCTAACATATGGCTTTTTTGTGCGCAACCCTGAGGAAGGCGCGCGGGATAAGGCTTTGGGAGGGGGCGCCGCACACGCTTCGATGGAAACTTCGCCGGACCGCGCCAGTTAACGCGGCTACCGCCCTCGCGCCGGAGTATGTCCATGCGCCTTACCGTCAACGGCAGGACTGTCGAGGTCTCCGCCGACCCCTCCACGCCCCTCCTCTGGGTCCTTCGGGACGAGCTCAAGCTTACGGGAACCAAATTCGGCTGCGGCATGGCGCAGTGCGGCGCCTGCACCGTCCATGTCGACGGCATGGCCCGGCGCTCCTGCGTCACGCCGATCTCTGCGATCGGCGACAGCGAGATCGTCACGATCGAGGCCGTGTCCGGCAAGGAGGCGGATGCGATCCGCAAGGCATGGATCGCGCACGACGTGCCGCAATGCGGCTACTGTCAGTCCGGCCAGATCATGTCGGCCGTGGCGCTCCTGACCGAGCAGCCCAAGCCCGACGACAAGGCGATCGACGAGGGCATGGCCGGCAACATCTGTCGCTGCGCGACCTATGTCCGCATCCGCGCCGCCATCCACGACGCCGCCAAGAATCTGGAGGGCTGAGCCATGACCATCCATGCGCCGCTCGCCTCCCGCCGCCTTTTCCTGCAGGGCTCGGCCGGTCTCGTGCTCGCCGTCGCGCTGCCGTCGTTCGGCCGCGCCCAGGAAGGCGCGCCGAAGCCGGTCCCGCTGACCCCCAACGCCTTCGTCATCATCGGCGCCGACGACACGGTGACGATCCTGTCGAAGCATATCGAGATGGGGCAAGGCCCCTGGACCGGGCTTGCGACCCTTGTCGCGGAAGAACTCGACGCCGACTGGGCGCAGATTCGGGTCAGGAACGCGCCCGGCGATCCGAAGCTCTACGCCAATCTCTTTTTCGGCGCGCAGCTCACCGGCGGCTCGACCGCCATCGCCAACAGCTACATGCAGATGCGCCGCACCGGCGCCGCCGCCCGCGCCATGCTGGCGAAGGCGGCGGCCGACGCATGGAAGGTTCCCGAAAGCGAAATCGCGATCGAGAAGGGCCGGATTTCGCACAGCGCGTCCGGAAAGAATTCCGGCTTCGGCGCCTTCGCCGAAGCGGCGGCGAAACAGCCGGTTCCGCAGGATGTGAAACTGAAGGACGCGAAGGACTTCCGCCTGATCGGCGCGGATCTGCGCAAGCCCGACACGCTGGCCAAATCCACCGGCGCGGCCCTGTTCACGCAGGACATCCACGACGCCGACATGGTGGTCGCGATCGTCGCCCACCCGCCGCGATTCGGCGGCAGGGCGCAGAGCGTCGACGACCGCGAAGCGAAATCGATTCAAGGCTATCTCGGCCATGCCGTGGTTCCGCAGGGCGTGGCCGTCTACGCGCAATCGACCTGGCCCGCGATCGCGGCGCGCAATGCGCTGAAAATCGAATGGGACGAGTCGGGCGCGTTCAAGAAGGGCACGAAGGCGATCGAAAGCGAATATCGCGCGCTGGCCGAGAAACCGGGCGTGGTCGCGGCGGCGCGCGGCGACGCCGCGGCGAAGCTGTCGGCGGCCGGCCAGACGATCGATCAGACCTTCGTCTTCCCCTATCTCGCGCACGCGCCGATGGAGCCGCTCGACGCGGTGGTGAAGTTCGACGGCGAAAGCGCGCAATGCCATTTCGCCAGCCAGGGCCCGACCATCGATCAATTCGCCATCGCCAAGGCGCTCGGGGTCGCGCCGGACAAGGTGAGAATCGACGTGGCGCTGGCAGGCGGCAGCTTCGGCCGCCGCGCCACCGCCGGCGGCGATTTTGCAGTGGAGGCGGCGACGGTCGCCAAGGCCTACGGCAAGCCGGTTCCCGTCAAGCTCGTCTGGACGCGCGAGGACGACATCCGCGGCGGCTTCTACCGCCCCTTCTATGTGCACCGCGTGCGCGGCGCCGTCGGGCCGGACGGCGCGATCGCCGGCTGGAGCCACACGATCGTCGGCCAGTCGATCATGGCCGGGACGCCGTTCGAGAAAGGCATGGTGAAAAACGGCGTCGATGGCACGTCCGTCGAGGGCGCGGCCGATCTGCCATACAGGATCGCCGATTTTCAGTGCGACCTGCATACGACGACGCAGGGCGTGCCGGTGCTGTGGTGGCGCTCCGTCGGCCACACGCATACGGCCTTCGCGACGGAGACGATGATCGACATGCTGCTGGAAAAGGCCGGCAAGGATCCGATCGAGGGCCGGCTCGCGCTGCTTGATCCCGCATCGCGCGAGGCGAACGTCCTGCGGACGGTCAAGGATCTCGCAAAATGGAAAGGCCGGCGCGACGGCGACAAGGCCTATGGCGTCGCCATGCACAAGTCGTTCAACAGCTACGTCGCGCAGGTCGCCGAGGTCGTAAAGGGCGACGACGGCGGCCCGCGCGTGACGCGCGTGTGGTGCGCGGTCGATTGCGGCGTCGCCGTCAATCCCGATGTCATCCGCGCGCAGATGGAAGGCGGCATCGGCTATGGCCTCGGCCATGCGCTCTACGCGGCGATCGAGCTCGACGATACCGGCCAGGTCGTGCAGTCGAATTTCGACAGCTATCGCTCGCTGCGCATCAACGAAATGCCGGCCGTCGAGGTCGCGATCGTCAAATCCGACGCGGCGCCGACGGGCGTGGGCGAGCCCGGCGTTCCGCCGCTCGCGCCGGCCGTCGCCAACGCCTGGCGCGCGCTGACGGGCGTCGTCGCCACGCGCCTGCCGTTCGGCAAGGGAGGTTTCGCCTGATGCGTCTCCTCCATGTCGTGGCGGCGAGCGCTCTCCTCGTCGCCGGCGCCGCGCGCGCGGAAAACCTGCGCGCGCCCGCCGATTTCGCCAATATCCAGGACAAGGCGGCGCGCTCGCAGCAAATGTTCATCGAGGCGGGCAAGGTCATCCAGCATCCGCGTTGCGTGAACTGCCACCCCGCCGGCGACCGGCCAACGCAGGGCGGCGACATGCATCCGCACGAACCGCCGGTCATTCGCGGCGCGGCGGATTTCGGCGCGCCGGGCATGGAATGCACGACCTGCCACGGCGCGAAAAACACGCCGATCGCGACGGAAGCGATCAGGAGCGTGCCTGGCAATCCGGCCTGGAAGCTCGCGCCGCTGAACATGGCCTGGCAGGGCCGTCCGCTGGCCGAAATCTGCCAGCAGATCAAAGACCCGCAGCGCAACGGCGGCCGCGATCTCGAAAAGCTCTATCACCATATGGCGCAGGACGATCTCGTCGGCTGGGGCTGGGACCCGGGCGCGGGCCGCGCGCCAGCGCCGGGCACGCAGAAGGAATTCGGCGCATTGATTCGCGCCTGGATCGACACGGGCGCGGTGTGTCCGGGGTAGCCGGAAAAAGCCGGGACCGCCGGCTTCCAGCCGGCAATCAAGACCCCGTTTGCACGAAGGGCCGGCCGGAGGCCGGCGGTCCCGGCTACAGGAAGCTCATCGGGTCCACGTCCACCTGCGCGCGCACATTGCCGCGCTCCTTCGGGCCCGCCGCGAGCATGGCGCGCAGAAAGGCCTGCAGGTCGGCTCTCCTCGGCGCGCGCACGAGCAGACGGAAACGGTGGCGGCCCCGCACCATGGCGATCGGCGCTTCGGCGGGGCCGAGAACCACGATCTCGTCGGCTTCCGGCAGGCCGCCGGCGGGGGCGACGCGAAAGCGGTCGGCGGCGGGCAGATCCCAGGCCGCGCGCGCCAGCGCGCGGGCGTGCGCTTCCGCCGCCGCGCGATCCGTCCCCGAGACGACGATGGCCGCCAGCCGCGAAAACGGCGGCAGGTTGGCGTTCTGGCGGGCGAAAATCTCTTCCGCGTAGAATTTTTCCTGATCGCCCGAGATCAGCGCGCGGATGACGGGATGGTCGGGCTGAAAGGTCTGCACGAGGCCCCGCCCCGGCTTTTCGCCGCGGCCGGCCCGGCCGGTCACCTGCTGCAGGAGCTGGAACGTGCGCTCCGCGGCGCGCGGATCGCTCGAGGACAGGCCGACGTCGGCGTCGACCACGCCAACCAATGTGAGATGCGGGAAATTGTGCCCCTTCGCCACGAGCTGCGTGCCGATGACGATGTCGAAGGCGCCCGCCGCAATCTCCTCGATCTCGCGCCTGAGCCGCTCCACGCCGCCCGGAAAATCGGACGAGAGCGTCAGCGTGCGGGCGTCGGGGAACAGGGTCGCGACCTCCTCCGCCAGCCGCTCGACGCCCGGTCCGCAGGCCGTCAGCGAATCGGCCGTCTCACATTCCGGACAGACGTCGGGGCGGCGCTCGACATGGCCGCAATGGTGGCAGACCAGCGCGCGGCGGAAGCGGTGCTCGACCAGCCACGCCGTGCAATTCGGGCACTGGAAGCGATGCCCGCAGGCCCGGCACAGCGTCAGCGGCGCGAAGCCGCGCCGGTTGAGGAACAGCAGCGCCTGCTCCTTCGCCGCCAAAGTCTCGGATATCGCCTGCGCCAGAACGGGCGAGATCCACTGGCCGCGCGGCGGCGCCGAACGGCGCAGATCGATGGCGGCGAGTTGCGGCAGCGTGCGTCCGCCATGACGCTCGGGCAGGCGCAGCCAGTTGTAGCGGCCCTGCTCGGCGTTGACGCGCGTCTCGATCGAGGGCGTGGCCGACGCCAGCGCGACGGCGATATTCTCGATTCGACCGCGCACCACCGCCATGTCGCGCGCATGGTAGGAGACGCCGTCCTCCTGCTTGTAGGCGGCCTCGTGCTCTTCATCGACGACGATGACGCGCAGGTCCGCGAAGGGCAGGAATAGCGCCGAACGCGCGCCGGCCACGACCTGCACGCGCCCCTCCGCGACGCCCGCCCAGATGCGGAACGCTTGCGGCCGGACACGCCCGAATGCCATTCGGCCGGCCGCACGCCGAACCGCGCCGCGAACCGGTCGAGGAACTGCGCCGTCAACGCGATTTCCGGCATCAGGATGAGCGCCTGTCCACCGTCGCGGAGCGCGGCGGCGACGGCCTCGAAATAGACCTCCGTCTTGCCCGAGCCGGTCACGCCTTCCAGCAGCGTCGCCGAGAATTTTCGCGCACGGACTGCTTCGCTCAGTGCCTCGGCGGCGCGGCCCTGCTCCGGGCCGAGCGCAGGCGCGGCGAAATCGGGATCGGGCCGCTCGGCGACCGCTTCAGCCGGCAAGGCGAGCGCTTCCAGCGCACCGCAATCGACGAGCGAATCGATCACGCCGGCCGAGCAGGCGGCGGCCTCGGCCAGGGCCGATTTCGACCGCGCGAAACCGTCGGCGGCGACCGCCAGCACGCGGGCGCGCGCCGGCGTCGCCCGCTCCGGCGCGGCCCCGGTGGCGCGATAGCCGAGGCGAACGGGGTCGGGACCGAGATCTTCGGCGGCGCGAATCGCCATGCGCAGCGCCATGCCGCGCGGCGACAGAGTCCAGCGCGCCACCCAGTCGACGAAACGCATGAGCGCGGGCCGCAGCGCCGGCGCATCGCGCTTGCCCAGAACGGCCTTGAGATTTGCG
The DNA here is from genome assembly GCA_036796555.1 of Rhodoblastus sp. Taxonomy (GTDB): domain Bacteria; phylum Pseudomonadota; class Alphaproteobacteria; order Rhizobiales; family Beijerinckiaceae; genus JAJXWB01. The sequence continues at coordinate 2,091 of DAIRCS010000162.1, read as the reverse complement.
CCCGCCGCCGTCTCGCGCACGGCCCAGACGACGCCGACCGTCTCGCGCGTCCCGAGTGGCGCGTCCACGAGATCGCCGGGCTTCAGCGAAAGGCCCGCCGGAACGCGATAGGAATAGGCCGTGTCGACGGCGACCGGCGCGACGACGTCCACGACCGCCGGTCCACATCCGGTCCGGGCCGGCCCGACATCGGAATCAGACCTCGCGCTCATGCCGCTGCTTAGCATCGCGCGGCGCGGACTGCACAAACGAAAAACCCCCGCCATTGCTGGCGAGGGCCTTTCAGGAGCTGGAAATTCGATTGGATCAGCAAGCGACGCGGATACGGCGATAGCCGCGGAAACGGCCCCAATCGTCGTAGACGGCCGTGCGCTGGATGCAGGTGTTGTAATAGCGCGGCTGTGCGTTGGCCGCGCCGGCCGCCATGGCGCCCAGGGCGAGCCCGCCGATCACGCCGGCCGCGATGGCGCCGCCCGAGGGGCCGTCGCTGTAGCAGGTCCAGCCGTTGCACCAAGCGGCGGCGGGCGTCGACGTGGCGGCGACAGCGCCGCCGAACGTCAGGGCGGCGACGGAAGCGGTGACGATTTTGCGGGTTCGGGTCATGGCTCTCTCCTGAAGTATCGCCGTCGGTTGCGGCGATGGGGTAAAGCTACCCAAGTCGGCGTCCGGTCGATGTGCTCGAACGCACGATGCGCAAATAGGGCGTCAGGTTCCCGTGAAAAGGCCACAATCCTTCTGGCGCCCTCGCGGGAATTGCGCACGCGACGCCCTGCGCCGGAGCCGCCGGCCGGCGCTGCGTCGAACACGCGCATGACGGAAATCCGGACCGGGTCTCGTCCGCTCCGGCCGGGATGTCGGGAAGGTTAGCGCCTGTCGCTCAGGCGAGCGCCGACAATTTTCCGAGCTTTTCCGCGACGAGATAGTAGAAGGCCACGCGCGACTTGTCGTGATCGCCCTTCATTTTCTCGCAGACGGACTTGATCGCCGCATCGAGCTCCGCGTCGCCGGAAAGGCCGAGCTTCTTCTTGCACCAGCTTTCGCGCACGGTTTTCAGTTCGTCCGCGTCGGAGCAGGACACGAGCGAGGAATCGCGGTTGCGCAGCGCGATGCCCAGATGCCTGACGATAGCGGCGACCACCTTGTCGTCGGCGTTCGGGGCGTATTTCTTCACAACGGCTGCGTGATCCATGACGTGCTCCTCGCTTCCAGGCCGGAAGCTGGACCTTACACGCAATCGCGCCGCGGGCGAAACATGCTCTTATGCGAATTGCCCGTGGCAGTGCTTGTATTTCTTGCCGGACCCGCACGGGCAGGCCTCGTTGCGCGAAACCTTGCCCCAGGTCGCGGGATCGTTCGGATCGCGCGCGCTCGCCGGGGCGCCCTGCGGCGCCATCAGGGCCTGCGGCGCGAAATCGCCGGCGGCGATGCGCGCATTGATTTCGGCCAGCGCCATCTCGTCCTCGCCGGTCGAGGCGTCGATGTGATGGCCTTCCATCGGCGGCAGCTCGTTCGGCGCGGGCTCGAAGGCGACCTCGACGCGCATGGTCTGACCCGTCGTGATCTCGTCCCAGCGCTCCATCATGCCGCGGAACAGGTCCAGCGCCTCGGACTTGTATTCGTTGAGCGGGTCGCGCTGCGCATAGCCGCGCCAGCCGATCACCTGCCGCAGATGGTCGAGCACGACGAGATGCTCGCGCCACAGATGGTCGAGCACCTGCAGGATGATCTGCTTCTCGACATAGCGCATCACCTCCGGCGAGTTCTTCTCGACGCGCGCGGTGTAGGCCTCGTTCGCGCTCTTGATGAGACGCTCCAGCATCTCCTCGTCGGCGATGCCCTCTTCCTTCGCCCAATCGGCCACGGGCGCGTCGATGCCGAGCGTGTTGACCACGGCGTCATGCAGGCCGTTCACGTCCCAGGCCTCCGCATAGGCGTCCTTGGGGATGTGCGTCGCCACGAGCCGTTCGAGCACGCCTTCGCGCATTTCCGTCACGGTCTCCTCGACCGATTCCTCGGCCATGATCTCGCGGCGGCGCTCGAACACGACCTTGCGCTGGTCGTTCATCACGTTGTCGAACTTCAGGATGTTCT
>DAIRCS010000161.1:0-8719 GCA_036796555.1 Rhodoblastus sp. | reverse complement strand
GTCAGCACCGTGCGCAGGTCGTGGCTCACGCCGTTCAGCATGGCCGTGCGCTGCTCCATCGCGCGCTCGAGCCGCCGCTTCATGTCGACGAAGGCGAGGCCCGCCTGCCGCACCTCGCGCGCGCCCGACGGCCGGAAGGCGATCTCGCGCCCCTTGCCGAAGGCTTCCGAGGCGGCCGCCAGACGACGGATCGGCTTGATCTGGTTGCGCAGGAAGAGAACGGCGACGCCGATCAGCACCAGCGCCGTGCCCGCCATCCAGCCGATGAAAATCGAGGAATAGGTCGCGTAGGCCTGGTTGCGCGAGGCGTAGACGCGCAATTGGGCGTCCTTCAATTGCACCCGGATTTCGATGACGTTGGAGGCGCCGACCGTGTCGATCCAGAAAGGCCTGTTGATCTGCGTGCGCAATTGCCGCGACAGCACATTGTCGAGCAGCGAGAAGAAGGGTTTCGGCAGCGGCGGCGGCAACGGCCCCGCCGGCGTGATGAAAATCTGCAGGCTCATGCGCTGCGCGGCGATGCGCGTGAGCTGCGTGGCGTCCTTGTCCTGCGGATAGGATTCGTAGACGTCGATCAGCGCCGCGATTTCCTGCGTCAGCATGCGCGACAGGCGGATGGTGATCGCTTGCCAGTGTCGCTCCATGAAGAAATAGACGACCGCCGTCTGCAACAGCAGCATCGGCAGGATGACGATCAGCAGCGAACGCGCGAACAGGCCCTTCGGCATTCTCGCGCGCAGCCACAGCGCGAAGGCGCGCCAGATACGGCGGGGGGCGGCGATGGGGGGATGCTCGACGAATTTCATGTGCGCTCCCCCTGATCGAGCACAAGCCGATAACCCGCGCCGCGCACGGTCTGCAACAGCAGCGGATTTGCCGGATCGTCCTCGATCTTGCGCCGCAGCCGCGTCACCTGCACGTCGATCGTGCGCTCGTGCGCGGCGTCGCCGGCCAGCGCCGCGCGCGACACCGGCGCGCCGTTGGCGGACACGAGCGCGCGCAGGATGTCGCGTTCACGATCGGTGATGCGCAGGGCTTCGCCCGCGCGCCGCAATTCGCCGCGATTCGCATGGAACGCGCATTGTCCGAAATGCGCGACGCGCTGGGCCTGGACGGGCGCCGGCGCCGCCGCGCGCCGCAGGATGGCGGCGATGCGCAATTGCAGCTCGCGCGGCTCGAACGGTTTCGGCAGGTAGTCGTCGACGCCGGCCTCCAGTCCGCGAATGCGATCGTCCGCGCCCGTGCGCGCCGTCAGCATCAGGATCGGCGTCGCGGCGCCCGGATTGCCGGCGTCGCGCAGGCTGTGCGCGAAATCGACGCCGCTCTCGCCGGGCATCATCACGTCGAGCACGATCAGGTCGAACGACAACGAGGCCATGCGTTGGCGCGCCTCGGCCGCATCCGCAGCCGCGGTCACGCGATAGCCGGCCTGCGCGAGAAAACGCGACAGCAGCGTGCGGATGCGGGAATCGTCATCCACCACGAGCAGATGCGGCGCATCGTCCGGCAGCGCCGCGGCGGACGGGCTCGCGCTCACGGCGCGACCCGCGCGCTTTGCGGCCACACCAGCGATTTCACCTCATCCTGGTCCGCCGGATCGATCATCGCCATCAGGAAACGGATCGCCTCGGCCCGCGCGTTGGCCGGCAGCGCATCTAGCGCGCGCGAAAAACGGCGCGACTGCAATTGCGCCAGATCGAGCGCGAGCTTGCGGCCCTTGGCCGTCGTGTAGAGATGGCGCTGGCGGCGGTCAGCCACGCCCGCGCGCGCTTCCACGAAATTCTGGTCGAGCAAGTCTTTCAGCACCCGGCTCAGGCTCTGCTTGGTGATCTTCAGAATATCCAGCAGTTCGGCGATCGTGAGGCTGGGGTGGCGGTTGACGAAATGCAGCACGCGATGGTGCGCGCGGCCGAACCTGTAGCTCTCGAGCAGCCGATCCGCATCGCCCACGAAATCGCGGTAGGCGAAGAACAGGAGTTCGATCAGGTCGAACATCGGCTCGGCGTCGTGGCCGTCGACCGGCGTCCTATGCTTGCCCTGCAGAGCGGTGTCCACGCGTGCGCATCCAAAATTAAGTCAGTGTTATTGACATATTTCAGGCCAAAAGTTACCCGTCAAGCGCCCCGAACGAAACAAAGGGGAAGCGCACGCTCCTTTTTCGGCAATGGCGGGCGCGGCGTCCACCAAAAAGCCCATCAGGAGGCGTTCATGAGCGTTCCGCCCTTCGACCAGCGCGACGGTTTCATCTGGCTGGACGGCGCGCTCGTTCCCTGGCGCGAGGCGAAAATGCACGTGCTTTCGCACGGGCTGCACTATGGTTCCTGCGTCTTCGAGGGCGAGCGCGCCTATGGCGGGCGCATCTTCAAGTCGCGCGAACATTCCGAGCGCCTCATCGCCTCCGGCCGTATCCTGGATTTTGAAATCCCCTACACGGCCGAGCAGCTCGACGCCGCCAAGCGGCAGACCGTCGAGGCCAACGGCTTTGCGGATTGCTACGTGCGTCCCGTCGCCTGGCGCGGCAGCGAGATGATGGCGGTGGCCGCCCAGAATTCCACCATCCACGTCGCGATCGGCGTGTGGGACTGGCCCTCGATGTTCGACATCGAGACCAAGATGCAGGGCGTGCGGCTCGAGATCGCCGATTATCGCCGGCCCGATCCGCGGACCGCGCCCTGCTTCGCCAAGGCCGCCGGCCTCTACGAGATCTGCACCATCTCCAAGCATCGCGCGGAGCGGCGCGGCTACGCCGACGCGATGATGCTCGACTGGCAGGGCCGCGTCGCCGAATGCACGGGCGCGAACATCTTCTTCACGCAGGACGGCGCGCTGCACACGCCGATCGCCGATTGCTTTCTGGACGGGATCACGCGGCGCACGGTGATCGATCTTGCGAAGCGTCGCGGCATGGACGTGGTGGAGCGCCGCATCATGCCCGAGGAGCTCGCCGGCATGAACGAAGCTTTTCTGTGCGGCACGGGCGCGGAAGTCACGCCGGTGTCGGAGATCGGGCCTTATACGTTCCGGCCCGGCAATCTCTCGCGCATGCTGGTGGAAGATTACGCCGCCGAGGTGCGTCGCGCCTGAACGCCAGAGCTTGCGCTGGTAAAGCGCGGCGGCGGCGCCCATTTATTGGAGTGATGCGCTCGCATGGCCCGCAAGTCGCCCGACACGCGGCGACGCCATGCTCTTTCCGCGCAAAGGAGGGTCCCATGATGCTTCCCCTCAAGACCGGGCTGATTGCGGCGGCGGCCTCCGCATTCATGTTCGCCGCGCCCGTCGCGCCCGCGGCCGCCGCGCCGATGGGCGTCGCGCCGAACGCGCTGGTGCGCGCCGATCCGCCCATCGATCAGGTCCGCTACCGCCGCCATGCGGTTCGCCATGGCCATCACGCAACGCGCTATCGTCACTACGCGCCGCGCCGCTACCATGTGCGCCGGCACTATCGCTACGGCTACAATCCCGGCGTCGCCGTTCTCGGCACGGTGCTCGGCGCCGTGGCGGCGGCCAACGCCTACGATTATTACGATCCCGGCTACTATCCCTACGCCTACCCCGCCTATTCCTATCCGGCCTACGGCTACGGATACGGATACCCTGCTTACTATGGCTACGGCTGGGGCGGCCGTCGCGTCATCCACGGCGGCCATTGGGGATGGGGCGGCGGACGGGCCATCCATCCCGGCGGCTGGGGCGGCGGCGCGATCCACGTCGGCCGCGGCGGCTGGCGCCGTTAAGCCCGGTCCTTCACGACAGGCGTGAGTGGAAAGCCGCTCACGCCTCCTCGCGGCGCAGGATGAAGCGCTGGATTTTCCCGCTCGGCGTCTTCGGCAGCGAAGCCACGAAGGCGATCTCGCGCGGATAGGCGTGCGTCGACAGGCGCTTGCGCACCATCTGCTGGATTTCCTCCTTCAGCGCGTCCGTTCCCTCGACGCCGGCCTTCAGCACGATGAAGGCCTTCACGATTTCCGTGCGCTGCGGATCGGGCTTGCCGACGACGGCGACCTCGGCGACCGCCGGATGCTCCATCACGACGCTCTCCACATCGAACGGGCCGATGCGATAGCCGGCCGACGTGATGATGTCGTCGTTGCGGCCGACGAAGAAATAATGCCCGTCGGCGTCGCGCATCATCGTGTCGCCGGTGATGTACCAGTCGCCGCGCACGTTCGGGCTCTCGGCCTTCCAGTAGCCGCCGAACGTGTAGAGCGGCGAGGTCGGAATATGGACGGCCAGCACGCCGGGCTTTTCCGGCGGCTGCACGTTCAGATCGTCGTCGAGGATCGCCATGTCGAGCCCCGGCAGCGGCAGGCCGGCGGCGCCGGGCTTCACCTCGTGCTTCAGCGCGTGATGGTTGTTGATCATCATCGCCACTTCCGTCTGCCCGTAGTGGTCGGCGAGCGGGCAATGCAGCACGCGCTCGGCCCAGCGGATGACTTCCGGATTGAGGGGTTCGCCGGCGCTCGACGCCACGCGCAACTGGTGCGCGATCGGCGCCATCGCCTGATCGCCCGCCGCCATCAGCAGGCGATAGGCGGTCGGCGCCGCCGCCAGATTGGTGATCTTGCGCTCGGCGATGATGCGCACGGTCGACTCGACCGCGAACGCGCCTTCGTTGAACGTCGTCGTAGCCCCGAGCAGCAGCGGCCCAAGCACGGCGTAGAGCATGCCGTAGGCCCAGCCGGGATCGGCGACGTTCCAGTAATGATCGTCTTCGCGCAGATCGATCGCGTCGCGCATATAGGAGGCGACCGGCAGCAGCAGCGTCAACGGATAGCGCACCCCCTTGGGCTTGCCCGTCGTGCCGGAGGTGAAGAGAACGATGAAAGCATCGGCGCCCTTGCGCATGACAGGCGCGAAATCCGTGGATTGCCCGGCCAGCGCCTCGGCATAGCCGTCGCCGATGGTCAGGATCGGCGGGCAATCGGGAACGTCCTTCAGCTTCGGCCGGTTGGCGACGTCGGTGACTACGAGCTTCGCCTTGCTGCCGCCCTCGGCCGTCACGCGGCTTTCGATCGCGGCCGGGCCGAAGGCCGTGAACAACGGCTGGTAGATCGCGCCCGCGCGCCACGCGCCGAGCACGACCGTGAAGAGATCGGGAATGCGCGGCAGAAGACCGGCGACGACATCGCCCGCGCCGATCCCCTGCGCCTTCAGATAATTCGCAAAGCGCGCGCTGTCGTCGCGCATCTGCGCGAACGTGACCGTCTTGCGCTCGCCGTTCGCGCCATACCATTCGAGCGCGATCCTGCCGTCCTTCGCCCAGCGGTCGCAGGTTTCGACGCAGGCGTTTAGCCCGTCCTTCAGCGAGCCGGAAATCGTCCGGCGCTCCAGCGCCTCGAACGAGAAATGGCGGACGGCTTCGGCATAATCGCGCATGGTGATTTCTCCTTGCGCGATTTGTAGTCCCGCGCGGCGGAAGACGCGAGCGTTCGCTCAGGCGTTCCGGCTGGGATCGATGAGATATTTCTCGCCCGTCGCCCGTTTCGCATAGGCGGCGATGTGCTGCAGGTCCAAGGCCTCCCGCAGCGAGACGACTTTCGTGTAATGGCTGGCGAAGGTCGTCTTCAGTTCGGCCGCGACGCGGTCCCGCAGCCGCTGCGCCGCCTCCGGCCCGATTTTCTGCAGGAACGGAAACAGCAGCCAACCGCCGACGCCCCACGCCATGCCGAAGCTGCGCGCGAGTTCGGTCGGCCGCGTGTCGAGCGAACCGTAGATGTAGACCTGCTTGTGCACGGACGAGCCGTAGCGGCTGTAGACCTGCGCGTTGCTGTTGATCGCGATTTCCATGCAAGTGAGGATTTGACCCGCAAGCTTGCCGCCGCCGATCGCGTCGAAGGCCAGCGTCGCGCCGGTTGCGGAGATGGCGCGCGCGAGATCGTCCATGAAGCTCGGCGACGCCGAATTGCAGACATGGACGGCGCCGATCCCGCGCAACAGGTCTTCCTGCTCCTGGCTCCTGACGATATTGACCAGTCCCACCCCGTCCTTGAGGCAGACCTTGTTCAGCATCTGCCCGAGATTGGAGGCGGCGGCCGTGTGCACGAGCGCGCTGTGGCCTTCCCGGCGCATCGTCTCGACCATGCCGAGCGAGGTCAGCGGATTGACGAAGCACGACGCCCCGTCCATCGCGGTTGCGCCCGGAGGCATGGGCAGGCACTCCGCCGCCTTCAGACAGCGATACTGCGCATACATGGCGCCGCCCACCGCCGCGACCGTCTTGCCGAGCAGGGCCTGCGCCTGAGGCGAGGCGCCGGCTTCCACGACGACGCCCGCGCCCTCGTTGCCGACCGGCAGGGACTGGTCGAGGCGCGCGGCCATCGCCCGCATCGCGGCTTGCGGAACCTGCGCCGTCACCACGGGCCGGCCGTTCTGCGTCGTCGCGCGTGCGCTCGACATGTCCGCCGCGCCGATCAGCAGGCCGAGATCGGACGGATTGATCGGCGAAGCCTCGATCCGCACGACGACTTCATCCGCGGCCGGAACCGGAACCGGCTCGTCGACCAGAGAGAGTTCGAGTTCGCCGCTCGCCTTGATCAGCGTCCGGAGTTGCAATCCCGTGCGCGGCCTGTCCTGCCCCATGCGTCGCTCCCGTTCCCCCGACACCGCTCGATCGGCGCTCGGCTGCGACACTACATGCGGAGATCGTCGGCGGTCCAGAAAGGAAAAGCGCGCCGGTGCGGTCGGACGAACAGCTTAATTGGCGAACCGGAAATGCAGCACGTCGCCGTCGGCGACGACGTAATCCTTGCCTTCGAGCCGGAACTTGCCCGCCTCCCGGGCGCCGGCCTCGCCCTTGTTCATCACGTAATCGTCGTAGGCGATCGTCTCGGCGCGGATGAAGCCCTTTTCGAAATCGGTGTGGATGACGCCCGCCGCCTGCGGCGCGCGCGTGCCCTTCTCGATCGTCCACGCGCGGGCCTCTTTCGGGCCCACGGTGAAATAGGTCACGAGATGCAGCAGTTCGTAGCCCGCGCGGATCACGCGGTTGAGGCCGGGCTCGGCGAGGCCGACGGCCTCGAGATAATCCTTCTGCTCGTCGTCCGGCAGCACGGCGATCTCGCTCTCGATCTTGGCGGACACGACGACGGCTTCCGCGCCCTCCTCCTTCGCGCGAGCGAAAACACGGGCGGAGAACTCGTTGCCCGAATCGGCGGCCGCCTCCTCGACGTTACAGACGTAGAGCACCGGCTTGGACGAAAGCAGCCCGAGCGCGGCGAAGGCCTTGCGCTCTTCCGGGCTCGCCGCGACGGCGACGCGGGCCGGCTTGCCCTCGCGCAAGAGCACGAGGCATTGCTCAACCAGCGCCAGCGCCTCCTTCGAGTCCTTGTCGCCGCCGCGCGCCTTCTTTTCGAGATTGGTCACGCGCTTCTCGAGACTCTCGAGATCGGCGAGCATCAGTTCCGTCTCGATCGTGTCGATGTCGCGGATCGGATCGACGGGACCGTCGACATGCGTGATGTCGCCGTCCTCGAAGCAGCGCACGACATGCGCGATGGCGTCGCATTCGCGGATGTTGGCGAGAAACTGGTTCCCGAGCCCCTCGCCTTTCGACGCGCCGCGCACGAGGCCGGCAATATCGACGAAGGTCAGCCGCGTCGGGATGATCTCCTTGGAGCCCGCGATCTGCGTCAAGATTTCAAGGCGCGGATCGGGCACGGCGACGTCGCCGACATTCGGCTCGATCGTGCAGAACGGATAGTTCGCCGCCTGCGCCGCCGCCGTCTGCGTCAGCGCGTTGAACAGGGTCGACTTGCCGACATTCGGCAGGCCGACGATTCCGCATTTGAAGCCCATGTGTCGGTCCGGTCGTCAGGGATGAATGAGGTTGCGCGGGGTATGCGGGGCGCGACCGCAAAAGGCAAGAAATCTTATCGAAGCAGACCGCCGCTATAGCGCAATTCAAATAGCGTCTTGCCACGCCTCGTGATGTCCTCCACGCCGTGAAATGCCGCGAGCGCGCCTTCGACGCGATTGGCGTAGCGCCATTCGCCATCTACGAAAGAAACGGGACCGCGATAGGGTGCCTCACTACTTGCTGCGAGCAGTGCACGCCGCAGGAATTTATAGATTGAAGGAATGTCGCTCTGGTCGGCGGTATCGACGCTGGCGCCCCCGCTGTAACACATCGACCAAATGATCTTGCCGTCCTTCGATACAGTCTCCTGTCCGACGAAAAATCTCATCCCAAAATATATATCGCGATACGCATAAGGAGCCGCGGCGTATTCGAGTTGTTTTGAGCCAGGCAACAGAGGCGCGGCGATCGTCGCGTCGTCGTCCAGGCCAGCGTAGGTGCGCCGCTTAGCTTCGACTAGGAACGCGACAAGACTACGCAATTCATTCGGCGTCATCGCGCCCCCGTCTATGGCCCCCTCGGACAAGATCGACTTGCCGACGTCAAGCGGACTGATGATACCGCATTTTGCGGTCCGCGGTCCGCCGGGTCAGGCATTTTCAGGTTGCGAGGCGAAGGCCGTAAAAGGCTCGCACAGAGCGCGGGGAAGGAGCCCCGAACTCCAACAAAAAAGGCCCCGTCGCCGGGGCCTCTTTCGATTGCTGCAACCCGCTCAGTGCGGCGTGTTCGCCCACACCCGCTTCTTGGTGGCGTAGAGCAGGCCGGTCAGGATCGCCATGAACACCAGCACGCGGAAGCCGGTCTTCTTGCGCTCATCGAGCTTGGGTTCGGCCATCCACATCAGGAAGGCCGAGACGTCCTTGG
>DAIRCS010000160.1:7411-8731 GCA_036796555.1 Rhodoblastus sp. | reverse complement strand
TCTGGGCGCGCGGCCGCAAGCCCGGCCAATATTCCATGCTCGACGTGCTCGGGCTGAACGACTGACGCCGCTTTAGCGCAGGCTTCCTCCTCTTCCCCTTGCGGGGAGGGGCGGGGGGAGGGGGTCGCGCAATCTCGCCAGGTTACCCGACCCCCACCCTAACCCTCCCCACAGGGGGAGGGAATCAAGGAGCTAAAATGGACCGCCTTCTCGTGCTCTTGCGTCACGGCCAGAGCGACTGGAACCTCAAGAACCTGTTCACGGGCTGGAAGGACCCCGGCCTGACGCCAAAGGGAATCGAGGAGGCGAAGGCCGCCGGCCAGCGCCTCAAGGCGCTGGGCCTGACCTTCGACACCGTCTTCACCTCGGCGCTGACCCGCGCGCAGGACACGGCGACGCTGGCGCTCGCCGAACTCGGCCAGAGCGGCCTCGAAACCACGAAGGACCAGGCGCTGAACGAGCGCGACTACGGCGATCTCTCCGGCCTCAACAAGGACGACGCGCGCAAGAAATGGGGCGAGGAACAGGTGCATATCTGGCGGCGCTCCTACGATATCGCCCCGCCCGGCGGCGAGAGCCTGAAGGACACCGTCGCCCGGACGCTTCCCTATTATTGCCAGAACATCCTGCCGCGCGTGCTGGGCGGACAGCGCACGCTGGTCGTCGCGCACGGCAATTCGCTGCGCGCGCTCGTCATGGTGCTCGACCGGCTGACGCCCGAGACGATCCCCTCGATGGAGCTGGAGACCGGCGTGCCGCTCGTCTACCGGCTCAAGGCGGATTCGACGGTCGAATCGAAGAAGGTGCTGACGGCGTGATCGAACTCGCGCCGGGGCTGATCTATCGCCCGGCGCATTTTTCGCGCGTCGAACAGGAGGCACTGGTCGCCGCGATCCGCGATATCGTGCGCGCCGCGCCGCTGTTCACGCCGACCATGCCGCGCACCGGCAAGCCTTTCTCCGTGCGCATGACCAATTGCGGGCCGCTTGGCTGGGTGTCCGATCGAGATGGCGGCTACCGCTATCAGGCGACCCATCCGGCGACGGGCGAGCCGTGGCCCGCGATGCCGCCCGCCCTGCTCGACGCATGGCGCGATCTCGCAGGCTTCGACGCGCAGCCGGAAGCCTGTCTCGTCAATTTCTACGCGGCCGGCGCGCGCATGGGGCTGCATGTCGATTCAGACGAGCAGGAGCCGCGCGCGCCGGTGCTCTCGATCTCGCTCGGCGCGACCTGTCTGTTTCGCTACGGCGGCTCAAAGCGCGGCGATCCGACGAAATCCGTGAAACTCTCATCCGGCGACGCCGTCGTCATCGGCGGGCA
>DAIRCS010000160.1:0-7401 GCA_036796555.1 Rhodoblastus sp. | reverse complement strand
TCTGCCATCACGGCGTCGACCGTCTCTTTCCGGGAACATCGACGCTCCTCGCCAACGACGCGCGCATCAATCTCACCCTGCGGCGCGTGACGCCGGCCTGAATTCGGCCGGCCAAGGTTCCGATTGCGAGCGCGAGGCCCTATCTTCGCTCCATGACTCCCTTCGACCTCAAAACCGCGCTCGCCGCGCGAAGTTCATGGCTGTGGCCGCTCGCCGGCCTCGCAGCGCTCGCCTTCGCCGCCTCCGGAGACCATGGCGGCTTGAGCGCCGCGGCAAGTGCCATTGCGCTGATCGGAACGGTGTTCGCGGCCGTGCACCACGCGGAAGTGATCGCCAGCAAGACCGGCGAGCCCTTCGGACCGCTCATCCTGGCCATCGCGGTGACGGTGATCGAGGTCGGGCTCATCCTCTCCATCATGCTCGGCTTCGATACGCCAAAACCCACGCTGGCGCGCGACACGGTCTTTTCCGCCGTCATGATCGCCTGCAACGGCATCGTCGGCGCCTGCCTGCTGGCGGGCGGCGTGAAGCATCATTCGCAGCGGTTCCGACTGGAGGGGGCGAGCGCGACCCTGGCCGTCCTGGCGGCGCTGACCGCGCTCACGCTCATCGTGCCGAACGTGACGACCAGCGCGGAAGGGCCGGCCTTCTCGAAATCGCAGACCGCCTTCGCGGCCGTCATCTCCCTCTTTCTCTATTTTTCCTTCGTCTTCATCCAGACGGTGCGCCATCGCGACAGCTTCATGCCAGCCGGCGACGAGAACGACGACGGACATACGCATTTCCCGAATCCGACAGCGGGCGCGACCGCGTTCAGCGCCGCCCTGCTCCTGGTCGCGCTCACCTGCGTGGTTCTGCTCGCCAAGTTCCTCACGCCGGCGCTCGAGCACGGCATCGACCGCCTTGGCGCGCCGCGCGGGCTCGTCGGCGTCGTCATCGCGACCATCGTGCTGCTGCCTGAAGGCATCGCGGCGCTGCGCGCGGCGAGCGCCAATCGCCTGCAGACCAGCCTCAACCTGGCGCTGGGCTCGGCGCTCGCCAGCATCGCTCTGACGATCCCCGCCATCGGCGCGCTGTCGATCGTCGCCGACTATCCGATCGAGCTCGGCCTGCCGATCAAGGATGTCGTTCTGCTCGCGCTGACATTGCTGATCAGCGTCATCACGCTCGGCACCGGCCGCACGACGCTGCTACAGGGCGTCGTACACCTGTCGATCTTCGCGTCCTTCGTGTTTTTCGTCATCGTGCCCTGAGGCGAGCGGCCAGTCGCCCGCCGCCTCCTCCGGCGTGGCGCAGAGGCCCGCGCGGGCCATTGTTTCGCCGAGGCCGGGCGCGGCCGTGAATTTCGCGAAGGGAATGGCGACGATGAGCCCCGCGACGAAGGGCAGCGCATAGGGAATGGCGGCGGGCGCGCCCAGCGCGAGCGTCGCGACCAGAGCGAGGCCGAACAGCGTTCCCGGCCAGAAGGGCGCAGCCGCAGCCATCCAGGAAACGTCATGCGCGTCGCGTCGCTGGCCGCCCCAGGACAGATCGCGGCCGAAGGGCAGGCCGATCAGGAAGAGCGAGGTGCGAAAGGCCGTGGCGGCGGAGAGAAGATAGGACGCGGCGAGCTCCATCGCGGCGCCCATCGCAAAACGTCCCGCGCCGCCATAGCGCGCCGTTTCGCGCGCGAGCGCCACGTCCGCATAGCCGGCGAGCTTCGGGGCCAGGCCGATGGCGAGATAGGCGAAATAAAAGGCGAGCGCGGACGAAAACGGAAAGGCCGCGAGAGGCTCGCCGTCGAAGGGCTTCAGCGCCGCCAGCATCAGCATGAGCTGCGAGGCGGGCAGGCCGACGAACATCGAGATCGCCCAGAAGAGCTGAAAGCGGCTGACGGGGAGGATTCGCGGAAGCCCGACCAGCCGCCAATATTGCATGTTGCCCTGGCACCAGCGCAGGTCGCGGTTGGAGAATTCCACCATGTCGGGCGGGTTTTCCTCGAAGCTGCCGTTCTCGAGCGGCAGCACCCGCACCTCGTAGCCGGCCGCGCGCATGAGCGCGGCCTCGAGCTGATCGTGCGAGAGGATCGGCCGGCCGCCGATCGTCGGCAGGTCGCAATGATCGAGGAAAGGTTTTATGCGCACCAGCGCGTTGTGGCCCCAGAACGGTCCGCAATCGGCGGTCCACCACGAGGCGCCCATCGTGTAGGAGCGCATGCCCGCGCGCATGCCGAACTGGAAGAGACGCGCGAAGGCCGAGCGGGACGGCGCGCCGACCACGAGCGATTGCAGAATGCCGATCTTCGGGAAGTCTTCGGCGATCCGGCAGAGCTGCAGAACAGCGCTGGCGCGCATGTAGCTGTCGGCGTCGAGCACGATCATGGCGTCGTAATCGTCAACGCAACGCGCGCAGAACTCGCGGAGGTTGCCGGCCTTGAAACCGGAATTGTCGGCGCGGCGGCGATAATGCACGCGCGCGGCGACCTCGGGACGCGCGGCGCGCCATCGCTCGATCTCGCGCGCTTCCGCGGCGGCGACGGATTCCTGCGACGTGTCGGACAGCAGATGATAGGAGAAACGTCCCGCCTGCGACGTCGCCGCCAGCTCCGCCTCCATGCGCATGAAGCGGCCGACGGCGCGCGTAGCGTCCTCGTTGCGCACCGTCATGACAAGCGCGTAGCGGCCTTCGAGCGCGCCGCCGCCTTCGCCGGCGAAGGCGAACGGCGCGGCGGCGTCGAGGCCGTCGCGCGAAAACCGCAGGAGCCAGAGCCCGAGCAGCGCGTTGACGAAGCCGAGCGTCGCCCAGGGGGAGGCGACGAGAAAACAGGCGAAGAAAGCGATATCGAGCGCGCTCCAGCCGCCGGCCGCCAGGATACGCGCCAGCCAGGCGCTCAGTCCCGCATAGACGGCGAGGTTGAGGGCGAGCGCGATCCGGCGACGGCGGGCGACTTGCGCCAGCCTCTGCAGGCCGGCGGGCGTCATGGTTGTTTCGGCTGCCGTCATGGGCGAATGTCTCACCGCTGCTTCTTGCCGCAAACGGCCGCGTTTCGAAAGCGCGAAGAGGGACCAGATGAATTCGCCCACGGCCGAGGAGCGGCCGACGAACGCCGGGCGCGCCGCGCGGGCCTTGTGGCATGTCTCGCCCGGCCGCGCTGAACTACGCGTGAACGCGCTGCGCGCGCCGGGCGGCGGCGAAATTCTCGCGCGCACGCTGTTTTCGGCGATCAGCCGGGGAACCGAGAGGCTCGTCTTCAACGGCCGCGTGCCCGAAAGCGAATATGCGGCCATGCGCGGGCCGATGCAGGAGGGCGATTTTCCCTATCCCGTGAAATACGGCTATTGCGCCGTCGCAAGGATCGAGGCCGGTCCGCGCGAGCTGGTCGGCCGCACGATCTTCGCCCTGCATCCGCATCAGGATTTTTTCGTCGCGCCGGCTTCGATGATCGCGCTCGTGCCTGACGCCACGCCGCCGGAGCGTGCGGTTCTCGCCCCCAATATGGAAACGGCGTTGAACGCGCTCTGGGATTCGGGCGCGGGCCCCGGCGATCGCATCGCCATCGTCGGCGGCGGCGCCGTCGGGCTGCTGACCGCCTTTCTGGCGGCGGGCCTGCCCGGCGCGGAGGTCGCGCTGGTCGACCCCGAGGTTTCGCGCGCCGCGATCGCGGAAGCTTTGGGCGCGCGCTTCTCGACGGACGGCGACGCCGTGCGCGACGCGGACATCGTCTTTCACGCTTCCGCGACCCCGGCGGGTCTCGCCGCGGCCATCGCAGCCTGCGGCAATGAAGCCCGCCTCGTCGAAATGAGCTGGTATGGCGACCGCGCGATCGAGGCCCCGCTCGGCGGCGCCTTTCACGCGAGGCGCCTGCAGATCGTCGCCTCGCAGGTGGGGCAGGTCTCGCCCTCGCGACGGCCGCGCTGGAGCCATGCGCGGCGGCTCGCCAAGGCGCTCGACCTTCTCGCCGATTCGCGTCTCGACATGCTGATCGGCGAGCGCATTCCCTTTTCCCGCCTTGCGGACGAGATGCCGCGCCTGCTCACGCCCGGCGCGCCGGGCGTCGCTCCCCTCGTCGTCTACGATTGAAAGGAAGATCATGTACGCGGTTGAAGTGCGGTCTCACATCATGATCGCGCATTCGTTCAAGGGCGATCTGTTCGGGCCGGCGCAACGCCTGCACGGCGCGACCTTCGTCATCGACGTCGCCTTCATGCGGCAGGAGCTGACGGCCGACGGCGTGGTCGTGGACATCGGCCGCGCGCAGACTGCGCTCGACGCGGCGCTGGCGCCGCTCGCCTACCGCAATCTGGACGAGCTGCCCGCGTTCAAGGGCAAGCAGACGACGACGGAGTTTCTCAGCCGCCACATCTTCCTGCAGATGGCCGAGGCCGCACGGTCCGGCGCGCTCGGGCCCGGCGGCGAGGGCGTCGAGCGCATCCGCGTGACGCTGCACGAATCGCATGTCGCGCGCGGCTGGTACGAAGGCGCGGTGTGACGCCTTGCGAATCGACTTCGCCTATCCCGGCGACATCGACGCGCCCACCGGCGGCTATGGCTACGACCGGCGCGTGATGCGCGAGCTCGTCGCGCTCGACTGCATCATCACGCCGATCGCGTTGCCGGCGTCTTTCCCCTATCCGACCAAGGAAGATCTCGCCGAGACGGAGCGCCTGCTTGCGGGCCGCGCGCGCGACGCGCTCGTCATCGACGGCCTCGCCTATGCCGCCCTGCCGGCCGGGCTGATCGCGGGCCTGTCGCCGCGACCCGTCGCGCTGGTCCATCATCCGCTGTTTCTCGAAGCTGGCCTTTCGCAGGAGACCGCCGCGCGGCTGCGCATGCGCGAGCAGGCCGCTCTCGATGGCGCCAGCGCCGTGGTGACGACGAGTTCGGCGACCGCCGATATCGTGGCTCGGGAATTCAACACGCCGCGCGACCGGCTCTTTCATGCGCCGCCGGGCGTCGATCCCGCGCCGCGAGCGACGGGATCGCACGACGGAACCGTGCGCCTGTTTTCCGTCGGCTCGCTCACGCCGCGCAAGGCCTATGGCGATTTGGTGCGCGCGCTGGCGCAGGCGCCGGGCGACTGGCGGCTGACCATCGCCGGTTCGCTCACGCTCGCGCCAGATCATGCGCGCGAGATCGCGGCGCTGGTCGCCGCGCACGGTCTTGCCGACCGCATCCGCCTCGCCGGCGCAATGAACGCGGACGAGATCGCCCGGGGCTATGCGGGCGCGGATATTTTCGTCACTCCCTCGCATTTCGAAGGCTTCGGCATGGCGATCGCGGAAGCCGTCGCACATGGCCTGCCCGTTATCGCCACGCGCGAAGTGGCCGCGATGGGCGCGCTTCCGGAGGGGTGCGGCCTCGTCTATCCCGCGGGCGATGTGACGGCGCTCGCCAGCCATCTGACCGCCCTCATCGCCGACGCCGACCTTCGCGCGCGTCTTGCCGACGCGGCCTGGCGATCCGCCGCACGGCAATATCGCTGGAGCGACACGGCGCGCGATTTTCTCCGGGCGGTGCGCGCGGGAGCGTCTTCATGAGCGGTTTCGATCCGGCCTGGCTCGATCTCCGCGAACCGGCCGACCATCGCGCGCGCAACGGGAAAGCGCTTGCAGCCTGCGCCGCGCATTTCGCCGGGCGCGCCCATATGCGCATCGTCGATCTCGGCTGCGGCCTCGGCTCGAACCTGCGCGCGCTCGCCCCGCATCTGCCGGCGCGGCAGAGCTGGCGGCTGGTGGACCATGATCCCGTCCTGCTCGCCACGGCGCGCGAACGGCTGACGACATGGGGGCGCACGGCTGAGGAAATCGACGGCGCGCTGCGCCTGACGCGGGACGGACGCACGATCGACGTCGAATTCGTGCAGGCCGATCTCTCGCATGACGCCGCGGCGGCGCTGGGCGCCGATCTCGTGACGGCGGCCGCGCTGTTCGATCTCGTCTCGCAGGACTGGATTGAACGTTTCGTCGCGCGTGTCTCGGCGGCGCGGACGCCCTTCTACACAGCGCTGACCTACAACGGGGTCGAGACATGGTCGCCGCCCGATGCGCGCGATGCGGACATACTCGCGGCCTTTCACGCGCATCAGGGACGCGACAAGGGGTTTGGTCCGTCGGTCGGGCCGCGGGCGACCGGCATTCTGACGCGGCTGTTCGAGGCGCAGGGATATGCGGTCACGACAGGCGAAAGTCCCTGGCGGCTGACGCGCGCCGACGCCGCTCTCATCGCCTTGCTCGCCAACGGCGTCGCCGACGCATGCGCCGAGACGGGGCTCGTCAGCGCGGAAACGGCGGAAGGCTGGCGCGCGGCGCGCGCAGAGGCGGTTGTCGAGATCGGCCATCTCGACCTTTTCGCGCGGCCTGGCTGATCCGAAGGCCGCTACCGGCCCTCGTCGCGCAAGCCGCAGTCGAACAGAACGTCGCAGCGGCCGAGCTTGTAGATTTCGGTCGCCGGGCGCCGCGCATCGGCCAGTCGTTCGATCGGTCTGAGCTCGAGGCCGGGACGCCCCGAACCGATGATCGTGCAGCCGAAGAGGATATGCAGCCTGTCAACGGCGCCGGCGTCGATGAACGACGAGATCGTCGTGGCGCCGCCTTCGACGAGGATGCGCCGAAGGCCGTGCGCCGCCAGCGCCGCGACAATGTCGGGCGGCGCGATCCGGCCGGCGCGCGCAGGCAGCACGATGGTTTCGACACCCGGCGCGGCGGAGACCGGCGCGGCGCTGACGACCAGTCGCCGGACGCCGTCGTCGGCGAGCCAGCGGCCCTCATGTCCCAGACGTCCGCGCGGATCGACGACGACGCGCGCGGGGCTCCTTCCGCTGACGCGCCGCACCGTGAGGTGGGGGTTGTCGGCGCTGATCGTGCCGGCGCCGACGACGACGGCGTCGACCATCGCGCGCAGACGATGCAGATGATCGAGCCCTTCCTCGCCATTGATGTAGAGAGATTCGCCATTGACGGTCGCTATGCGGCCGTCCAGCGACTGGCCGAGCTGCGCGACAACGAAGGGGCGCGCGGGATCGGCCGCAGCAATGCGGGCGAGCGCCTCGGCCGCCGGGGTCGACGGGTCAAGGGGCGTCATGGCGCGCGCCATGCGGGAAATCGGACAGCGTCCCTGGGCATCCGCGCAAAGTGCCGGATTCGCCGGCCGAAGGCGAGCGCTCCTGCGCTCAGTAGGTTTCGACGTGATAGCGGCCTTCGGCGCGCATGGCGTCGCGCATCTCACGCCATTTCAGTTCGGCGCCGCGGCAGATATCGTCGAGCGCGGAATCGACGCCCTGCTCCATGCCCTTGAGGCCGCAGACATAGATGTGCGTCTTGTCCGATTTCAGCAGGCGCGAGAGCTCGCCGTGCTGAACGCGCATGAGGTCCTGCACGTAGACCTTCTTCTCGCCGGGCACGCGCGAATAGGCGAAATGCTTGC
>DAIRCS010000159.1:1960-8732 GCA_036796555.1 Rhodoblastus sp. | reverse complement strand
TGCGCACGAGCCGCCAGATGCTGCACGAGATCGGCCGCGAGCCGACGCCGGAGGAACTGGCCGAAAAGCTCGCCATGCCGCTCGAAAAGGTGCGCAAGGTCCTCAAGATCGCCAAGGAGCCGATCTCGCTCGAGACGCCGATCGGCGACGAGGAGGATTCGCATCTCGGCGATTTCATCGAGGACAAGAACGCGATCCTGCCGATCGACGCCGCCATCCAGTCGAACCTGCGCGAGACGACGACGCGCGTGCTCGCCTCGTTGACTCCGCGTGAAGAGCGCGTGCTGCGCATGCGCTTCGGCATCGGCATGAACACCGACCACACGCTGGAGGAAGTCGGCCAGCAATTCTCGGTGACGCGCGAGCGCATCCGCCAGATCGAGGCGAAGGCGCTGCGCAAGCTGAAGCATCCGAGCCGCAGCCGGAAGCTGAGAAGCTTTCTGGATAACTAGCGTCCGTCATGGCCGGGCTTGTCCCGGCCATCCACGCGCCTCGACTGCGGCCAACCCAACGCCATTCATGAAGCGCCTCGGCGTGGACGCCAGGCGCAAGTCTTGTGCTCATCATCCGCCGCGTTCGGTCCTGCGCGGACCTATGTGGCCGTCCCGCGCTTGTCCCGCATCAAGTAGATGATACGTCCGACATGCTAGATGCCGGATGTCATGGCTATTTTGCTGTCTTCGCCCGCGCGCGAGAAGGAGGCCGCGCCTACGCGCCTCGCTCCGTCCTTGCCGCTCTTCCTGCTGCAGCCTCTGCTCACACGCATCGTGCGCCGCATCGCGACGAACGAGCCCGACATGTTCGATCGGCTGGGGCCGCACCGGAGCGCCACCTTCGTGATCGATCCCGTCAACCTGCCGTTCGCGCTGGTGCTGCGGCCGCAGCCGGATCGTCCTGAATTCTTCGCGAGCGCGCGGTCCGCGCTGCCGGCTTGCGATGCGCGGATCGCCGGAAAATTTCTCGACCTGCTGCATCTCGTCGATTGCGACGAAGACGGCGACGCCATGTTCTTCTCGCGCGGCATCGATGTTTCGGGCAATGTCGAGGCGGTCGTCTGCCTGCGCAACGCGCTGGACAATGTCGACGGCTCGATCGCCGCTCAGGCGGCCGACATGTTCGGGCCGCCCGGCCGCTTCGCCCTCGACTTCCTGCGCAGCCTCGGCGCGCAACAGAATGGGCGCCGCGCATGAACCGTCCCGAGCTGATCTGCCCGGCCGGCACGCCCGCCGCCCTGCGCGACGCCGTCGACGCGGGCGCCGACGCCGTCTATTGCGGCTTCCAGAACGCCACCAACGCCCGCAACTTTCCCGGGTTGAACTTTACGCCGGCCGACATGGAAAAGTCGGTCGCCTACGCGCATGCGCACGGCGCCAAGGTGCTGCTGGCCGTCAACACGTTTCCGCCGGCCGGCAAGTTCGACCTGTGGCGCGAGGCGGTCGACGCCGGCGTTAAATACGGCGTCGACGCTTTCATCGTCGCCGACATCGGCGTCGCCGATTA
The DNA here is from genome assembly GCA_036796555.1 of Rhodoblastus sp. GTDB lineage: Bacteria > Pseudomonadota > Alphaproteobacteria > Rhizobiales > Beijerinckiaceae > JAJXWB01. The sequence goes on along the minus strand of DAIRCS010000159.1, from coordinate 7,232 downwards.
TGCGGCGCGGACCCATCCGCAGGCGCGTCTTCATCTGTCGGTGCAGGCCGCCGCCTCCTCGCCCGAGGCGATCCGTTATTACTGCGGCGAGTTCGGCGTGCGCCGCGTGGTGCTGCCGCGCATTCTCACCGTGCCGGAAATCCGCGCCATCGGCGGCGAAATCCCCTGCGAGATGGAGACCTTCATCTTCGGCAATCACGGTCTCATGGTGGAAGGCCGGTGCAGCCTCACCAATTACGTGACCGGCCTGTCGACCAACATGGACGGTGTCTGCTCGCCGGCCGCCGATGTCGTCTACGAGCGCGACGCCGACGGCGGCCTCTCGACACGTCTCGGCACCTTCCAGATCGATCATTTTTCCTGCGCCGAGAAGGCCGGTTATCCGACGATCTGCAAGGGCCGCTATCGCGCCGATTGCCGCGAAACTCCCTATTACGCCTTCGAGGAGCCGGTCAGCCTCAATCTGTCGACCCTGCTGCCCGATCTCATCGGCGCCGGCGTTCATGCGTTCAAGATCGAGGGACGGCAACGGTCGCGCGCCTATGTGAAGACGGTCGTCGCCGCGTTCCGCAGGAATGTCGACGCGATTCTCGCCGGCGACGCGCCTGATCTCGCCGATCTCGTCGCGCTCACCGAAGGCCACAAGCAGACCGAAGGCGCGTTCGCAAGCAAGAAGTGGCGCTGACCATGACCGTTCGCCTCACGCTCGGGCCGATCCTGTTTCACTGGCCGGCGGAAAAGAAACTCGATTTCTACGCGCGCATCGCCGACGAGGCGCCGATCGACACGGTCTATCTCGGCGAGGTCGTCTGTTCGAAACGCACGCCGTTTTTCGAGAGCCGCTACGAGGAGGTGGCCGACCGGCTCGAACGCGCCGGCAAGAAGGTCGTCATGTCCTCGCTCGGCGAAGTCATGCTCAAGCGCGAGCGCGATATGGCCGCCGATTTTGCCGCGATGGAAGGCCGCGAAGTCGAAATAAATGACAGCACGGCGCTCTTCCACGCCTCGGGCCGCAGGGCGCATCGCCTGGGCCCGCTGATGAACGTCTACAACGAGGCGACGCTCTCCTATCTCGCCGCGCGTGGAGCGACCCATGTCGCCCCGCCGCCCGAAATGCCGCGCGCCGCGCTGGCCATTCTCGCGGCGCGCGCCCGCGAATTGAACATGGGCTTCGAGGTCCAGGGCTTCGGCCGTGCGTCGCTGGCCCTGTCGGCCCGCTGCTACCATGCCCGCGCCCACGAGCGGACCAAGGACAATTGCCTGTTCGTTTGCGAGGAGGACGCCGACGGCATGACGCTGAAGACCCTCGACGGCGCAACCTTCCTCGCCGTCAACGGCATCCAGACCCTGTCGCACGCCTTCGTCGACCTGTCCGGCGACATCCCCGACCTCGTCGCGCTGGGCGCGACCGACATCAGGCTGTCGCCGCATACGCTCGACATGGTCGCAGTCGCCAGGATTTTCCGCGACGCCCTCGACGGCCGGATATCGGCGGCCGAGGCAAGGCGAGCGATGCGCGGGCTCGACGCCCCCGGTCCGTACGCCAACGGGTTCTTCCACGGGCGCGCCGGCCATCTCTACATCGAAACGGCCGCCGGTTCGCCATCACATTAACGGTCGGTCAGCACCGAGGCGCCATGGTGTCGACGCGGCGCGTCGACGCCGCACGAGCCTGCCATGAAGATCGCCAATTTCCGCAACGTCGCCTATCTCGCCGTCATGTTCGTGACGCCGATCATTCTGGCGCTCGGCTTCGCCACCGACCGTCAAATCTTGCGCGTCCACGCGCCAGCGGCTAATGCCTTGACCGCCGAACGAGCGCCGGGCCGGTAGCTCAATGGTTAGAGCCGGCCGCTCATAACGGTCTGGTTGCAGGTTCGAGTCCTGCCCGGCCCACCAGCCCTCGCAAATCGATGAAATCCTAAAATTATCCCGACCCCCGCAACCTTCCCGCAAGGCGCGCGCGATAGATTGTGAACGTCGCAGCGGCGTGCTTCCGGTTGGACGGAGCGGGGGCGACCGAGCCGGCGGGCGCAGGAAACTGCGGGCCGGCTCTTTCGCCTTTTGAAAATCTCTGGCGATCTCGGGCGCATCCACGCGTCGGAACCATTCGCATCTCCCCCCGTTTGTCCCGGCATACGAAGGGAGAACGCCATGCGCGCAACATTCGTTTCGCAGGCCGCTATCGCGGCGCTTCTTCTGTCGGCGCCCGCCGCCATGGCGCAGGAGAAGGGTATGAGAGGCGGCGAAAGCGCGCCGGCTGCGCCCGCGCCCCCGCCGAAAAGCGGCGCGCAAATGGGCGAGCCCGCGCGTCCGCCCAACGCGCCGCGCGCCGGCGCCGCCGAGAAATCACCGCCGAAAGCGGACGGCCGGAATCTGGCCGAGCCCGGATCCGAGCCGAAGGCCGGCGAGGCGCGACCGCAAACGAAGCCCGACATGAAGAAAGCCGAGCCGGCCGGCGAGAAAGGCGAGGAGCGGCGCGGGAAAAACGCCTCCGACGCCGCACAGCCTCCGGGCGGCCCGGCGACCGCGCAGCAGCCCGCGGCCGGCGAACATCGCGGCGCCGCATCCGTGTCAGCCAGCCAGAAAACCGAGCTCCGCGGCGCCGTGGCGCATGTGAAGGCGCGCGAGGTCGCCAATGTCAATATTCGCGTCAGCATCGGCGCGCGGGCGCCGCGCACGATCGTCGAATACTGGGAGCCGGCGCCGCCGGAAATCGTCGCGATCATGCCGGCGTGGAGCGGCTATAAGATCGTGCGCTATCACGGCCAATTGCTGATCATCGACCCGGTTACGCTCGAGATCGTCTACGTGCTGGCCGCTTGATCCATCGGGTGTCCGGCCGTGAGAAGCACCGCCGTGTAATTCACGTCCGGACACCATTCCGTGGAACATAGAAATTCGACCGCGGCGATCACATTGTTGAGACGCCTGTATTTCCGCGGCTCGATCTGCGCGGCGTAGCATTGCCGGATTCCGCTCAGCGCGCTGGCCGCTTCGTCAGGTTCCGCGGCGCGGTCAGGTCCGCGCAGCCTGGCCGCGCGCGACGGCGGGAATCCCGTGGTTCAAGAGCATGGCGGCACGGCGCCTCCGGTCGCGCGCTACTCGATCTCGGCCACGATCTGCCCCTCGGCCACCGCCTCGCCCTCGGCCACCAGAAAGCGCGCGAGCTTGCCCGCGCGCGGCGCGATGACGGGAATTTCCATCTTCATGGATTCGATGATGGCGATCTCGGCCTCCGCCTCGACCATGTCGCCGGGCTGCGCGATCAGCTTCCACATCGAGCCGCTGACATCCGATTCGATCTTCGTCGCCATTCTTTCCTCCGCTGGGCGATATCTTTCATGCGATCCTAGCATGCGGCCCGCGCGGCCTGCGAGCTTTGCGGCCATGCGCGCCTCGGATAGCGTTCCTGCGCAAAGAGAAGAACGGCGAAAGGAAACGCATGACGGGCGCAGACGACAGAACGCCGATCCTGATCGGCGCCGGCGCGGTCACCGACACGACGACGCCGGTCGAACAGGCGCGCTCGCCCTTCGACCTGGTGGCCGAGGCGGCGAAAAAGGCGCTCGCCGATTGCGGCGCGCCCGACATGGCGCAGGCGATCGATACGATCGCCCTGCTGCGTTTCTTCTCCGACACGTCGCATCGCTTCGCGACGAAACTCGGCGCCTCGAGCAATCCGCCGCGCTCGGTGGCCAGGCGTCTCGGGATTGCGCCGGCGCGCGAAATCTACACATGGAATGGCGGCAACATGCCGCAATATCTGGTCAACTGGTTCTCGGAGGAGATCGCGGGCGGCCGCATGCGCGCGGCGCTGATCTGCGGCGGCGAGGCCCTGCGCACCCAGCACGGCGCCGAGCGCGCCGGGATCCAGGGCGTGTGGACCGAAGAACCCGGCGGCTCCCCCGAACTCGTCGGCGAATCGAAACGCGGCTGGAGCGATCACGAGGACGCCCACAACCTGCGCGCCGCCATCGCCATGTATCCGCTGATCGAAAACGCCGTGCGCGGCGCGAAAGGCGAGGACATCCCTACCCACATGCGCGCGATGGGCGAATTGTTCGCCCGCTTCGCGGCGGTCGCGGCGGCAAATCCGCTGGCGACGCGTCGCGAGGGCTACAGCGCCGAACGCATCGCGACCGTTAACGAATCGAACCGCTGGATCGGCTTCCCCTATCCGCGCCTGATGAACGCCAACGCCTTCATCGACCAGGCCGGCGCGCTGATCGTGACCTCGGTCGGCGAGGCGCGCCGCGCCGGCGTGCCGGAATCCAAATGGGTCTATCTGCACGGCTGCGCCGACGGCCACGACCATTGGTATCTGACCGAGCGCGAGAACATCGCGCGATCGCCCGCCATGCATCGCGGCGCGAGGAAGGCGCTGGCCATGGCAGGCAAGTCGCTCGACGACATCGCCCTGTTCGATCTCTATTCCTGCTTCCCGAGCGCGGTCGAAATCGCCTGCAACGAACTCGGCCTCGCCGAGGACGACGCCAGAGGGCTCACTATCACCGGCGGCCTTCCCTATTTCGGCGGCCCGGGCAACAGTTACGTGCTGTTCTCGATCGCGGAAATGCTGTGGCGCCTGCGGGCGAAGCGCGGCTCTTACGGGCTGGTGACCGCCAACGGCAATTATATCACCAAGCATTCCTGGGGTGTCTATTCGACGACGCCGACGCAGGGTGCCTGGACGCGCGAAAACCCGAAAATCCTGCAGGCCGAACTCGACGCCCTGCCCAAGGCGCCTTTCACCGAGACGCCCTCGGGCGAAGGCGTGATCGAGACCTATACGGTCATGCACGGCAAAACCGGCCCCGAACTCGGCCTCGTCATCGGCCGCGAGACGTCGAGCGGCAGGCGTTTCATCGCCACCACGCCGGGCGACGTCGCCACGCTGATGGACCTTCAGGAGAAGGAAGGGCTCGGCCGGCGGGGCAAGATTTCGCGCGACGGCGCGCGGAACGTGTTTACGCCTTTGTGAGGACGGCGCCGAGCGCCGTCATGGCCGGGCTCGGCCCGGCCATCCACGCGGCGCGATCAGCGACAATGCCTGACGCCAACCAAAGCGGCCCGGCGTGGATGCCCGCGACAAGCGCGGGCATGACGGACTGCAGCTAAACCGCCCGCACCCGGCGCACGATTCCATTCGGCTCGTCCCACACGAGTCGCCCCTGCCCCAGCATATAGTTCACGTGCGCAAGCGCTTCCGAGAAGGCGAAGCTCATCTGGTGCGGATCGAGCGCGCGCTTGAACAGCACGGGCACGAAAT
>DAIRCS010000159.1:0-1860 GCA_036796555.1 Rhodoblastus sp. | reverse complement strand
GCGAAGCTCATCTGGTGCGGATCGAGCGCGCGCTTGAACAGCACGGGCACGAAATCGGCCGAGCAATGCAGGCGTTCGCGCGCCGCGTCGGCGATCAGCGCGCAGCGGCTTTCGTGATGCGCGGCCAGCTCGTCGGCGCGCTTGTGCAGGCCGTAGAACGGCAATTGATGGCCGGGCAGCACGAGCGCGTCTTCCGGCAAGGCATGAAGCGAACGCAGCGAGCGCAGATAGAGGCCGAGCGGATCGCCGTCCGGATCGACCGCCCACACGCTGACATTGGGTGAGATTTTCGCCAACACCTGGTCGGCGGCCAGAAAGATATTTTCCTCCGCGCACCACAGCATCGCCTGTTCTGGCGCATGGCCGTCGCCGGTCAGCACCTCGAACGTGCGCCCGCCGATCTTGAGCCGGTCGCCGGCGACGATGCGCTGGAACGTCGGCGGCAGCGGCGACACCATGCGCAGGTAGCCATGGCCGTTGGTGACGACGAGATTGGCGACGCTCTCGTCGAGCCCGTGCCGCAGGTAGAAGTCGCGATAGGGCTTGGCGTCCAGCGCGCCGGGGCTCAGCGAAATGTTGAGGCAGCCGAGATAGGACGTCTGCGTCGTGAGAAGCGGCATGTCGAACCGCTCGCACAGCCAGCCGGCGAGCCCGATGTGGTCGGGGTGGAAATGAGTCACGATCAGCCGCGTGATGCGTCGTCCCGCAAGCGGGCCCGACGCCAGCGCCTCCCAGGCCGCGCGCGTCGCCTTGTTGTCGATGCCGGTGTCGATCACCGCCCAGCCGTCTCCGTCGTCGAGCAGGTAGATGTTCACGTGATTGAGCTGGAACGGCAGGGCGATGCGCGTCCACAGAATTCCCGGCGCGACCTCGGTGAAGGTTCCGGGCTCGGGCGGCGCGGCGAAGGGATAGCGCAGCGTATCTGGGGGATGATCCATCGTTCGTCCTGTTGCTTCCGGCCGCGCCGGCCGAAAGCCGCGCATCGCTGCCCGTATTTTGGCCGCTGACGCGCGCGCGAACAAGCGCGGGCCGGTTTGCGGGCGGCTGGCATGTCCTATAATCGGGGCTCCCTCTCTTGCCGGAAGGCCTCATGTCCGACCATCGGATCTCCCTGCTCACCGTCTGCGGCATCGCCGAACTGCCCGAGCACGACATGCGCGGCGTCACCGACGTGCTGAGCATTCTCGATCCCGACATGCCCGAGCCCGCGGCTTTCGCCGCCTGGCCGACGCATCGCAGACAGGTCCTGCGCTTCAGCGACGAGATCGCCGAGCGGCCGGGCGCGGTTCTCCCGACGGCGCGCGACGTGGCCGCGATCCTGGGCTACGGGCGCGGCGTCGCCACCCATCCCGGCGACAAGCACGTGCTCGTCCATTGCCACATGGGCATGTCGCGCTCCACCGCCGCCATGGGCATGCTGATCGCGCAGGACGAACCAGATCTCTCCGGCGACGAGGTTTTCGCGCGCGTCTACGACATCCGCAAGCGCTCCTGGCCCAATTCCCTGATGGTGCGCATGGCCGACGACGCGCTCGGCCGCGGCGGCGACCTGTTCGAGGCGATGCGCCGCCTCTACGGCCGTCAGCTCGTCAATTTCCCGACCTACGCCCAGAGCCTGCGCGCGATCGGGCGCGGCGCGGAAGTGGACATGGCGATCGCGCCGTAAACCGCCACCCTGATCAGGATCAAAGACCCGCGCGCCGCGCGCCGCGAAAAGGAAGGAGGCGCGTCAGCGCCCGTTTCGTTGCGCGAAATTCCAGAGCGCGGCGACAAGCAGAAACGCGGGATGGACGCTCATGGATTTTGCCTTCACGCCGGCGCAGGAACAGGTGCGCGAGACGGTCATCCGCTTCGCGCAGA
>DAIRCS010000158.1:0-8798 GCA_036796555.1 Rhodoblastus sp. | reverse complement strand
TGCGTGAGCGTAGTTTCCGTCATCGAGCAGCGTATCGCGGACTTCGCGATTGCTCAGGCGCCGGCAGGCGCCGTCGAACGCGCGAGGCTCAAGGCCTTCGTCGCCGTCCGCCTCGGACTCTCGGCCCTTCTCATGATCGCCGCGCCGGTCTGGCTGCTGGCGGCCGCCCCGCCGCCCGCCTGGCAATGCGTCGCCTTCGCCGGCCTTCTCGCGCCGCTCGTCGCCATTTTCGCCCTGTCGCGCGGCGCGTCGCTCGACGCTGCCCAGATCGTCTCCGTCGCCGGCATGCTCGCCTTCGCCGCGTCGCTCGCCTTCGGCGGCCCGTCCTTCGCCGCGCTCGCCTTCGTCGCCGCGCTGCTGGCCGTGCTCGAGGCGGCCAGCTCCTCGAACATGCGGCTCGTGCTCGCGGCAGCGGGCGTCGCCGGCGCGGGCGTCGCCCTTGTCGCGCACGCAGGCGTCGCCGCGTCCGGCCCCGAGCTCGCCGAGCAGGCGCTCGCCGCCGTGCTCGCGGGCATGATCGCCTACGCCTGCGCGCTCGGCTGGTCCATGGCCTATGTCGGCGCCGTCGCCATGTATGGCGAACGCCGCGAGACCCTGCGGCACGAGGCGCTCGCCCAGACGATCGGCGATCTCGTGCTGCGCCAGGATCGCGACGGCTCCGTCGTCTACGCCAGCAACGAGGCCCTGCCGCTGTTCGGTCTCGCGCCACGCGAACTGATGGGCCGCGGCCTGTTCGAGCGCATCCACGTCGGCGATCGCCCCGCCTTCCTGAGCGCCATCGCCGACGCGCTCGACGGCGCCGCGACCGTCACGTGCCAGGTGCGCCTGCGCCGCGGCGTGGTCAGCGAGCGGGACGCGGCGGTGGCCGAACCGAATTTCGCGTGGATCGAACTGCGCACCCACAGCCTGCCGCAGGAGCGCCGCGCGAGCGATCCGCGCGATCGCGCCGCCGTCGTCACCATCGCGCGGGACGTCACCCGCGCGCGCCAGGCGGAAGACGACGTCAATCACGCGCGCGAGCACGCCGAGCAGGCCAATATCTGGAAGGACCGCTTCCTCGCCAACGTCAGCCACGAGCTGCGCACGCCCCTCAACGCCATCATCGGCTTCGCGGAAATCCTGACCAACGAGGACATCGTCCCGACCGACGCCGCGCGCCGCAAGGAATATGCGCAGATCATCCATTCCTCCGGCCATCACCTGCTCGAAGTCGTCAATTCGATCCTCGACGTCTCGAAGATCGACGCGGGCTCCTTCGACATCGTGACCGAGCCCTTCGCCCTGCCGCCGCTGCTCGACCAGTGCTGCGACATGATCGGCCTCAAGGCGACGCAGGCCAATGTCGAGATCGTGCGCGACTATGCGCGCGGCATGGACGAACTCGTCGCCGACAAGCGCGCCTGCAAGCAGATCGTCATCAACCTCATGTCGAACGCGGTGAAGTTCACGCCGGCCGGCGGCCGCGTGACGCTGACCGCGCGGCCCGAAGGCAACAGCTTCGTGCTGAGCGTCGCCGACACCGGCATCGGCATAGCCGCCAAGGATCTCGCCCATCTCGGCGATCCCTTCTTCCAGGCGCACAATTCGACGACGCGCCCCTACGAAGGCACGGGCCTCGGCCTCTCCCTCGTGCGTGGCCTCGTCGGCCTGCACGGCGGGTCGATCTCGGTGGAGAGCGTCGTGGGGCAGGGCACGACCGTCACGGTCCGCCTGCCGGCCCATTGCGTGACCGCGCAGACCGGCTCGCGTCTCGCCAGGATCGAGACATTCGCGCGGCGCGGCGCTTCGCCCGCGCCGGACATGGCACATAGTGAAGTGGTGAAGAAAATTGCGTAAGGCTGCGCGGAAAGACCTCGATTTCGATCTGGATTACGACGACGAGCGGCCGGCGAAGGCCGCGCCGAAACCAAAGCGCGCGCGCCTGTCGGCCACGCGCGTCGGCATGTTCGGCCTCGGCGCGCTCTCGCTCGCCATTGTCGTGAACGCGGCGTTCCTGCAGGACCAACGCCGCTCCGCGCCGCTGTTCAAGATCACGCTCGCCGATGAAGCGAAGCCCGCTCCGACGGCGGAGCCGCCGGCGTTGCCGCCGCTGCCGCCCGTGCGCGTGGTCGAGGCGCCGCCGCAGCCGGCGCCCAAGGTCGTTCCGCCGGAACCGCCGCGCACAGCGCCGCCTGCGGCGAAGGTCGATCTGATCGCGCGCGAACTCAATCGCGGCGACGCGCCCGCGCCGCGCGCCGAAAAGCCGGCGATCGCCGAAGCGCGCGCGGAGAAGCCGCAGCCGCGCCCCGCGCCCCAGCGCGCCGAGCCGCGCCGCAACGACGCGATCGGCGGCCTCATCGAGAAGACCGGCGTCGCGTCGTCCGCCAAGGCGCGCGAGCCCGCGACATCAGACGTTCTCGCCGCGCAGCGCGCGCTGCAGCGTCTCGGCTTCGTCGTGCGGCCGAACGGCGTTTTCGACGCGACGACCCGCCAGGCGATCGAACAATTCGAACGCGACCGCAAGATGCCGGCGCGCGGCGAGCTGACGCCGACGGTGAAACGCGAACTCGCGCGGCTTTCCGCCGGCGAGACCTGACGACGTGCGGCTGCGCGCCGACATTTTCGTCGCAGCCCTGATCCGCCGCGCGCAGGTCGAAGGCGCCTACGCCACCCTGCGGCGCCGCGGCGCGCCGGAGGCCGGCGCGATCTTCGTGCGCCTCGACCGGCTCGACGGAACATCGGCGCTGTTCGGTCCCGCGCCGCAGAGCGAGATCGGCGAGGACGGCGACAGGCTCTTCCGGCGCATGCACGACGAGGAATGGATCGACAATCTCGCCGTCGAGGAGAGACTGCGGCGCGAGATCGACTTCGACCCCGATCTCTGGATCGTCGACATCGAGGATCGCAAGGGCCGCGATTTCCTCGAAGCCTGACCAAGGATTTGCACTCCTCCAGGAAGCCGTCATTGCGAGCCCGGCAGAAGTCGGCTTTTGCCGACTTCGCCTGAAAGCGAAGCAATCCATCCACCGGGATTTGATCCAATTCCGGGGACGGATTGCTTCGTCGCTTCCGGTGAAACCGCAACGCGGTTTCACCGGAGCTCCTCGCAATGACGGCTGGCTGATTCACCGTGAAACGCGCCAGCCGCTGTGGGATCAGAGCTGCCGGCCAGCCTCTCAGGCCCGAGCGACGCTCTTTCCTGTCGCCGTAACGACGGCGAGCATATCCGTGTCCTGACGTCGCCCGCCGGCCTGCACGCGCGCATATTCGCCGACCGAGGGTTTGGGCTTGCCGGGCAGGAGCGCGGCGAGCACGGCGGCGGCGGCGCTCGGCGGCGTCTGCAGCGCCAGGCGCAGGCCCGACATGGGATCGGCGAGCGCGGCCGCGAGGTCGCTGCGCATGGCGAGGGTCGGGCGCTCGCTTTCCGTCGCGGCGAGCCCCATGGCCGCGAAGATCAGCCCGAGCGGTTCGCCGCCCGCGTCGCGGACAAGCCGTTCGATCGAGACGCGCGCGACGCGCATCGCGCGCGCGACGCTTGCGCAGAATCGCGTGGCGTCGCCGGCGGCGGCCGAGGCGAGCGCATCGATCCGCATGGCGTCGAAGCTGGGCGGCAATTCGCCCGCGCGCGCGGGATAGGCGCGCGTCGCGTCCAGCAGCAGGCGGCGGCGCGTCGTGGAATCGGCGGAGAGAAACAGGACGAGCCGGTCGAGCGACGGCTCCTCGCGCGCGAGCAGCAGGCGGCCGAGTTCGAGATCGAGACGCGCGCGTTGCGTCAGCGCGATCAGCGCGCCGCGATCGATGGCGATGTTCCGGTTTGCGGCGAGCGCGCGCAGGACTTCCGGCTCGAGCCGCCGCACGAGCGCGCCGACGATCGTCCTGTCGATGTCGGCGCGCGCCGCGATCGCCGCCGCGGCGGATGCTCCGCCGTCGACGGCGTGTTCGAGCAGAAGCGCCGTCGGCGGCGACGGCGCAAGAGCGAGAATGCGCGCGGCGCTTTCCCCGTCCCGCGCCATGAGCCGCGTGACGATCGCGGAAGGCGCGGCGGGGCAGGGCGCCAGTTGCGCGGCGATATGACGGGCGGTGGCGTCGTCCAGATGCGGGATCGCGCGCAGCATCACCTCTTCATAGAGCGCGCAGGCTTCCGCGCCGGGCGTTTCGAGCGCGACGAAGCGATCGGTCGCCACGCGCGCGGCGACGCCCTCGAAGTCCAGGGATTGCGCCCGGCCTGCGGCAGTCAGCGCCTCGAGGCGCTTCCGCAACGTCTGGTCCATTGTGTTGCACGCTTGCGTCAGCGAAGATGGATTCCACAATTGAATCGCATCCGTTGACACAAAGTTAACCATCGCCATTCGAGACTTGCTTCAAGGCGCGCCCCCGGCCGATTTTCATGGCGCGCGTCGGAGACGAACACATGGCCGAAATCCTTGTTTTCCGGGCGCAGCCCCGCAGTGGGCGAAGGACTGGTCCGCATGGCGCGGACGGCGCCGAGATTCTTTTTTTCACCGGCGTTCGCTACATGCGCATGGAAGACGCCGACACGACGGAGACGACGACGCGCAAGACGCCGCGCCGCAACGGAAAGCAGGCGGCGCCGCGCCGCTCCCCGCGCAAGCGCGCCTGAGCTTTTTCGCATCGCGCCCGCGCCGGTGGAAACAGCGTCGTCATTGCGAGCCCGACAGAAGTCGGCTGTTGCCGACTTCGTCTGAGAGCGAAGCAATCCCTCCACCGGAACTGGATCAAATCCCGGTGGATGGATTGCTTCGTCGCTTCGCTTCTCGCAATGACGGTCGGTCGATTCGACTTCACCGCGAAACGCGCTATTCCCGCTCGACTTGACAGACCACGGCGTTCGCCGCCTCGCGCGCGGCGGCGCGGTCGCCGGGTTGTTCGATCAGCGCGCGCACGAGGATGAAACCCGTTCGCGTCGGCGGCGTGAGGCGCAGCTCCTGCGGCGCCTGGTCTTCGGGGTCGCTGGCTTCCACGGAGTCGAGCTGGCGCGCGGTCAGCAGGCGGACGTCGATCTTTCCGCGCAGCGCCGCGCGGTCCGTCGTCGAATAGAAGATGCGGCCGGCGCGGTCGTGGAAGGAGATCGCGACCAGCGCGTCGGACGTGACGTTGGAGCGCACGCGCGTCGCGCCGAGATCGAGATCGTAGCGGCAGACGGAATATTCCGCGCGCTGGTCCTGGAAGGGCAGGGATTGCGCGACGGAGGCGTCCGGCAGCGCGGTCACGCCCTGCGCGCGTCCGCCGAGTCGCGCATAAGCGTCGTTCTCGGCGAAGCGCGGCATCAGGAAGATCGACGAAATATGCACGATGCCCGCCAGGAACAGCGCGCCCAGCGCCCAGGGCAGCGCGATCGGTCCGCGTTCGCGCTGGCTCGTCACGGGCAGTTTCCGCGCGTGATCGACAGGAGCGCCAGGCCCTCGAGCGACGTCTGCGTCGGGCTCACGTTCGTGTCGTAGAGATTGAGCGAGATGGCGAAAGGCGCGCCCTTTGGCGTCGACAGCCAATTGCCGGCGCGCGCCGCGGGCGCGATCACGATTTCGAATCCGCCGTTGGACGCGCGCAGGACTTGGTCGGACGATATCGACCTGCGGCCGGGCCCCGGCGCGAGCAGCGCGCCCTCCGGCGTGAACAGGTTGATCGTCCATAACCGCGCGACCGGCGGCGAGCCGGCGAGGCGGTAATCGCAGGCGCCGTCGAGCGGGCGGCCGGCGTCGTCCGTCGTGGCGAGGAAGGCGACGCCTTCGCCGTTGCCCAGAGGCGCCGCGGCCTGCCGCGCGATGATCGCACGCGCGTAGGGATCGGCGTCGACGGCGCCGGCCTTCGGCCAGGATGTCCAGGGCCCAGACCGCGCGGCGCCGAACGGAAAGGCGCCCAGCGTCGCCACATAGGTCGCGGCGAGCCCGAGGCCGACGCCGACGAGGCCGGCGATCGCGGACTTTGCGTAGGCGCCGAGGCGCGACCGCGTTTCCTCGATGGTCTGCAGTTGCGCGACGCTCATGCAGCGCTACTCGTTCTCGCCCATCGTGCGGAAGCGCCGCGCCGCGTCGCGGCCGAGATCGGCGCGGCGTCCGTCGGCGGCGCGGAACAGGCGCTGCACGGCGCCCAGCGCTTCGTCCGTCTGGCGCGACAGCGTCGAGGGCGCGGTGACGACGAAGCCGTCCGGTCCCTTCGCTGCGGCGGGCGCGGCCTGCGCCACGGGCGTGGCGCTCGGCAGCGGCACGCCGGGCAGCGGCTTCGGCTCGAGGCCGCGATGGGCGAACAGCATGATGTCGTGCCAGGTCTGGGCGGGCAGCGAGCCGCCTGTCATGTTGGCCATGGACGTATCGTCGTCGTTGCCATACCACACGCAGCCCGCGAGCGCCGCGGTGAAGCCGCAGAACCACGCGTCCTTGTAGCCGTTCGTCGTGCCGGTCTTGCCGCCCTGCGCGAAGCCGAGCCCGAGTTCGGCGCGCCGCGCGGTGCCCGCCTGCACGACCTGCGTGAGCATGCTGTCGAGCTCGGCGATCTTGTTTTCCGGAAACACGCGCACCGGCTTCTGGCCGTTGTCGTCGAAGCGGTAGATGACGTCGCCCTTGCTGTTGCGGACGTCGACCGCCGCATGCAGGAACACGCGCTTGCCGCCGTTGGCGAAGGCCGCGTAGGACGCCGAATGCTCGATCACCGTGACCTCGTCGGCGCCGATCGGCATCGACACCGTGTCGATCAGCGGCGCGGTGACGCCGAGCTTGCGCGCGGTCTCGACGATCTTCGCGCGGCCTTCCTTGGCCGCCTGGAAGACGCCCTTCTTCGGATCGCCGATCGCGATCGACAGTTTGACGGCCACCGTGTTGAGCGAGCGCGCGAGCGCGTTGGTCAGCGGCAGCGCGCCCGCGTAACTGCCGCCGTAGTTCTTCGGGCACCAGTTGCCGATGCAGACGGGCCCGTCGACCACGATCGTGCTCGGCGTGAACTTGTTGCTCATCAGCGCGGTCAGATAGACGTAAGGCTTGAACGAGGAGCCGGGCTGGCGCAAGGCGTCGGTCGCGCGATTGAACTGGCTCGCGCCGTAGTCGCGGCCGCCGACGATCGCGCGCACGGCGCCGCTCGCGGGATCGATGGCGACCATCGCCGATTGCTTGGCGTGATAGGCGCGGCCGTGTTCGCGCAACTGCTCCTCGATCACGTCGTCGGCCTTGGCCTGGACGGCTGAATCGAGCGCCGTGCGCACGGTCAGCACGCGGTCCGATCCGAGCTTGCCCTCCAGCGCCAGTTTCTTCACCTCGGCGAAGGCCCAGTCGAGATACCAGTCCGGCGAGTCGATGCGCTCGCGCTCCACAGGCGTCGCGGGATTGCGCAGCGCCGTGAAGATCTGGCTCTGCGTCATGAAGCCGGCGTCGACGAGATTGTTGAGCACGTCGGCGGCGCGCGCGCGGGCGGCCGGCAGGTTGATGTGCGGCGCGAACTTGGTCGGCGCCTTGAACAGGCCCGCGAGCATCGCGGCTTCGGCCAGGCTCACGTCCTTCACCGACTTGCCGAAGTAGAATTCGGCGGCCGCCTGCACGCCGAACGTGCCGCCGCCCATGTAGGCGCGATCGAGATAGAGTTTCAAAATCTCGCGCTTCGACAGCCGCGCCTCCAGCCACATGGCGAGAAAGACTTCGCGGATCTTGCGCTCGAGCGAACGCTCGTTGGACAGGAACAGGTTTTTCGCGAGCTGCTGCGTCAGCGTCGAGCCGCCCTGCACGACGCCGCTCGCCCGCGCATTGGCGGTCAAGGCGCGCAACGTGCCGATGGGATCGACGCCCCAATGGTCGAAGAAGCGGCGGTCCTCGGTCGCCAGCACCGCCTTGATCAGATGATCGGGCAATTGGTCGAGCGAGACGGAATCGTCGTGCAGGATGCCCCGCTTGCCGACCTCCTTGCCGTAGCGGTCGAGGAAGGTGACGGCGAGGTCCTGCTTCTTCAGCCAGTCGTCGGAGGTTTCGCGGAAGGCGAGCTGGGCGAAAGTGAGCGCGACCAGAAAGCCGGCGAGGCCGAGCGTGAGGGTCTCGCAGCCGAGTTCGACGCCGATCCGCTTCAGCCCGGAAACATGGAACCGGTCCATGAAGGCGGAGAAGGCCGCATAATTGTCGCGCGCCCGCCGGCCGCTCTCGTAGAACCAGGAATCGACGAAGGAATCGACGGCCAGCGCCGCCCGGCCAATGCGCTTGCGCAGGCCGGCGAAAATGCCGTTGTCGTCGCCTTCGTGCCGCAACGTCCGTCTCCTGGACAAAGCTTTCTAAACGACTTGACGCCGGGCGCAACGACGCGCATTGCGCGGGTCGCGCCAATACGCACAATTCGTGCCCTCGGGTTTGGCGCCGGAATGACGCAAATGCGACGCAAGAGCGGCGAGGCCGCCCAAGAGCCTTTCTGGCGCAAGCCCTTGGCCGACCTGTCGCGGCGCGAGTGGGAGGCCTTGTGCGACGGCTGCGGCCGCTGCTGTCTCGTCAAGCTGGAGGATGAGGACACGGGCCGCATCCATTTCACCGACGTCGCCTGCAGATTGTTCGACGCCGGGACCTGCCGCTGCCGCGACTACGCGCGCCGGGCGCGCCGCGTCCACGATTGCGTGCGGCTGACGCCGGAAAACGTTCAGGAGATCCCCTGGCTGCCGCCGACCTGCGCCTACCGCCTGCGCCGCGAGGGCAAGGACCTGCCTGACTGGCATCCGCTCGTGTCGGGCGACCCCGACAGCGTGCGCCGCGCCGGCGTCTCCTGCCACGACAAGGTGTCGGCGCTCGAGGAGGACGTCGCCATCGACGACCTCCCCGATTTCATCGTCTCCTGGCCGG
>DAIRCS010000157.1:5837-8832 GCA_036796555.1 Rhodoblastus sp. | reverse complement strand
TCTTCACCCGCGGCACGACGCGCGACGCCTATGCGCGCTACACGGAAGAAGGCGGCCCCTATGTCGAGAACATGCAGCGGCTGCTGCGCAAGTTCGAGACGGCGAAGACCTACGTGCCAGCGCCCGTGCTCGACACGGCCGGCGAAGGCGCCCGCTTCGGCGTGCTGCACTACGGCTCGACCGCCGCGCCGATGGAGGAGGCGATCGACATGCTGCGCGGGCAGGGCGTCGCGCTCGACGTCATGCGCGTGCGCGGCTTTCCCTTCTCGCGCGAGGTCGACGATTTCATCGCGGGCCACGAGAAGATATTCGTCGTCGAGCAGAACCGCGACGCGCAATTGCGCACGCTGCTGATGACCGAGAACGGCGCATCGCCCGACAGGCTCGTGTCCGTGCTGCACTACGACGGCTCGCCCGTCACCGCGCGCTTCATCGCCCGCGCCATCGCCGATCTCGTCGCCAAGGCCAATCTCGAAACACCGGCCCCCGCCGCGCCCGCCAAGGAAGGGGCTCTGTCGTGACCTACCTCCCCAAGCCGAAATTCCGCCATCCCGCGATCGAGAAGAACGCGCTCGGCCTCACCCATCGCGATTACGAAGGCTCGATCTCCACGCTCTGCGCCGGCTGTGGCCACGATTCGATCTCGTCGGCGATCATGCACGCCTGTTTCGAGCTCGACCTGCCGCCGCATCGCATCGCCAAGCTCTCCGGGATAGGCTGCTCGTCGAAGACGCCGACTTATTTTCTCGGCAACGCCCACGGCTTCAATTCCGTGCACGGCCGCATGCCGTCCGTCCTGACCGGCGCCAATCTCGCCAACAAGGACCTCATCTACCTCGGCGTCTCCGGCGACGGCGACTCGGCCTCGATCGGCTTCGGCCAGTTCGCTCATTCGATCCGCCGCGGCGTCAACATGGTCTACATCGTCGCCAACAACGGCGTATACGGCCTGACGAAAGGCCAGTTCTCCGCGACGTCCGACAAGGGCGCGAAGCTGAAGAAGGGCGCGGTCAACACCGACGATCCGATCGACCTCGTCACCATGGCGATCCATCTCGGCGCGACCTTCGTCGGCCGTTCCTTCTCCGGCGACAAGAAGCAGCTCGTGCCGCTCATCAAGGCCGCCATCGAGCACAAGGGTCCGGCCTTCATCGACTGCATCTCGCCCTGCGTCGCCTTCAACAATCACGAAGGCTCGACGAAGAGCTTCGACTATGTCCGCGCACACAACGAGGCGGTCAATTCGCTCGACTTCATCTCCGAGCGCGCGCCGATCACGGCGGATTACGAGCCCGGCCAGACGCAGCAGGTGAAGCTGCACGACGGCACGTCGATCCTGTTGCGCAAGATCAACGCCGATTACGACATCCACGACCGCGTCGCGGCGATCAACTACTTGATGACGCACGACGTCGCCGGCGAGATCCCGACCGGCCTCGTCTATCTCGAGGACGATCCGGGCGACATGCACGACCGCCTCAACACGGTCGACCGCCCGCTCAACGAACTGACCGACGCCGATCTCGTGCCGGGCGCCGCGGCGCTGGCGAAGATCAACGCGGGGCTGCGGTAGGTTTTCCAGCCGTCATTGCGAGGAGCATTTCTCGAAGTCGGATATATCCGACTTCGCATTGTGCGACGAAGCAATCCATCCACAACGGATAGTCCCGGTGGATGGATTGCTTCGCGGAGCCTGTCATCGGGCGCGCTTCGCGCGACCCGTTGGCTCGCAATGACGGCGAAACGTTCGCGACAAAGGACATCAGATGGCCCGCATTCCCTATTTCGACATTTCCAAGGCCGAGGGCCGCGCGAAAAAGGCCTACGAAAAACTGCCGAAGCTCAACATCTTCCGCATGCTCGGCCATTCCGGCGAGCTGGTGGACGGCTTCAACCGGCTGGGCTCCCAGATTCTCTATTTCACCAAGCTCGATCCCGTCCTGCGCGAGATCGCCATCATCCGCGTCGGCGTTCTCTCGAAGGCGACCTACGAAGTCCACCAGCACGAGCGCATCGGCCGGCAGCTCGGCATGAGCGACGCCAAGATTGCAGCGGTCCACGAGGGACCGGAGGCCGCCGCCTTCTCCGACGTTGAGAAGGAGATCATGCGCTTCACCGACGACGTCGTGAAGAACGTGCGCGCCTCGGACGCGACCTTCGCGCCGCTCGCGCGCCACCTGTCGCACAAGGAAATGCAGGAGCTGACGCTGACCATCGGCTATTACATGATGGTCTCGCGCTTCCTCGAGACCTTCGACGTCGACATCGAGGAAGCCCCGGTCGGCCTCAACAAGGTGCCGGGGACAGCGGCGCCCAAAGGTTAGACACCGGGCTCGATCCGGCTATATTCGCTCCTCCCTGTTTGGACCGGAGCGCAATCTTGCCGCGACATCGCCCGTTCGACTGCGCCGCGGAGGCGCTGCCGTGAGCGACCGCCTGAAGGAAAGCCTGCGCCGGGCGGAAAACCGCGGCGGCAGGACCTCGGTCGCGCGTCAGATCGAGAACTGGATCGCCGGCTATCACTCGATCGACGGCGTGCCCGACGAATTCATGGATTCGGAGGGCGTCGCGCGTCAGCATTGGGTCAAATTCTTCGTCGCGCTCGCCAAATACAATTCGAAAGACCTCGCGCAGCGATTCGAGACGGCCGACCGTCTGATTCGCGACACCGGCATGTCCTATCGCGTCTACGGCGAGACCAGCGAGCGCTCCTGGCCGCTCGGCCGCCTGCCCCTGCTGATCGACGGCCACGAATGGGCCGGCATCGAACGCGGCATCGCCCAGCGCGCGGAATTGTGGGATCGCGCGCTCGCCGACATCTACGGCGAGGGTCGGCTCGTCGCGGAAGGCGTTCTGCCGGCGTCCGCCGTGCTCGGCTCGCCGGATTTCATCCGGCCGCTGCACGGCGTCAGGCCGGCGGGCGGGACCGCGAAGCGGCTCGGCACCCGCCCCATCCGCCGCGGGCCCGCCCGGCGGTTGGGGGGTTTTGTGGGCC
>DAIRCS010000157.1:0-5827 GCA_036796555.1 Rhodoblastus sp. | reverse complement strand
GGACGCTGGTGGATTCTCGGCGACTGCGCGCAGGCGCCCTCCGGCGCCGGCCACGCGCTCGAAAACCGCCTGGTCTCCACACGCGTCTTCGCCAATCTCTATCGCGACCTCAACGTCGACCGGCTCGCCGGCTTCTTCCGCGAGTTTCGCGCCGGTCTCGTGGCGGCGGCCACCCGCAGCGAGCCGCGCATCTGCCTGCTGACGCCCGGCCCCTACAGCCAGACCTATTACGAGCAGGCCTATCTGGCGCGCTATCTCGGCTTTCTGCTGGTGGAAGGCGGCGACCTCGTCGTGCGCGACGACAAGGTGCATGTGCGCACCATCGCCGGCCTCAAGCGCGCCGACGCGCTGCTGCGTCGCATCGACGCCGATTGGTGCGATCCGCTGGAGCTCAACGCCGCCTCGCGGCTCGGCGTGCCGGGCCTGATGGAATCGATCCGCGCCGGCGAGGTCGTCGTCGCCAACATGCCGGGCTCCGGCCTCGTCGAGTCGCGCGCACTGCTCGGTTATCTCCAGGCCATGTCCCGGCGCCTGATGGGCGAGGATCTCCTGCTGCCGCACATCGCGACCTGGTGGTGCGGCGACTCTTCCGCCGCCCGCGACGTGCTGGACGATTTCGACAACATGGCCATCTCCGGCGCGTTCCTCGACAATCCGCCCGGTCTCGAAAACGGCCGCACCGCGCTGCCCTCCGAGCTCGACGACAAGCGCCGCGAGCGCTTGCGCAAGGCGATCCGGCGGCGCGGCGTCGATTACGTCGGCCAGGAGATCGTGCGGCTGTCGACCACGCCCGCCTGGATCGACGGCGCCATTGCGCCGCGGCCGTTCACCCTGCGCGTCTACGCGGCCGCGACGCCCGACGGCTGGCGCGTGATGCCCGGCGGCTTCTGCCGCATGTCCGACAACATCGACGCGCGCGCGCTCTCCATGGGCGAAGGCGTGACCTCGGCCGACGTGTGGGTGCTGCAGGACAGGCCGGTCGAGCAGACGACGCTGCTGCCGACGGGCGATCAGGTCCGCATCGTGCGCCAGCTCGGCAACCTGCCGAGTCGCGCCGCCGACAATCTCTTCTGGTTCGGCCGCTATCTGGAGCGCGCCGAGGCGACGCTGCGGCTCGTGCGCTGCTATTGCGCGCGCGTGACGGAGAGCGCGCCCGACGGCGCGGCGAGCGCGCGCGCGCGACTGCAATCGCTACTCACTCCGCGCCGCGGCGAGGACGAACCGAGAGAGCCGATCACGAAATCGCCGGCGGAAATCGCCGCCGCCGCGCTGCACGACCCACGCTATGTCTCCTCGGGCGCGGCGCTCGCGCGCGCCGCGCGGGGCGCGGCCTCGATCATCCGCGAACGCCTGTCGCAGGACATCTGGCAGATCCTCGGCGATCTCGAGCATCGTCTCTGCGTCCCGCTTCCGGCGACGCCCCTGCCGGAAGCCGAGCTCATCGACCGCGCCGAGGGCGCGCTGCACGCGCTCTCGGCGCTATCCGGCCTCATCCAGGAAAATTTCAACCGCGTCGCCGGCTGGTCCTTCCTCGACATCGGCCGGCGCGTCGAGCGCGGCATTTCGACCTGCGGCCTCGCGCGCATGTTCGCCGACCGCGACGCCACGGCCGAAAACCTCGACGTGCTTCTCGACCTCATCGACTCGCAGATCACCTATCGCTCGCGCTATCTCGTCGGCGTCGCGCTGGCGCCCGTGCGCGACATGGCGCTGCTCGATCCCAATAATCCGCGCTCGGTCGCTTTCCAGGTCCAGCGGATCAACGAGCATCTCATCGGCCTGCCGACGCTGCGGCAGGACGGCATGCTCGAGGCGCCCCAACGCATCGCGCGCATGCTCGACGCCGACCTGTCCGTCGCCGAGGCCGCGAAACTCGACAATTCCAGGATCACGAATTTCGAGCAGAGCCTCATGTCGCTCGCCGTCGCCGTCGAGCAGCGCTACTTCCTGCAGGGCTCCAACGCCGTCCGCGCGGAAACGCTCAAGGGGCTCGCGTGATCTACGACATCCGCCACGTCACGACCTATTCCTACGAATCCCCGGTCGCCTCCTCCCTCTGCACCTTGCGTCTTTCGCCGCGCGACGGGCGCGGCCAGCGCGTGCTCGACAGCGGCATCGAGATCGCGCCGGTCCCGGTGTCCCGCACGGCGCGCCCGGATTTCTTCGGCAATCTCGTCACCACCGTGCGCATCGAGGAGGCGCATCGCGAATTGCGCGTCACCTCGCTCGCCAGCATCGAGGTCCGGCGCGATCCGCAACCGCATGCGGAGCTCACGCCGGCCTGGGAGGACGTGCAGCGTCAGGTCGCCGGCGTCCCGACGCTCGACGCCCGCTCGCCCGCGCATTTCCTGTTTCCGACGAAGCTCGTGCCCCTCTACGAGCCGGCGACCGACTACGCCGCCGAGAGCTTTCCGCCCGGCCGGCCGATCCTTGCCGGCGCGATCGACCTGATGCGGCGTATCCGCGCGGACTTCCGCTACGACCAGGAAGCAACGCTGATCTCGACGCCCCTGTCGGAAGCCTTCGAGGCGCGCGGCGGCGTCTGCCAGGATTTCGCGCACATCATGATCGCCGGCCTGCGCGGCCTCGGCCTGCCGGCCGCCTATGTCAGCGGCTACATCCGCACCATTCCGCCGGAAGGCAAGCCGCGGCTCGAAGGCGCCGACGCCTCGCACGCCTGGGTCAACGTGTGGTGCGGCGCGGCCGCCGGCTGGCTCGGTCTCGATCCGACCAATGCGCTGCAGGTCAACGACGATTTCGTCGAGATCGCCTTTGGTCGCGACTATGCCGACGTCGCGCCGCTCGACGGCGTCATCCTCATCTCCGGCAAGCAGACGCTGAAGGTCAGCGTGGATGTGAAGCCGATCGGATAAATGGACCGCGAGCCTTCAGGCTCGCATGCCAAAGAAGGGCGAGCCTGAAGGCTCGCGGTCCATCGCTGCGATTTCCCTCGCGCGCGACATGCCTGCGCCGCCCCGCACGCAGTTTCCCTTTTCACGCAACGGCGGCACAATCGGCGCGACAAGAGAAAACATCGAGGAAACGCATTCATGCAGGTCAAGATCAAGGAAATCGCCACGGGGCTTCGCTTTCCCGAAGGCCCGGTCGCCATGCCCGACGGCTCGATAATTCTGGTCGAGATCGCGCGCGGGACGCTCTCGCGCGTCACGCCCGACGGCAAGATTCAAGTGATCGCCGAACCCGGCGGCGGTCCGAACGGCGCGGCGCTCGGGCCGGACGGCAAGATGTATGTCTGCAACAACGGCGGATTCGAATGGCGCGAGACGGCCGAGACCGGCCTGCGCCCTGTCGCGCAGGCGAAGGATTATTCCGGCGGCCGCATCGAGCGCGTCGACCTTTCGACCGGCAAGGTCGAGCGCGTCTACGACGGCGCCGAGAACGGCAAGCTGCGCGGCCCCAACGATATCGTGTTCGACCGCACCGGCGGCTTCTGGTTCACCGATCTCGGCAAGGGCCGCGCGCGCGACATGGATCGTGGCGGGCTCTATTACGCCAAGGCCGACGGCTCCTTCATCACCGAAGCCATCTATCCGATGATGACGCCGAACGGCGTCGGCCTCTCGCCGGACGAAAAGACGCTCTACGCCGCCGAGACCCAGACGGGACGCGTGTGGAAATGGGACCTCGAAGGCCCCGGCAAACTCGTGCCGAAAAAGACCGGCCATGCGGCGGCCGGCGGCGAATTGCTCGCGGGCGTGCCGGGTTTCCAGCTCTTCGATTCGCTCGCGGTCGACGGCGCCGGCAACGTCTGCGTCGCCACGCTGATGAACGGCGGCATTACGGTGATGTCGCCGGACGGCAAGTCGGTCGAGCATGTCGCCCTGCCCGACTACATGACCACCAACATCTGCTTCGGCGGCCCGGACTTGCGCACCGCCTATGTCACGCTGTCGTCGTCCGGCCGGCTCGTGTCGTTCGAATGGCCGCGGCCGGGGCTTAAGCTGAATTTTTCGTGAGGCGGATGCGAAGCCGCTTTTCAAAAGGGAGAGGGCTGTGATCCAACACATCGGTCCCGTTTGCGGCGAGGTGTCCACAAGCGCGGTTTGCCGACAATGGGTCCATCCTGACTATATGGTAGCTCGTCGCTGATAGAATCGCGCGATAATTCCGAATACCAGCACTGCGAGGCACATGTAAAAGTAGGGCATGTAGAGCATGGCCACTAGGATTTCATCGCCTTTCCGCAATCCTTGGATGTGGAGCGCGATGAAAGCGATGCACACAATCGCATTGAAAGCCGTGAAAAAACGGAGTCCGACGACAATTGAAACGATCAACGGAGCATATAAGACGATCAAGACGAACAGACTTAAAATCCAGCCATTCATGCCAGAGGGAAATCCTGCAGCGAAAAAATAAACGTGAAGGCCCAGCGACAGCGTTCCCATAAGGAACAGCGCTGCACAGAGCGCAGGGTGGGAAAACAATCGCCCGAAAAAACGCATCGTTATCTTCCATCGCCGAATCACGCGGACGCAGCTCTTTCGCCGCTACTTCTCCCCGACCCGCTTCACCTCCGCGAAGCCCGCGGCTTCCATCGCCAGATGCACACGGTTCTGAAAGGTGGCGTCGTCGCCCTTGACGATCAGCGCCGCATTGCGCGCGACCGCGTCGCACAGCGTCTCGACCCAGCCTTCCTCTGACCTGGCGAAATCGTTCAGCACATAGGAATGGACGAGGTTCTTGTCGCCGGGATGCCCGATGCCGAGCCGGATCCGCTTGTAGTCCTTGCCGAGATGCGCGTCGATCGAGCGCAACCCGTTGTGGCCCGCCGCCCCGCCGCCGATCTTCACGCGACACTTGCCGGGCGCGAGATCGAGTTCGTCATGAAAGACGACGATGTCTTCGAGCCCGATCTTGTAGAAGCGCGCGGCTTCGCCGACCGCGCGGCCGGATTCGTTCATGTAGGTTTCGGGCTCAAGCAGGATGACGCGCGCGCCGCCGATCTGGCCTTCGCTCACACGGCCCTGGCAGCGGGCGCGGAACGGCGCGAAACGGTGCTCGCGCGCGATGGCCTCGATCGCCATGAAGCCGATGTTGTGGCGGTTGCGGGCGTATTGCCGGCCGGGATTGCCGAGCCCGACGAAGAGCAGCATGGGAAGCGTCCCCGCTCGGGCGTTCAACCCGGCGTCCGTAAAAGAAAGCCCGGCGAAACCGCTGTCGCGATCGCGCCGGGCCTGAAACGAGGCAAGCCTTGAGGCTTACTTCTTCTTCTCGTCCTTGGCCGGAGCGGCCTTGGCGGCGGGCGCAGCAGCGGCGGGCGCGGCGGCCGGGGCGACTTCCTTCTCGACCGCCGGCGGAGCGATCGTCGCGATGGTGAAGTCGCGGTCGATGATCGTCGGCTTGCAGCCTTCCGGCAGCTTGATCGCCGAAATGTGCAGCGAATCGTTGAAGTCGAAACCGGCGAGATCGGCGGTGAGGAATTCCGGGATGTTGTCGGCCGGCACGAACATCTCGACCGTGTGGCGCACGATGTTGACCGAGCCGCCGCGCTTGATGCCGGGCGCCGTTTCGACGTTGATGAAGTGCACCGGCACTTCGACGCGCAGGCGGGAGCCGGCCTTCAGGCGCAGGAAGTCGACGTGCTGCACCGTGTCCTTGACGGGATCGAGCTGGTAGTCGCGCGGAATGGCGCGCTCCTTCTTGCCGTCGACGTCGATCTCGAAGATCGTCGTGAGGAAGTGACCGGCGTAAATGAGCTGGGTGGCGGTCTTGCGGTCCAGCGAAATCGGCTGGGGCGCGTCGCCGCCGCCGTAGATCACTGCGGGAATGCGGCCTTCTCGGCGTACGCTGCGGGCGGCCCCCT
>DAIRCS010000156.1:0-8930 GCA_036796555.1 Rhodoblastus sp. | reverse complement strand
CACGACGCCGGAGCATATCGCGGCCATCGCGCAGACGGTGGAGGGCCTCGCGCCTCGCGCCATTCCCGAGATCGAGCCGCGCCTGCGCCTGTCCGGCCTGGAGCCGTTCGAGCTTTCGCCCGACATCCGCTTCGTCAACGTCGGCGAGCGCACCAATGTCACGGGCTCGGCGAAATTCCGCAAGCTGATCACGGCGGGCGACTACGCCGCCGCGCTCGACGTGGCGCGCGACCAGGTGATCAACGGCGCGCAGATCATCGACGTCAATATGGACGAGGGCCTGCTCGATTCGAAAAAGGCGATGGTCGAGTTCCTCAACCTCGTCGCCGCCGAGCCCGATATCGCGCGCACGCCGGTCATGGTCGACAGTTCGAAATTCGAGGTGATCGAGGCCGGCCTCAAGTGTCTGCAGGGCAAGGCCGTCGTCAATTCGATCTCGATGAAAGAGGGCGTCGAGGCCTTCAAGGCGCAGGCGGAGATCGTCAAGCGGCACGGCGCGGCCGTGGTCGTCATGGCCTTCGACGAGGTCGGCCAGGCCGACACAAAGGCGCGCAAGGTCGAGATCTGCACGCGCGCCTACAAGATCCTGACCGAAGAGGTCGGCCTGCCGCCGCAGGACATCATCTTCGATCCCAACATTTTCGCGATCGCCACCGGCATCGAGGAACACGACAATTACGGCGTCGATTTCATCGAGGCGACGCGCGAAATCCGCGCGGCCATGCCGCTCGTCCATATTTCGGGCGGCGTGTCGAACCTGTCCTTCTCGTTCCGCGGCAACGAGCCGGTGCGCGAGGCCATGCATTCGGTGTTCCTGTATCATGCGATCGCCGCCGGCATGGACATGGGCATCGTCAACGCCGGCCAGCTCGCGGTCTATGAGAAGATCGATCCCGAATTGCGCGAGGCCTGCGAGGACGTGGTGCTCAACCGGCGCAAGGACGGCACCGAACGTCTGCTGGCGGTTGCCGAGAAGTTCCGCAACGTGAAGGGGCAGGCGCAGGTCAAGGACGAGAGCTGGCGGCAGGAGAGCGTCGAGAAGCGGCTCGAGCATGCGCTGGTCAACGGCGTCACCGACTACATCGAGGCGGATGTGGAGGAAGCGCGCCTTGCCGCGAAGCGGCCGCTCGACGTGATCGAGGGGCCGCTGATGGCCGGCATGAACGTCGTCGGCGATCTCTTCGGCTCCGGCAAGATGTTCCTGCCGCAGGTCGTGAAATCCGCGCGCGTGATGAAGCAGGCGGTCGCCTGGCTCATGCCCTTCATGGAAGACGAGAAGGACGCGCGGTCGAGCGCCGGCAAGATCCTGATGGCGACGGTGAAGGGCGACGTGCATGACATCGGTAAGAACATCGTCGGCGTCGTGCTCGCCTGCAACAATTTCGAGATCATCGATCTCGGCGTGATGGTTCCGGCGCAGAAGATCATCGAGACCGCGCGGGCCGAGAAGGTCGACATCATCGGCCTGTCGGGGCTCATCACGCCCTCGCTCGACGAAATGTGTTTCGTCGCCAGCGAGCTCGAGCGCGAAGGCTTCGACGCGCCGTTGCTGATCGGCGGCGCGACGACGAGCCGCGTGCATACGGCGGTGAAGATCCATCCGAATTATTCGCGCGGACAGGCGGTCTATGTGACGGACGCCAGCCGCGCGGTCGGCGTCGCGCAGGCGCTGATCTCGAAGGAGACGCGCGCGCCCTACGTCGAGCAGGTGCGGGCGGAATATGCGCGCACGGCGGAAGCGCATCGCCGCGCGGAAGCCGAGAAGCTGCGCACGCCGCTGGCCAAGGCGCGCGCCAATGCGCTGAAGACGGACTGGGTCGATTACACGCCGCCGAAGCCGACATTCGCGGGGACGCGGGTGTTCTCGTCTTACGACCTCGCCGAGCTTGCGCGCTACATCGACTGGACGCCCTTCTTCCAGACCTGGGAATTGAAGGGCCGCTTCCCGGCGATTCTCGACGACGAAAAGCAGGGCGAAGTCGCGCGCAGCCTCTATGCGGATGCGCAGGACATGGTGAAGAGGATCGTCGAGGAGCGCTGGTTCAATCCGCGCGCCGTCATCGGCTTCTGGCCGGCGAACGCCATTGGCGACGACATCGCGCTGTGGTCGGGCGAGTCGCGGTCGGAGAAGATCGCGACGCTGCACACGCTGCGCCAGCAGCTCTCGCGCCGCGATGGGCGCCCGCATCTGGCGCTGGCCGATTTCGTCGCGCCGCAGGCGTCGGGCAAGGCCGACTACATCGGCGGCTTCGTGGTGACGGCGGGCATCGAGGAAGAAAAGATCGCCGAGCGCTATTCCCGCGCCAACGACGATTATCGCTCGATCATGGTGAAGGCGCTGGCCGACCGTTTCGCCGAGGCTTTCGCCGAACGCATGCACGAGCGCGTGCGCAAGGAGTTCTGGGCCTATGCGCCGGACGAAAACCTTTCGCCCGACGATCTGCTCGGCGAGACCTATCGCGGCATTCGGCCGGCGCCCGGCTATCCCGCGCAGCCCGATCACACGGAGAAATCGACGCTGTTCGATCTTCTGCAGGCCGAGCGGCGAACGGGCGTGAAGCTGACGGAGAGCTACGCCATGTGGCCGGGCTCCTCCGTGTGCGGTCTCTATTTCTCGCATCCGGAGGCGCATTATTTCGGCGTCGCCAAGGTCGAGCGCGACCAGGTGGAGGATTACGGCGCGCGCAAGGGCATGGATATTCGCGAGGTCGAGCGCTGGCTCGCGCCGGTGCTGAACTACGATCCGGCTTCGTTCGCGAAGGCGGCGGCGGAGTAGAAACCGGACCGCGCGCCTTCAGGCGCGCCTGGGATTGCGAGCCTGAAGGCTCGCGGTCCACTTACGTCTTCATCAGCCCCAGCCTTTTTCCCACCATCCTGTCCAATACGCGATCGGGCAGAAGGCGCGGCACGATCCAGTTCATGACCGGCCCCGGCACGATCGGAATGCGCGCGGGCGGCTTCGGCGCCACGAGCGCGCGCAGCACGGAGGCGGCGACGCGCTCGGGCGGATAGCCGGCGCGGCCGCGCTTGAGCATGTAGGCGCGCAGGCGCGCGGCGGCGTCGCGATAGTCGGTCTTGAAATAGGGCGTGTAATCCTGCGCCTCGGCCTTGTCCCAGATCGGCGTCGCGATCGGTCCGGGCTCGATCACGACGACGTCGATTCCGTAGAGCATGAGTTCGCGGCGCAGCGAATCCGAAACCGCCTCCAGCGCATGTTTGGAGGCCGCGTAGGCGCCGGTGAAGGGCATGGCGAGACGCCCAGCCGCCGAAGACATGTTGACGATGCGGCCGGGTTCGCCCGTGCGCGACCTGTCGGCGCCGAGCAGGGGCGCGAAGGCCTGGATGACGGCGACCTGCGCGACGACGTTGATCTCAAGCTGGCGGCGCAATTCCTCGACCGGCTGGTGCAGCAGCGGACCGGCGGTGGCGACGCCGGCGTTGTTGACGAGCCCGGCGAGCGTCGTGGCGCCGAGACGGGCGCCGACGTCGCGGGCGGCCTCGGCGACGCCTTCGGGATCGGTCACGTCGAAGACGAGCGGCGTCAGTTCGTCGCCGATCTCCTCGGCGAGGCGGCTCGCATCCTCCATGCGCCGCACGCCGGCGAAGACGTGGAATCCTTCGCGCGCGAGAATTTGCGCGACGGCGTAGCCGATGCCGGTCGAGGCGCCTGTCACGACGACGGATCGTTTCATCGCGGTCTCCGCAAATGGTCTGCGCGGAATGTGCAGACAAAGCCGGCGCCATGGCAAGCGCGGAGCAGGGCTGCGCGCGCGGCCCGTTGACGCGGCGCGCGCCTGGGTCATGCTGCGGGCCAAGGCGCGGCGGACGCTCGTCCAGACAGGCGCGGGAAACGGGAGAACGTCATGAGCGCGCAATTCTGGCCGGTCACGGACAATTTCGCCGCCGAGGTCGGCGACGTCGATCTGTCGAAGCCGCTGTCGGCCGAAGACGTCGCGGCGATCCGCGAGGCCTTCGACCGCTATGCGGTGCTGGTCTTTCCCGACCAGGTCCTGTCGACGGGACAGCATCTCGATTTCGCCCGCCATTTCGGGCCGCTCGAAACCTCGATCGCCACACACCGCAAGGATACGAAGCTGCGCGTCGTGGCCGAGATCGCCGACGTCTCGAACCTGACCGAGGCCAACGAAGTCTGGGGCGAGAATTCGCGCCAGCGGATGTTCCAGCTCGGCAATCGCCTGTGGCATTCGGATTCGACCTTCAAGCGCACGCCGGCCTACGCGTCGCTGCTTTACGCGCGCTCCATTCCGCCTGTCGGCGGCCATACGGAATTCTGCGACATGCGCGCGGCCTACGACGCCTTGCCGGAGGAGACGAAACGGAAGATCGACGATCTCGTCTGCGAGCATTCGATCTTCACGTCGCGCGCGAAGCTCGGCTTCGCCAATTTCAGCGTGGAGGAGCGCGCGGCCATGCCGCCCGTGCCGCAGGTGATGGTGCGCACGATTCCGCAAACGGGTCGCAAATGCCTCTATCTCGCCTCGCACGCCGGTCGCATCGTCGGCATGGACGATGCGGAAGGCGCGGCGCTGATCGAGGAACTGACCGCGCACGCCACGCAGCGGCAGTTCGTCTACACCCATCGCTGGCGCGTCAACGATCTCGTCATCTGGGACAACAGGCAGACCATGCATCGCGGGACCGCCTTCGACGACCTGCGCTGGAAGCGCGACGTGCAGCGCGCGACGGTGGAGGATGTCGCCAATTCCTGCGTGCAGGCGGGGATGCGGGTGGATTTGCAGGCGGTGGGGTAGGGGCCGGTCCTGAGAGTCTGGCTGAAAATGCGGCGCAGTCCGACTCCCTCATGCCGAGGAGCGGCGGAAGGCCGCGTCTCGAAGCATGATCCGGCGTTTCGCTGTCATCCCGGCCGGAGCGAAGCGGAGAGCCCGGACCCAGAAGCCGCCGCCGCGATCGTCGCCCGCGTTCCCGCGTCCGCGACGCCGTCGACGCGCTGCGGGCGCCAGCGGCGCTGAAAAGCTTCGACCACGATTTTCGTGCGCGGGTCGAAGACGCCGGTTTGCTCGACGCCGTAGCCGGCCGCCGCCAGATCGCGCTGAAGCGTCGCGACGGCGGCGCCGGTCGCGCCGAAGCCGAGCGCGAGGCCCGGGGCGTCCGGCGCGGGCTCGCGCCACAGGCCCACCCCTTCCGCAGCCAGCCGCGGCCATGGAAAACGCTCGCCGGGATCGACCTTGCGCCCGGGCGCGATGTCGGAATGGGCGAGGATGCGGTCGGGCGCGATGGTCCGCCGCGCGACGATGTCGCGGCAGAGCGCGACGACCGCCGCAATCTGCGCCTCGGGAAAGGGGGGCAGGCCGCCGTCGTGGCCAGGATTGACGATTTCGACGCCGATGGACGCCGAGTTCATGTCCGTTTCGCCGAACCATGACGAGCGCCCGGCGTGCCAGGCGCGGCGCTCCTCCGGCACGAGCTGGGCGATCCGCCCGTTCTCGAACACGAAATAATGCGCGGAGACCTCGGATTTCGGGTCGCAGAGCAGGGACAGGGCGCCCTCGGCCGTCGGCATGCCGGTGTAGTGCAGCACGATGCTGTCGGGCGCCCGGCCGCGCCGGTCGCCGTGGTTGGGCGAGGCCTGCACGAAAGCGACCAGCGGCGTGTCGGGAGCGAACGATTCCATGCCGTCATTATTGAAACGGGACGGACGGACGGCGCAATGGGCGAATATGGCCCCTATCCGCGTCGCAAAGGTAAATAAAAGATTAATTTTTATATTCTTGGCTATATAATATTCGAGCGAGCCAATTTTGTAATTCGTACTTCGTCATTTGAAGATGTTGCATTGCAATATATGAGCAAATTATCGTCACATTTCGTCACGATAAGCTCGCCGTCCCCCGAAAGAATTGACAGGAAAATCGAACGAATGAAGCAATTCGCCCCCACGATCCTGGCCGCCGCACTTGCGGCCGGCTCGATTTCTGGCGCGCGCGCCGACGATACGGAAGGCCGTTTCTGG
The DNA here is from genome assembly GCA_036796555.1 of Rhodoblastus sp. GTDB lineage: Bacteria > Pseudomonadota > Alphaproteobacteria > Rhizobiales > Beijerinckiaceae > JAJXWB01. The sequence goes on along the minus strand of DAIRCS010000156.1, from coordinate 2,938 downwards.
TTCCAGAACCAGGGCATGCAGGTCCGCGACCTCGCCGCCACGCCTGCGGGCTCGCCCGCCGCGCCGGCCGAGACCGCCAGGGCCGAGCCCGCCCGCGGCCGTGCGAAGCACGGCCGCGCGCTCGGCTACGAGACGGGCGCGCGGGGCTCGGTGCGCGACATCATCGCCCGCCATGCGGCGGCCAACGGCGTGCCCTTCAAGCTCGCGGACGCCGTGGTGCGGATCGAGAGCCGCTACAATCCGCGCGTGTCGAACGGCGGCGCGCTCGGCCTCATGCAGATCAAGCCGGCGACCGCGCGCGGCGTCGGCTTCGCAGGGTCCGCGTCGGCGCTCTACAACGCCGAGACGAACGTGACGTTCGGCATGCGCTATCTGGCGCAGGCCTATCGCATGTCCGGCGGCGATGTCTGCGGCACCGTCATGCGGTACCAATCCGGCCATTATTCAAACCACATGAACGCCGCAAACCGCGCTTACTGCTCGAAGGCGCGGGCCATTATGGCCAGCAACTGAGAACGTTCATTCGTTCTTGGAATATCGAGGCGACCGGCGGCGGGTCCGAAAGGATCCGCCGTTTGTCGTTTTTGCAAGCCTGCCTTGCGGCTTCGCGGCTCGACCGCGCCGTTCGCCTCGCTTATGCGGCAGCCGGAAGGGAGGGCGCGAACAATGCGGAAACCGGAGGATGAAACGGCCGGCGCCTTGCGCGACGAGGTCCATTACGACGGCCGCCGCATGTGCTGCTACGCCGAGCGGCCCGCCTCGCTGCTCGCCATGTTCGAGGGGCTCGTCGCGCGCTTTCCCGACAGGCCGGCGATCGTCGAGGACGCCACGATCTCCTACCGCGCTCTCGATGCGCTGACGCGCGCGATCGGCGCGAACCTGTCCGCGCTCGGCGTCGTCCCCGGCGACCGTGTCGCGCTCTATCTCGGCAATGCCTGGGAATTTATCGCCGTTCTCTTCGCCTGCATGCGCATCGGCGCCATCGTCGTGCCCATCGGCGTGCGCCAGCGCCACGCCGAACTCGAGTTCATGCTGAACGATTCCGGCGCGAAAATTCTGATTCACGAGGCGGATCTCGCGGCGTTCATCCCGTCGCCGTCCGAGATACCCGGCGTCGCGCACCGTTTCTCCATTCGCGCGGCGGCGCCGGGCGCGCGCCTGTTCGACGAGCTGACGCGGGATGGCGGCGCCTGCCCGTCCCATGCGCCGCAGGAAGAAGACGTCGCGGTCATCCTCTACACGTCGGGCACGACGGGCCGGTCCAAGGGGGCGCAGCTCACGCATCTCGGAATCATCCATTCCGCCTTGGCCTTCTCGCGCACGTTCGGGCTGACGGAAGAAGACCGCGCCTATGTCGCCGTGCCGCTGTCGCATGTCACGGGTTTCGTCGGCGTCGCGATGGCCGCGATGATCGGGGGCGGCGCGGTGGTGCTGATGCGCCAGGCCTTCAAGGCGGCCGATTTCATCGCGCAGGCGGCGCGCGAAAAGATCACCTTCACCATCGTGGTGCCGGCGATCTATTCGCTGTGCGCGCTATCGCCGGCGCTGGACGCGCACGATCTTTCGGCGTGGCGCATCGGCTCCTTCGGCGGCGCGCCCATGCCCGTGCCGACAATTCAAACGCTGGCGCAGAAACTGCCGAACCTCAATCTCGTCAACGCCTATGGCGCGACGGAGACGACGTCGCCCGCCACCATCATGCCTGTGCCGCTATGGCGCGAGAATATCGACAGCGTCGGGCGCGCCGTGCATTGCGGAACCATCCGCATCGTCGACGACGAGGGCAGGGACGTCGCGCCGGGAGAGCCCGGCGAAATCTGGATTTCCGGTCCCATGGTGGTTCCGGGCTATCTGAACAGGCCCGACGCGAATGCGAGCGAATTCGTCGACGGCTTCTGGAAGTCTGGCGACATCGGCTCGCGCGACGCGCAAGGATTCGTGCGGGTGTTCGACCGCAAGAAGGACATGATCAATCGCGGCGGCTTCAAGATTTTTTCCGCCGAAGTGGAGAGCGTGATCGCCGGCATTCCCGGCGTCGTGGAATGCGCGATCGTCGGACGGCCCGATCCCGTGCTGACCGAGCGCGTCGCGGCGATCGTCGTGGTGGAGGAGGGCGCATCGGTGAAGGCGGAGGATGTGCGCGCCTGGTGCGCCGAACGCGTGTCGGACTACAAGACGCCGGAATTCGTGATAGTGCGGACCGAGCCGCTGCCCCGCAACGCCAACGGCAAGATATTGAAGCCGCAATTGCGGAAGGAAATGGAATGAGCCGGTTCCCGGATCGCGCGCGCCGCGCGCGTCCGGGATGGCTGTGTTTCACATGCGCGCGATCACATGCGTTTCATGGCGCAGATCTTGTTGCCGTCGGGATCGCGGAGATAGGCGAGGTAGAGTTTGACCTTGCCGTTGTCGCGTACGCCCGGCGCATCCTCGATCGCCGTTCCGCCGTTGGCGACGCCCGCCTTGTGCCAGGCGTCGGCCTCGGCCGGATCGTTGACGGCGAAGCCGATCGTTCCGCCGTTGGCGTGATGGGCGTCCTTGCCGTCGATCGGCTTCGTCACCATGAACACGCCGCCGTTGTGCAGATACATGACGCGGCCCTTGGGATCGACGATGCCCGGCTTGCCGCCGATGGCGCCGAACAGCGCGTCGTAGAATTTTTTCGACCGCTCGATGTCGTTCGAGCCGATCATGACGTGACTGAACATGTTTCCTCCATGTCGCCGCATCGGGCGTTCCGCCCTGCGTCGGCGCATGGTCACATGAAGCGCGCGGCCGCGCCACCGCCATCTGGCGCAGAGGGCGCCCGCGAGGCTTGCAATCCCGGCTCCGCGCGCCTATCCCCACAGCGCCAGTCGGCCGGATGGCCGCCGCCTTCGGGCGGAGGAAAGTCCGGGCTCCACGGAGATACGGCGCCGGATAACGTCCGGCGGGGGCG
>DAIRCS010000155.1:0-9030 GCA_036796555.1 Rhodoblastus sp. | reverse complement strand
CGCGAGTCCACGGCGAAGATCCGCAAGGAGGCCGACGACATGTTCGACCTCTTCCCCGACATCCGTTCTTTCGCCGATGCGCTGGGCTGGACGCTGTCGGGCGGCCAGCAGCAGATGGTCGCCGTCGCGCGCGGCCTGATGGCCAAACCGCGCCTGCTGCTGCTCGACGAGCCTTCGCTCGGGCTCGCGCCCGTCATCGTGCAGGCCGTCTTCCGCATCATCGAGGAAATCCGCAAGCGCGGCGCGACCGTGCTGCTGGTCGAGCAGAACGCCCGCATGGCGCTCAAGGTCGCCGACTACGGCCATGTGCTGGAGACGGGCCGGCTCGTGCTCGGCGGGCCGCCCGACCAGCTCTGGGCGGACGAGGCGATCGCGGCCGCCTATCTCGGCGGCAAGGCGAAGGCGTGACGCGATGATCGTCGAACTCGTCGAATTCCGCCACAAACCCGGCCAGACGCACGAGGAAATTCTCGAAGAAGCGCGCGCCACCGTGCCGAAATGGACGGCCAATAGCGAACTCGTGCGCAAGCACTATGTCACCGGCGAGAACGGCATGGGCGGCGCCTTCTACATCTGGCCCTCGCGCGAGGCGGCCGAGCGCGGCCACGACGCCGCCTGGCGCGCCGCCGTCGAGAAACGCACCGGCGCCCCGCCGGTCATCCGCTATTTCGATCTCTTCATGCTGATCGACAATCCCGCCGGCAGCGTGACGGAATTTGCGCCCGGCGCGCCCTGGCGCGGCTGATTTCGCCGCAGCGTCGGTTCCAATATAGTCCGCGCATTGCTGCGAATTCGTGCGGGCGCGCCTTGCTTTATCTCCTCTCTCGCTTCGGCGTTCGGCTGGCGACCTTCGTCGGCGCATATCGCGCGGTCCTCCAGCTCTTTGGGGGCGCGATCGCCCTCGTCCTGGGCTATTGGGGATTCCACGAAATTTTCGCGCCGAAATCGGGCTGGGACTATCTCACCAATTTCTTCCGGACGTTGCAGCTTATCACCCTGCATTTCCCGAGCACGTTCGAAGCCAACGCCAATTGGCAGTTGCAGATCGCGCGCCTGCTCCTGCCGCTGGTCGCCGTATCGGCCACCTTCCACATCCTCATCGGCGGCGTCACCCGCCCGCTGCGCCTGGCGATGCTGCCGCGCGCGCGCGATCACGTGATCCTCGTCGGCGACCGGCAGATGAGCGACGCCGCCCTCGAAAGGCTCGTCGCCGACAAACGGCAGGTCGCGGCGGTGGCCGCGACATTCGAGCCGTCGCGGCGCGATACGCTGGAAGGCCTCGGCCTCACCGTGGTGGAAGCCGACCCGAAGCAGGCGGCGACCTATGCGAGCCTCAACCCCGGGGCCGCGCGCGGCGTCTTCATCGCGACGCCGGACGATCTCGACAACATCAACATCGCCCTGCTCGCCCTGCGCGCCATCGACAGGGACGAACGCCCGCATGCGCCGGTCGCGCTCGCCGTGCGCGTCGACCGCGAGGACCTCGCCCGCGAGCTCGACGCCGCGCTGGACGGCCTGAGCGGGCGCCGCCGCATGCGCTATCACCGGCTCTGTCCGGATCGCGATGGGCTGCGCATAGAACTCGCCCGCTATGCGCCCGTCTTTACCAAGCCCGATCGCGACGCGGCGAGCCATGCGCTCGTCGTCGGCCTGCAGGGCCGCTGGGAACAGGCGCTCGCGCAATTGATCGTCGCGCTGCAGGATCATCCGACGAAGCGGCCCGTCCTCACCCTGTCCCTGCGCGAGGACGAGAAGGCGGCGCTGGCGCGCTGGCGCGGCGCCCATCCCGACCTCGACCTCGTCGCGGCGCTGGACGTGCTCGATGCGGGACCGCAGGGCCTGCCGGACGATGCGGCGGCCGCGGCCTGCGTCGCCGCGCACGGCGCGCCGCACCTCGCCGTCATTCTGCTCGACGGCGCCGACGCCATCGCCGCCGCCCTCGCGCTGCGCCGGCCGACGAGCGCGCTGGGAACGGCGACGACGCCGATCCTCGTGCGCCAGACCAGCGAGGATCATCTGTTTGCGGCGCTCGCGCAGACGGTCGTGAAAGGCCGCGACCACAGCCGGATCGTGCCGTTCTCCGGCCCCGTCCGCGCCGAGAGCGTCGCGCGCGCGCTCGACCGCAAGGGCGACGAGATGGCGATGGCGCTGCACGCGGCCTATCTCGACAATGCGGCGCGCCTAGAGCCGGGCTCGCTTGCGGCCATCGCGGCGTGGGACGAATTGCCGGAAAACCTGCGCGAGGCCAATCGCGCCTCCGCCGACCACATGCCCATTCTGTTTGCGAGCGAAGGCGTCGCGCTGAAGGACAAGGCCGCCGTCGCGCGCGCCGTCGCCGATCCCGCGACGCTCGAACGCCTCGCCCGCGTCGAGCATCGACGCTGGATGGCCGACCGCATCGAGCGCGGCTGGCGCAGCGGTCCCGCGCGCGACGACGCCCGCCTCATCCACCCCAGCATCCGCGACTTCGACGCGCTGTCCGTCGAAGACAAGGAGAAGGACCGCAACGCGGTGCGCAAGCTGGCGGAGATCGCGGCGGGATGAAGGCCGCTCACGGCTCCGGATTGGGCCGCGCGGAATAGACGTAACGCCAGTCCTGCAGGTCCGCGCTCAGGATCGATTCGAGGCTGACGAGAATGTCGCGCAGCTCCGCGAAATCGTTGCGCTTGGCCTCGCCGGCCATTTCCGGCTCGCCAGCGCGCTGCGCGAACCTCGTCAGCGCGGCGTCGATCGCGCCGAGATCGCGCGCGGTCCTCTGCGACCGCGTCGCAAAGCGCAGGAAATCGCCCTGGTAGCGAAGGCCCGCGACAGCGGCGGCCACGGCCGGCATGCCGGCGCCGAAAAACAGGACCCACTCGGTCGCGACGGCGGGAATCGGGGGATAATGATGGTGCAGGACGGCGAAGACGCCCGCCCAGGGCGCGAGGATGAACACGCCCTTGCCGACTGTCTCCAGCGTATGGTGCAGCATGTGAAGACGATCGGCGTTGCTGCGATGATAGGCGATCTGGTCGGCGACCGCGGTCTGGCGCAGATATTCGGCGAGCCGTGCGAGATAGGGCGACGTCGTCTCGATGGCTGGCGCGCCGACGCCGCCGACCCAGGCCTGGACCGCCCATTCCGCCCACGGCGCGTCCCTGCCCTTCGGCGTCCTGCGGCCGGCGAGGCCAAGCTGCGCGAGATTCCAGGCCGCGCGAAACTGGCCCTCCATCCCGCGCGCGAGAACCCAGCGGTCGTGCACTCTGAAATAGCGGCTCAACAGGAAGGAACCGGCCGCCGTCGCCAGCGCCCCCCATTCCAGAATGGCCAGGAACGTTTCGTGGTCCGGAAAGAATTGTCCGATCAGCGCGACGAGCACGGCGAGCGCCGCGAAAGCGAAGGTGATCACATACGAGGAGCGGTAGATATGGCCGAGCCTCGTCGCGATCGTATCGAAGGCGATCCACGGAAGCGCGATATTTTCGCGCAACCGATTTCCACCCCATGAGTCCAGATAGTCCTCCTCCACCGGCTTCGGCGGATAGAGGCACGGAATCGTCCATCCCGGCCATTTGTCGCGCGGCCAGGCGCGACGTGGGAGGTGCGCGGAATGGCCCGCGGCCTTGTCCGTCGCCGTCGCGGCGACGACATAGGCGCCCGCCCACCACAGCAGCCGGTTGTAGGCGGTGGCGCGCGTCCTCGATCGCGGCGGCGCGATCTTGCCGCCCTCGTCGAAGAAGCGGCGGTAGGAATCCCGCGAGCGCGCGTAAGCGTCGAGGTCGTGCGGGTCCGCGCCCGCATCGTCATGAAAGACGGGAGCGAGCAGCGGCGACAGAGCGGCGCGAAATTGCGCCTCGGCGCCGGCCGTTTCGAGTTGCAGCGAACCGCCGGCCCGCAGGACGCCGCCGAGCAGATCGCCGTGGACGCCGTCCGGCGTCAGCAACCTGACCTCGCCCGTCGTCGCATGCGCCCACAGGACCGGCAGCCGCTCGCGCATCGCGCCCAGGATGACGGACGCGGTTCCGCCCGTCGCGGTCGACGGCGTGCCGTCCCACACCGCGACGAGAACATCCGCCTGCCGGATCAGAATATCGCCGACGATCGCGTATCTCTGGTTTCTCCAATGGAGTTCGAGCGGATCTTCTTCCTTCGCCGGATCGGGCGAGCCGTCGGCCAGGATTATGCAAGCGCGCGCGGTCGCGGCCATGTCCCGCAGGGCGTCGCGCGCAGCCTCGGTCGTCATGGTCGTGGCGTAGCCTTCGACCGGGAAGGGAATGACGGCTTCGACATGGGCGATCACGCCTGCCGGAACGGCGCGGGATCTGAAGACGTCGACGGCGATCTGATCGGCGCCCTCCGCCAGGGCGGAAATCAGAACGAGCTCGGCCTCGTCGCGCGCAAAGGCGCCCGCGGATGTCCTGCGCGCTGTTTCGAGAACGCCGGCGCAGGCGTCGAACGCCTGCGCAAGTCCGCGGCGCGCCGCGCCCTCGTTCAGGCGGCGGGCTTCGCGATGGCCGGTGATGGCGACGCGCAGGAAGAGAGGCGGCGGCCGTGGCGCTTCCGGCGCCCTGGCGGCGCTCGTCTCCGCTGCGTCGGACGTCGCGTGCATGCCCCCTCGCCGCAAACAATGCGCAAGGCCTTATTAGCGGCCGGGCGCGAATGTGCAAATGCGAGGGATCGCACACATGCGGGGCCGGAGTGAAAAAATTGCGCTCCGCCCTCCGCCGCCGCAGCGCGCCTCAGCCCGTCGCGCCGCCCGCCGCCACGCCCTTGGCCGCCGCTTTGCGCTTCGGCGCGGCGGCCTTCTCGGCCTTCGCCTTCGCCGGCTTGGGCGCCTCGGCGGCCGCCAGGGACACGCCCTCCGCCGCAGGCGCCGAAAGTCCGTAGGCCGCCTCCAGCGCCTCGAGTTCTTCCGGCAGCATGTCGGCGAGGCTGCGCAATTCCGGCAGGACGTTGGCGCCGGCGATCAGGCCGAAATCGAGCTGGTCGCGATAGCCCTGCACGGTGATGTTGAGCGCGAGCCCGTGCGCCGCGATCGAGACCGGGAAGATGTGCTGCAATTCCGCGCCCGCCAAGTAGAGCGGCTTGCGCGAGCCCGGCACGTTGGAGATCGTGACGTTGGCCGGAGTCGGCATGACGTCGGCGAGATTGGTGCGCGAATAAAGCAGCGACAGGATCTGGATGAAGATCGGCGCGCCGAGCGCGGAGAATTGCGTCAGCTTGGGCACGATCGGCTTGAAGGGATCGGCCATGCCCTTGGACTTGGTCGATTCCTCGATGATCTTCTGCAAGCGCTCCTTCGGATCGGCTATGTCGCTCGCCAGCGAGCAGATCATGCCGAACACCTGGTTGTTGGCTTCGCGGTTGCCCGGCTCGCGCAGCGAGATCGGCACGGCGGCGCGCAGCGGCCGCTGGGGCAGCGCCTTGGTCTTTTCGAGATGACGCCGCAGCATGCCGCTCGACAGCGCCAGCACGACGTCGTTGAGCTTGCCGCCCGCCGCCGCCGCCACCGCCTTGCAGCGCGACATGGAGACGGAGACCGCCGCGAAGCTGCGCTCGGAGGAGACCGCCTTGTTCAGCGGCGTCGAAGGCGCGATCGCGTCCTTCAGCCCTTGCACGCCGCCTTCCCTCAGCTTGCCCGCGATGCTCGAAACGGCCTTGGCCATTTCGGGCAGCGCCTTCATGTATTCGAAGGGCTGGCGCAATTGCCGCGCGAAGCCGTCCATCAGGATGGAGCCGAGGTCCTGGCGCTTGCCGGTCAGGATGTCGGGCAGCGCGCCCTGCGCGGTCAGGCCGAGCGGCTGGGCCCACAGGCTCGCATAGCCGGTGAAGAGTTCGCCGATCGGATCGTTCTTCTTCGCGTCGGCCTTCTTCGTCTCGGTCTGCGCGACATTGCCGTCGCCGTAGACGATCTCGGTCAGCGCCGCCCCGGCGCCGCCGTCGATCAGCGAGTGATGCATTTTCGAATAGAGGCCGACCTCGTTGTTGGCCATGCCTTCGAAAACATAGAATTCCCACAGCGGGCGCGCGCGGTTGAGCAGCTTGGCGTGCATCCAGCCGACGATGCGCTCCAGCGTCGCGCGATCGTGCGGCGCGGCCAGCGAGGCACGGAAGATGTGGCGGTCGATGTCGAAATGCTCGTCCTCGACCCAGCTCGGATTGTCGATGTCGAGCGGCGTGCGCTCGAGCTTCCAGCGCAGCACGGGAGCGAGATGCAGGCGCGCCTGGATCTGCGCCTTGAACTCCTCGAAGAAGTCGCCCTTGTAATTGTCCGGCAGCTTGAAGATCGCCATGGAGCCGACATGCATCGGCGTCTCCGGCGTTTCGAGATAGAGAAACGATCCGTCGACGGACGACAGTTTCACGCCTGCGCTCATCTATGCCTCCCTGGATATCGCCGCTCCGCAGGCGCGGAACGATCCCGTTGCCGGTCGCCCGGAAAAATCATGTCGGCTCGCGCTGGAAATAGGCCAGCGCGAACGGTCCGCCACGCCGGAAAGGCGCAAATTCGCCCTCGCGTTGCGCCAGCCTGTCCGCGATCGCCCAGAGCGCGGCGGGATGGCCGCCGAGGCCGAGGTGGCTCGCAAAGGCGATCTCGATGTTTTCTGTATGGTCGTTTGCGCGCGTCAGCGACGTCCGCCAATGCACGACGCCGTCATAGCGCGAATAGATGGACGTCGTCGGCAGGCCGAGATCGCCGCCGAGCGAACGCAGGTCCTGCGGGCGCGCGTCGGTCGGCGATTCGCCCGTCACCTGCTCGTAGAGCTTGCGCGCGTTGGTGGCGGAAATGTCGCCGGCGAAGGGCGAGCCGAGCGTGATCACGCTGCGCACGGCGTCTGGCATGGCGAGCGCGAGATCGCGCGCGAAAACGCCGCCGAGGCTCCAGCCGACGAGCGCGATCTTGTGGCCCGCGCCGTCGTGCAATTTCGCAAGCCGCGCGCGAAGCGTCTCGCGCATGCGGTAAAAGCCGCCGGTGTTGCGGCCGAGCTCCCAGCCGACCGCGTTGTATCCCTGCATGCGCAGAAAGGCGCGCAACAGCCGCGTCGACGCGTCGCTCGCCATGAAGCCCGGCAGCACGAGCACCGTATGCCCGTCGCCGCGCGGCGCCGCCATCAGCAGCGGCGCGAAGGCCATGGAGGCGCCGAATTCCTGCCAGGCGCGCGCTTCAGCGAGGGCGAGGAACAGCGACGGCGGCCGCAGGCGCGCGTCGTCACGCCGGCCGTCGGCCTCTACACGATCCATGCAGGCGCGCCCATCGAGCATCTCCCCATCGTCCGCGCCGGCTTCTTCGGCCGTTCGCGGTAACGACATTTCGCAGATTAGCGAGGCGCAAAAACTGTGGCAACATGCTGCAAAAGAAAGGTTCGGGGAGAGCGCGATGAAGAACGCCCGGGAATTCGATATCGTTGTCTATGGCGCAAGCGGGTTTACCGGCCGCCTCGTCGCGGAATATCTCGCAGGCCGCAAGGACGGGACCATCCGCTGGGCGATGGCCGGCCGCGACCTCGCCAAGCTCGCCGCCGTCCGGGACGAGATCGGCGCGCCGTCCGACATCCCGCTGATCGCGGCGGACGCCGCGCAGCCGCAGAGCCTGCGCGACCTCGCCCGGCGCACGCGCGTCGTGCTGACCACCGTCGGCCCCTATCAACTCTACGGCTCCGACCTCGTCGCGGCCTGCGCGGCGGAAGGAACCGATTACTGCGACCTGTGCGGCGAGCCCGCATGGATGCGCGCGATGATCGACGCGCACGACGCCCAGGCGAAGAAGACCGGGGCGCGCATCGTCTTTTCTTGCGGCTTCGATTCCATCCCCTTCGATCTCGGCGTGCTCTTTCTGCAAACCGAAGCGAAGAAGCGCCTCGGCGCGCCCTTCGCGCGCGTGAAAGGGCGCGTGCGGAAAATGCGCGGCACGTTTTCGGGCGGCACGGCGGCGAGCCTGAAGGCCACCCTGGCCGCAGCGGCCAAGGACCCGAATATCGTCGCGCTGCTGAAGGACCCGTTCGCGCTCACGCCCGGCTTTCAGGGGCCGCGGCAGCCGAGCGGCATGAAGCCCGAATATGACGAGGATTTCGGGAGCTGGATGGCGCCCTTCGTCATGGCCGCGATCAACACGCGCAACGTGCATCGCACGAACGCCCTGACCGGCTTCTCCTTCGGGCAGGACTTCGTCTACGACGAGATGGTCATGACAGGTCCCGGCGAGAAGGGTGAGCAGATCGCCAGGGGCATGGCGGCGCAGGGCTCGGGCATGGAAGGCGACAAGGGGCCCAAGCCCGGCGAGGGTCCGAGCAAGGAAGAGCGCGAGAACGGTTTTTACGACCTCGTCTTCCTGGGCGTCGGGCCGGACGGCCGCAAACTCGCGGCGAGCGTGAAGGGCGACAAGGATCCGGGCTACGGCTCGACCTCGAAGATGATCGCCGAGACCGCGCTGGCCCTCGCCGCCGACGACAGAATCCCCGGCGGCGTCTGGACGCCGGGCGCGGCGCTGGGCCTCGCGTTGGCGGAGCGCCTGCAGAAGAACGCGGGCATCGCCTTCGCCGTCGAAGACGCCTGACGGAGCGCGCTTCGAGACGCTTGGCGAGCGCTTACCTCCCCGCTCGCGGGGAGGTCGCAATGCGCAAGCATTGCGGGTGGGGCAGGTTCGACGAAGTGCGGGACAACGCCCGGCGATCCCCACCCGTCGCGCTTCGCGCGCCGCCTCCCCGCAAGCGGGAGGGAAACCGGCGCGATCGCCCATCCCAGGCGGGGCGCATCGCAGTGGCCTTTTGCCGCCGCGATGCTAGTCTCCTTGCATAATGACAAGGGCCGCCGGGAGCGGCCCGACATTCGAGAGGAAATGCATATGGCGCCTTCTGAGGCCAACCGAATTCCCAAGCCGCCGGCCAAGCCGATCGTCGGTCATGCCCTGTCGCTCAATCCCGAGGCGCCGATCGAGAGCCTGCTCGCGTTTGCGAAGCAGCTCGGCCCGATCTTCGAGCTCAACATCATGGGATCGACGCTGGTCTTCGTCTCCGGCGCGAAATTCGTGAAGGAGCTGTGCGACGAGAAGCG
>DAIRCS010000154.1:0-9140 GCA_036796555.1 Rhodoblastus sp. | reverse complement strand
CGACGAAGCCGCCGATCATCAGGATGAAGCTCTGGATGAAGACCCAGGCGAGGCCCGCTTCCCACGCCTTCACGGGATCGCCGGTCTTCAGCATCACCGGCAGCATGATGACGAAGGTGACGATGAACATGTGCGGCACGCTCACGCCGGACGGCAGCGCGCAGACGTCGTCGCGGCCCGTCTCCTTCGCGAGCTTCCAGGCGAGGAAGGCGTAGTAGGCCGTGCTCAGGCACATCATCAGGCCGAGCGCCGGCAGGATGCGGCCGAAGACGATGGCGTCGGGCATTTTTAGCACGAAGCGCAGCAGGCCCGTCAGCACCAGCATGTTGACGAGAATGTTGGCGCCGAAGCCGAAGAAGGCGTTCCAGTCGCCCGGAACCCACAGCGCGGGCTTGAATTCTCGCGTCGTCTCCATGGCGTTCTCCTCAGGCGATGGCGCGCGGGGGCGCCTTTCCGGAAAGCGCGGCGACGAGATCGGCAGAGGCGGCGACCCAGCCGAAAATGCCGCCCTGCGCCGCGATCATGCGCAGCGCGACGACGTGGAATTCGGGGAAATAGGAGGCGCAGGCGTCGGCCACGACGATGCAGCGGTAGCCGCGGTCGTTGGCCTCGCGCACGGTCGTATGCACGCATACCTCCGTCGTCACGCCGCAGACGAAGAGCGTGGTCACGCCGCGATTGCGCAGAATCAGATCGAGATCCGTCGCGAAGAACGCGCCCTTGCCGGGCTTGTCGACGACCGGTTCGCCCGCCAATGGCGCGAGTTCAGGAATGATGTCGTGGCCGGGTTCGCCGCGCACGAGAATGCGGCCCATCGGCCCGCAGGCGCCGATGCGCTTGGCGGGATCGCCGCGATCCACCTTGTGGCGCGGCGCGTCCGCGAGATCCGCGCGATGGCCCTCGCGCGTGTGGATGACGAGAACATCCGCCGCGCGCGCGGCGGCGATCATGGCGCCGGCGGGTTCGATCGCGTCGCGCAGCAGGGTGACGTCATTGCCCAGCGCCGCGCCGAAGCCGCCCGGGTCGAGAAAATCGCGCTGCATGTCGATGACGACGAGCGCTGTCTTCGCGCTGTCGAAAGAAACGGCAAAAGGGTCAGCCCTGACCGTCTTGTTCGTCATCGGCGCCTCGCGGTTGACCCATGGCTACATGCAATGGGCGTGCCGTCGGACGTCGAAATGGAAGGCGTCGCAAATACCGTGGCTTGCGAGCGCGCACGTCATAGGCGCCCGGAAAAACGGCGTTTTCCCGGGCAGTCTGGCGTTTCGCGAGGCTGTCTCGACCCGCGCCTATTGCGCGAGCGCGTAGCCGTATTTCTCGATGATCGCGCGCGCTTCCGGCGTTTTCAGAAAGGCGAGGAAGGCCTTGGAGGGAGCGCTGTCGGCGCCTTTCTTGAGCAGAACGGCGTCCTGCAGGATAGGCTTGTAGAGGGATTGCGGGACCATCCAGCGGGAGCCGGCCGTGACTTTGGCCAATTGCGAGAGCGCGACGAAGCCGAGTTCGGCGTTGCCGGTGTCGACGAACTGGAAGGCCTGCGCGATCGAATTGCCCTGCACGATCTTCGGCTGCACGGCGTCATAGAGACCGAGCGACTTCAGCGTCTCGATCGCGGCCGCGCCATAGGGCGCGCCGGCGGGATTGGCGATGGACAGTTTGGAGAAGGCGTTGGCTTTCAGAACCTCGTCGCCCTTCGTCACGTCGAGCGACTTGCTCCACAGCACCAGCTTGCCGATCGCATAGGTGAAGCGGCTGTCGGCCACGGCGAGGCCGGCGTCGACCGCGTCCTTCGGCCGCTTGTCGTCGGCGGAGAGGAAGACCTGGAAGGGCGCGTCCTGCGTGATCTGCGTGTAGAACTGCCCCGATGCGCCGAAGCTCAGAACCGCGTCGTAGCCGGTCTTCTGCTTGAACAGCGCGGCGATCTCCTTCACCGGCGCGGTGAAATTGGCGGCGACCGCGACGTTGGTCGCGGCGGCGGCCACGGGCGCGGCTGTGGTCGCGGCGCCGCCAGCCTGTTCGGCGCGAGCCGCCGCGACGGTGAAAGCGAGAATGGCGGCCGATGCGAGCGCCGAGGCGAATTTCAGCAGTTTCATTGTCCCTCTCCGGCCGGTCGACGGCTTTGCCTTCCTATATCCGAAGCGATATAGAAAAGGAATGCAGAGTACATGCCGACGGACCAAGGCAAGCGCAGGCGCTGCCTTGATCCTTGCCGCCGCCGCCGGTCTTTTCGCGGTATCTCCCGCACGTTCGGAGGAGGCGGCCTGCTCGTCGTTCGACTGGCCGCTGGCGCGCGAATTCCAGCTTCTCTCGACGCCGGATCTCGCCGGGATCGAGAGCGGCGGAGCGGTCAAGGCCGGCGGGCCGGCAATGGTTGTGAAACTGCGCCCGATGGCCGAAATCGCCTTCGTCATGCCGCCCGAGCGCCAGCCCAGGCGCCCCGACGCCTCCGGCGCCGTCGTCAAAGTCGAGTCCCTGTCCGCCGCCGGCCTCTATCAGGTGACGCTTTCGGACGAAGCCTGGCTCGACGTGATCCAGGACGGGCGGCGGCTGAAATCGATCGCCTTCAGCGGCAGGCGAGGCTGTCCGGGCATGCGCAAGAGCGTGCGGTTTCAGTTGCAGGCCGCGCCTGCGACGATTCAGATCAGCGGCGCCGCCGGCGACCGCATCGGCCTGGCGCTCACGACCGCCGAATAGGCTCGCGCCTGCGGGCACGCGGTATTTCCCCGAGGCTTGGTTGTTGTGGCGCAGCCGCGCTATCCTGCGCGCGGTAGCGGGAAACCCGGGCGATCATGACGCCGAACGTTTCGAAAATCGACATCGTCGTGCATTTCGCCAATGGCGGACGGCTGACGCCGGACGATTTCGCGCTGATCGAGGCGATCCGGCGGCATCGCTCGATCATCGGCGCGGGACGGGCGACCGGCATTTCCTACCGCAAGTGCTGGCTGATGGTGGATGCGCTCAATCGCACCTTCGAATCGCCGGTCTTCGCCACCTATCCCGGCCGCAAGGACACCGGTTCGGAAATCACGCCGTTCGGCGAGCGGCTGGTCGCGCTCTATCGCTCGATGGAGCGGCGCTCGCGCGGCGGGGCGGCCGCGGCGATGAAGGAGCTCGAAGGCGCGCTCAATCCCGGCTTCCGGCCACGGGCCAGCGGCGGGGCGTCGGAACGGCAGGCCCTTCCACCGGGACGTCGGCGATCGCGACAGTCTTGATCATCGCCCAGGCGCGCAGCCCGGGCTCGAGCGCGAGCCGTTCGACCGATTCCGAGGTGACCAGCGCATCCAGCCGCGTCGAACCGAGATCGAAGGCGACGCGCACATAAGGAAGGGCGAGCGGCTCGATCTCGACGATCGCGCCGGGCAGCCGGTTGGTGATCGACACGTCCATGGGGCGCGACAATGCGATGGCCACGTCGCGCGCGTCGATGACGACGACGACGCCGGAATCCACGGGCGCGGCCACCAGCGGCACGCGCAATTCGCCGTCGCCGAAGAACAGGGTCGACAGGCCGTAGCGGCTGTCGTGGCGCAGGACGCGCGCGGGAATGCGTGTCGCGATCTGCACGGGGGGCGCGTCCTGCGGAGATGCGTCCTGCTTCATGTCGACAACCGCTGGAATAGTCCCGCCGCTACGGCCGCGGTGGAGGGCCGGCGGCGACAATAACTGCGGGATCGATCCGCCACAATTGACGCCGTGGCCTTTGACGCGATGACCTTGGCAAACGTCAGACCTGGGTCGTTTTGCTGTATAGAAGAGGTTATATCTGCCGAAGCCATGAAAGGATGAAGCCCATGAAGATTTCCGCACGCAACGTTATTCCCGGAACGATCGTCGAGATACAGACGGGCGCAACGACCGCCCATGTCCGTATCGACATTGGCGGCGGCGCGATCGTGACGGCGTCGATCACCAACGAATCCGTCGCGGACCTCGGCCTGACGGTCGGCGGGAAGGCCTTCGCGGTCGTCAAGGCGTCCGATGTGATGGTCGCGGTTCCCTGAGCGGAGCGCGGCGCGCAGGCGGACGAATTTTCGTCCGCCGACGTCCGGCCTCGGCCTGCGGCCATTTCATGCGTGAAAATCGTCCGGTCCGATCTTCGGGAAGAAGTCGCGCCGGCGCTCCACGATATAGGCCCTGAAAATATCCGCGGCCCGGGTGATTTGCCGATTGACGCGGTGAAGCAGGAACCATTGCCGCACCAGCGGCAGACCGGCGACCGGCAGGGCGACCAGCTTGCCCTCCGTCAACTCCCTCATGCAGGTATGGGCGGAGATGATGGCGATGCCCAGTCCCGCGAGCACGGATTGCTTGATCGTCTCGTTCGAGCCCATTTCGGCCACGTCGAACGCGCGGCCGCCGCCAGCGCGTTCGAGAAAGCGCTCCATCAACATGCGGGTGCCCGAGCCCGGCTCGCGCGCGAGGAAACGCTCCTTCGTCAGAGCCTCGAGCGGAATCTCTCCGCCGCCGATCAGCCGGTGCCCGGCCGGCGCGATCAGCACGTGCGGATGATCGCCGAGCGGCGCGCTCTCCACCTCGATATGCGCGGGCGGGCGGCCCATCAGCAGCACGTCGTATTCGCTGCGCTCCAGCCCGCGCACGATCTCGCCGCGATTGCCGATGGCGAGATTGACGCGAATGCCGGGATGGGCGTTGCGGAAACTCGCGACGATGGAGGGCGCGATATATTTGGCGGTCGAGACGACGCCGAAGACGACGGAACCGATCGCGCCGGCGCGCAGCGCGGCGACGCGCTCGCCGGTCTGCGCGACGACCCGCTCGACGTCGCGGGCCGCAGCCAGGAATTCTGCGCCGATCTCGGTGGGGGCGAAATGGGCGCCCGTGCGGTCGAACAGGGGCGCGCCCGCTTCGATCTCCAATAGTTTCAACTGCGTGGTGATGGCCGGCGGCGTCACGCCCAGCGCTTTGGCCGCGCCCGAGACCGAGCCCGCCTCGACCGTAGCCGCAAGCGCGCGCAATTGTTTCCAGGTCAGGCCGCGAAAGTTGCTCATTCAATCAAACTAAAATGGGCTTTGATTTTTTTAAATTTATTTTTGGCCGGACGGTCGCCAGTTTCCCCCGCAAGCGGCGTCCAGGCCGCAAGAGAGGCGACATGGCTGACGCGATCGAACGCCTGCGGGCTGCGGCGGGGACGGACCCCGACATCTTTCCTGCGCGCCGGCGCAGCCCGATTTGCGCCTGAGGTCCGCTCATGTCGGTCAAGCATCCGATCATATCCGTCGTCGGCTCGTCGGGCGCGGGCACGAGCACGGTCAAGCATACGTTCGAGCAGATATTCCGCCGCGAGGGCGTCAACGCCGCCTCGATCGAGGGCGACGCCTTCCATCGCTTCGATCGCGCCGCGATGAAGGCGGAAATGACCAAACGCCTGGCGGAGGGAGACCAGACGTTCAGCCATTTCTCCGCGGACGCCAATCTGCTCGGCGAGCTCGCCGCGCAATTCGAGCGTTTCGGCAAGACGGGCCGCTGCCGCTCGCGTTTCTATGTCCATGACCAGCAGGAATCGGAAAGGCACGGCGCCCCGCCCGGGCATTTCACCGACTGGCGCGAGATCGGCGAGAATTGCGATCTCCTGTTCTACGAAGGCCTGCACGGCGCGGTCAGAACCGACGAGATCGATATCGCCACGCATGCCGATCTCAAGATCGGCGTCGTGCCGGTCATCAATCTCGAATGGATCCAGAAAATCCATCGCGACCGCGCATCGCGCGGCTATACGACCCAGGCGGTGACCGACACGATCCTGCGGCGCATGCATTCCTACGTGCACACGATCTGCCCGCAATTCACCGAAACCGACGTCAATTTCCAACGTGTGCCGGTCGTCGACACGTCGAACCCGTTCATCGCGCGATGGATCCCGACGGCGGGCGAATCGCTCGTCGTCATCCGCTTCCGAAATCCGCGGGGGATCGACTTCCCCTATCTGGTCGCGATGATCCAGGGGAGCTGGATGTCGCGGGCCAATTCGATCGTCATCCCGGGCGAGAAGCTCGATCTCGCCATGCAGCTCATCCTGACGCCGATGATCTTCCGTCTCGTCGAACGCGCGCGTGCGGCCAAATAGGCGATCGGCCGCGAAAGAGGGCGTTGGCGGCGGCCGGTTTCCGCCGGCGCCGCGATCGACTATCAAGCGTGATGCGCCGCGCGGGACATTGTTTCCGCGTCGGCGAGACACGCGAGGGTCGAGATGGGCCGGTGGCGGAAATCGGGAGCGCGAGGGATCGCATGGGCCGCGGCGATCGCCGGCGCCTGCGCGGTCACGATTGCGCCCGCCGCCGCGCAAACGGCGCGCCCGCACAGGATCGTCTCGATCAACCAGTGCGCGGACGAACTGGCGCTGCGGCTCGCCGATCGCGACCGCATCGCGTCCGTCACCTGGCTTTCGCGCGATCCGAACAATTCCAACGTGGCCGATATCGCGGCCAGCGTGCCGGTCAATCACGGCCTTGCCGAGGAAGTCATGGCGTTTCGGCCCGACATCGTTCTGGCCGGGGTCTTCAGCACGCAGACGACCATCGGGATTTTGAGGCGGCTCGGCGTGAAGGTCGTCGAATTCGAGCCGCCGCGCAGCATGGACGATGTGCGCGCCCAGATCCGCAAACTGGCGGATGCGATCGGCGAAAGCGCGCGCGGCGAAGCGATGGCGCGCGCCATAGACGTCGGGCTCGCCGCGCTTGCGCCGCGCGCGCGCAGTCCGCGATTGCGCGCCGCGGTCATGCAGCCGAACGGCTTTACGGTCGAAAAGGGGTCGCTGGTCGAGGAGATCATGAATCGCGCCGGCCTCGACAATCTCGGGTCGCGGGTCGACGCCGGCAGCTATCTCGCCATTCCGCTCGAAGCCATCGCCTTGCAGAAGGCCGACGTCATGATCGTGAACGGCGAGGTCTACGACGCGCCCTCGCTCGCGACCGAGGCGCTCAACCATCCGCTCATCGCGGCGCTCGGGCGGCGGTTGAAAGTCGTTTCGATGCCGCCGAAGCTGTGGACCTGCGGCGGTCCCAATCTCGTGGACGCCGTGCGCCTGCTCGTCGAGCAGACACGCGACACTGGAGCCGCCGCCCGATGAGCGCGGCGGCGTCGCAGACCACAACGCGCGACGGGCGCGCCCACGCGCGGTTGATTGGCGCGCTCGTTGTCGTCGTTGTCGTCGCCTTCTTCATATCGCTTTTTGTCGGTTACGCCGGCCTCGACGTCGCGCAGGCGGCCGTCGATGTGTTCAACGGCGCGCATACATTGCCCGCGATCGTGCTGGTCGAACTTCGCCTGCCACGCGCGCTGCTCGGCTGTTTCGTCGGCTTCAGTCTCGGGCTCGCGGGCGCCGCGATGCAGGGCTTTTTGCGCAACCCGCTGGCCGAACCCGGCGTCGTCGGCGTCTCCGGCGCGGCGGCGCTCGGCGCCGTGGCGGCCTTCTATTCCGGCCTGTCGAGCGTCGTCGCGCTCGCGCTGCCGATCGGCGGCATCGTCGGCGCGGCGCTCGGCGTTCTCCTGCTCTATGCGCTCGCCGGGCGCGGCGCCGGCACGATGACGCTGATTCTCGCCGGCGTCGCCGTCAACAGTTTCGCCGCCGCGCTCACCAGCCTTGCGCTCAATCTGTCGCCCAACGGTTTCGCCGCGCTGGAAATCGTCTATTGGCTGATGGGCTCGCTGGTCGACCGCAGCTTGCCGCAGGTCTGGCTTGCGACGCCGTTCATGATAGCCGGCTGGCTGCTTCTGCTCGCGGCGGCGCCGGCGTTGGACGCGCTCAGCCTCGGCGAGGCGACTGCGCGCAGTCTCGGCTTCGACATGGGGAAGCTGCGGCTCCAGCTCGTCGGCGGCGCCGCGCTCGCGGTCGGCGCGGCGGTCGCCGTCAGCGGCGCGATCGGTTTCGTCGGTCTCGTCGCGCCGCATGTGCTGCGGCCTTTCGTCGGCCATCGCCCCGGCAGGCTGCTCTTCGTCAGCGGCCTCGGCGGCGCGGCGCTGCTGCTCGCCGCCGATACGGCCGCGCGGCTGTTGCCGATCCGGCCGGAGTTGAAACTCGGCGTCATCACCGCCCTCATCGGCGCGCCGTTCCTGTTCCATCTCGTCTACCGGCTGCGGCGCGAGGCCTGATGAAGATCGACGTCGAAGCCGCAAGCGTCCGCATCGAGGCCGCGACAATCCTCGACTCGGTCGACATGGCGCTCGCGCCGGGCGAGATCGTCGGATTGATCGGTCCGAACGGCGCCGGCAAGTCGACGCTGCTGAAAGCGGTCGCCGGCCTGCTGCCGTTGTCGGGCGGCGCGATCCGCTACGACGGCGCCGGCGCGCAAGCCCTCGGGCCGCAGCTCGCGCGGCGGCTTTCCTATCTCGCGCAGGATGGCGAGGTCTATTGGCCGCTGCGCGTGGATGAAGTCGTCCGTCTCGGCAGGCTGCCGCATCGCACGCCTTTTTCCGGCGAAAGCGCGGAGGATTGCGCGGCGATCGAACGCGCGATGACGCTCGCCGAAGTGGCGCAGTTTCGCACGCGCACGGTGCAATCGCTGTCGGGCGGAGAACGGATGCGGGTTCTGCTCGCGCGCGCGCTCGCGGTGGAGGCGGACGTCCTGCTTGCGGACGAGCCCGTCGCCGCCGTCGATCCGCTGCATCAGCTCCGCATCATGAGGCTGCTGCGGCAGGTTGCGGATGCGGGCAAGTGCGTCGTGGCCGTGCTGCATGACCTTGCGCTCGCCACCCGCTTCTGCACACGTCTGGTCGTGTTGGCCGAGGGACGGAAAATCCTCGACGGCAGGCCGTCGGACCTGACCGACGACATCATCCGGCGCGCCTACGGCGTCTCGACCTTGCGCGGCGAACATATGGGGCAGACCTTCGTGCTGCCCTGGGCGCCGCTCGAATAGCCCGGGGTCATCGGCAGGAGACGACGACCGGCACGCTCACCGCCGAACGGCCCGTCGGCGGCGGAAACGGCCCGGCGCGCCGCACGGCTGTGGCCGAAGCCGCGTCGAATGCGCCGTTGCCGCTCGAACTCGCGACGCCGGCGCTCGAGATCGCGCCGCTGTGGCCGATCGTTAGCGCGATCACCACGCGCGCCCCGGCGGCCTGCGCGCAGCGGCTGCCGACGGCGGCGCGCACGGCGCGGGCGACCAGCGCGCGGTAGGAGG
>DAIRCS010000153.1:0-9384 GCA_036796555.1 Rhodoblastus sp. | reverse complement strand
TCGCGTTGAAGAAATCCGGCACGAGCTTGATGTCGTCGGGATAATACTGGCGGAATTTCGCGCCGGTCGGGTCGATGCCGATGCGCTTCAGCGAAGGCGTCTGGTAGGCCTTGAGCGAGGTGGCGTCGTTCGAGCCGATGTCGAGCACGGTGTCGCCGGCCTTGAGTTCGGCGAACTGCTCGAGCTTGCCGATCTTCTGCGTCAGGTGGCGCACCATCGAGGCGTTGAGACCCGAGCGGTAGCCGTAGTTCTCGCCATACATCTCGCTGGCTTCATAGACATGGGCGAGCTGCAGCAGGCCGGAATCGGGACACCAGACGAGTTCGAGCGGGCCAACGGTCACCGGGACCGAGGACGAAGCCGGAAACACGCCCGTCAGCGCCTGATCCCCGAGCGAGAGAACCGACAAAAGATTGGTGGACCCGCTAATCCGGCATTTTTCAATGCGCTTCGTCATTTACGGAAAGACTCCATCGGCCAGGCGACGATCCGGCCGGCGTGAATGCGACCTGAGCGTTTTTGCGTTCAGAGGCGTTTTTGCGTCCCGAGGCATTTGTACGTTCCAAGGCATTTGTGCGTCGGAGGCATTTGTGCGTCGGATTTTGGCGCTGCTTTTAAAGAGAACGGCTCCCAAGTGTCAATTCGGGCCGTTTCCGAGGCGCAAACAGGCGCTTGCCTTGGCGCCGCGGCCGCCCGTTGCTAAACCGGCGACCGGCCAAGCCGCCGGGACGGGCAATGCGATCGACGAGCGGAGAATATTACGAAAAGCTCGACCACGTTCGCGCGTTCGCCTGCTACGCCGTGTTCGTCTGGCATTTCATCCATGGGCCGAACGGCGAACTCGTGCCGTTCGGATCGCCGCCGGCCCTTTTCCCGCTCGCGCTGCTGGACGAAGGCTATATCGGCGTCTCCATCTTCATGTGCCTCAGCGGCTACCTGTTCGCCAAAATTCTCGACAATTCGCAGATCGTCTATCGCACCTTCCTGTGGAACCGATTCCTGCGGCTCGCGCCGCTGCTGATCCTGGTCTTCATCGCCTCCGGCTTCCATCTGATCCTGATCCTGAAGCTGGTCGACCTGCGCTTTTATCTCGGCGTCCTGCTCAAGGGGTTCATCTTCCCGCTCTGGCCGGCCGGCGGCTGGTCGATCGCGACGGAAATCCATTTCTATTTCCTGTTGCCGGCGATCCTGTGGGCGGTGCGGCGTTCGACATGGCTCGGCCTGGCGCTGGTCGCGGCGGCCATCGCGTTGCGCACGGGCGTCTGGGCGTGGCAGGGCGAGGTCCAGTCCGCCGCCTACTGGACGATCGTCGGCCGGTTCGACGAGTTCGCGCTCGGCATCGTCCTGTGCCGGCATCGCGCCTGGGCCACGGGCAGGCATTGGCTGGCGGCGGCGGTCTTCGTCGGTTTCTGCCTGTTCTACTACGCCTACGACAGGGCCGGCGGCTTCATGAATCTCGCGGGCGGCGGCTATCCGTCGAAAAGCGCGCTCTGGATCGTCCTGCCGACGATCCAGGCGGCCTGCATTTCCTTCCTGATCGCCTGGTACGACCAGAGCGACCTGTTCCGGCCCGGCCGCATTTCGCGCTTCATCGCGATGATCGGCGGCATTTCCTATTCGATCTACCTGCTGCACCCGTTCTTCGTGTTCGAACTGTCGAAGCTCTTCTTCGGGCGCGGCCTGAACTATGCGGAGGCGCTGGGGCTGGCGACGCTCGCCTTTCTCGCGACGATCCCGATCGGCCTGGCCAGTTTCAAATGGATCGAGGCGCCGCCCTTGCGCTACCGCCGCCGCTACAAGGCCGCGGTCGCTCCTGCGCCGGCCGCGGCGCCGAAGATCGAGCCCGCCGTGTGATCAGGCGCTGAGGCGTCGCGCGATCTTCTGGCCGATACGGTGGGTCGGCAGCTCCACGAAACTGTGGATCACATAAGCGACCGTCAAAGCGAAGGCGATCGTCACGAGGATCGCAAGATCGGCGTTCACGTGCAGCCGCATCAGCGCGTGCAGGACGATGTAGCCGGCGACGCCGTGAACGACGTAGAGCGGATAGGAAATGTCGCTCAGGAATTTCGTGACGCGCGTGCGCCGGAACGAGGCCTGGAAGCGCATGGCCAGGATGAAGACGGCCAGACCCGCGGCGTAGTAGCGCAGATCGGTCGTGAACGGCATGTGGCCGATATATTGCGCGAGCGAGAACAACGCGAAGCAGAGCGCCATGGCGCCCGCCGTCTGCGCGATCGTCAGCTTGCCGCGCTGGAGCAGATTGAGCGCGACGCCGCAGAACATGAAGACGATGAAGACCGGATCGGTGTCGAAGGACGCCAGCCGCCGCACGACGCCGGGATGGTCGTGGAAATGCGCCACGGTCTGGTCGACGGCGACCCAGAACAGGAAGACCCCGACCGGGAACAGCCACAGCGTGCGGCGGCCTTCGCGCAGGTGGTTCGCGGCGAGCGCGCAAACGCCGTAGAACATCATCTCGATCTCGAGCGTCCACATGACGGAATCGATGCGGCGCGCGTCGGCGATGGCCGCAAACGGCGGAAAATACTGGCTGGCGGCGTCGCGGAAGGTGAAGGGAACCTGCCCGCCCATGAAATGGACGCCGAGCAGGACGGCGGCGACCGTGACGGACAGGCCCGCCCAGCAGGTCGGCCAGATGCGCCAGAGACGACCGGCGACGAACCCCTTCACGCTGTATTGCTCGAGCGAGAAGGGAATGACGAAGCCGCTGATGGTGAAGAACAGCGCGACGCCGAAGGGGCCGAGCCAGCCGAGATCGATCAGCGAGGGAAGGATCGGCGCCTTGTAGGGCACGTAGGGAACCCCGGTCAGCACATCGACCATCGGCCCCATGAACCAGTAGATCGAGCCGAGGTGGCCGACGATGACCGCGAAAGCCGCCAGCCCGCGCAACGTGTTGGCGAATTCGATTCGGCCGCCGGCCGACGACCGGGCGGCGGGTTTCCGACCGAGCGCGGCGCCCGCCTCGAGGGTTGCGCTCATCACATGCCTTCGCTGAGGTTGCGGGCGATCTTCTGGCCGATGCGATGGGTCGGCGCCTCGACGAAGCGATGCACCAGCCAGGCGAGGCAGATCATGAGAGAGATGGTCGAAAGCGAGGCGACGTCGGAATTCCAGCCATGCCGCATCATGGCGTTGAGGATGACGTAGCCCGCCACGCCGTGAATGATGTAGATCGGATAGGAAATGTCGCTGAAGAAGCGGGTGATGCGCCAGCGGCCGAACCAGTTCTGCGCCAGCATGCAGGCGACGAAGAGCGCGAGCCCGAGCGCATAGACGAATGCGCTGGACTTGATCGGCGTCTGGCCGATCTTCTGCGAGACCGCGAACAAGGCGAGACAAAGGGCGATGGCGGCGACGGTTCCCTCCAGGCGCAGCTTGCCACGCTGGAACAGATTGAGCGCGACGCCGCAGAACATGAAGACGATGTAGGGCGGGTCGAGGTCGAAATAGGTGAGCCGGCGCGCCAGCGCGGGATGGCTCTCGTGGTACTGCGCGACGACCTGGTCGACGCCGAGCCAGACGACGAAGACGGCGACGGGAACCAGCCAGAGGGTCCAGCGGCCGTCCCGCAGGCGCGCGGCGGCCAGCGCGCAGACGATGTAGAAGAACATCTCGATCTCGAGCGTCCACATCACCGAATCGATCTGGCGGGAATCCGCGATCGCCGCGAACGGCGGAAAGAAATGCGTGATCGCGTCGCGGAAGGTGAACGGAACGGCGCCGCCCATCGTGTGCACGCCGATCAGCACCGCCGCGACGGTGATCGAGAGTCCGACCCAGCAGGTCGGCCAGATGCGCCAGAGGCGGCCGACGATGAAGCCCTTCACGCTGTAGCGTTCGAGCGAGAAGGGGATGACGAAGCCGGAGATGACGAAGAACAACGACACGCCCCAGCCGCCGAGCGCATCGGGGACGATGCGCGAGAGGATCGACGGTTCGGCCTTGACGTTCGGAATGCCCGTCAGCATCTGCACGACGTCCGGCCAGTACCAGAACGTGTTGCCGAGATGGGCGCAGATGACCGACATGGCGGCGACGCCGCGCAACGTATTGGCGAATTCGATGCGCGCGGCGGCCGATTTGCGCTCCTGCGCGACGGAGCCGGGCGCCGATGCGCCTGGCTCGGGCCGCTCGCCCGGCGCGGCGGGCAGAGCGCGCCCTGCCTCCAGCTCCGCAGACATTCGGTTCGTCCTGAAGTCGTAAATTCCGGGCTTCTATAGTCGCTTGCGCCGGGAATTCCAAACCGCGCGGCCGCCAGCCGCCTCAGCGCGCCGAAATCACGCGATCCGACGGCTTTTCGCCGTAGAGCTCCTGAACGAGGTTCGCCCGATGCGCCAGCGCGGCGCGCTGGTTGATCGAGCCCTTGTCGGTCACCTCGCCGTGATCGATGGAGGGATGCTCGTCGAGGATGACCACACGCGAGACGCGGGTGGACGACCCCGTCGATTTCGACTGGAACGCCTGCAGCTTCTCGGCGAGCGCGGCGCGCAGGCCTGCGTGGGCGGCGAGCGTGGCGGGTTGCGTGTCGGCCAGATCGGAGAATTTGGCGCGGCAACCGTCGGGGTCGAGCAACAGGATCGCGGCCAGATCCTCGCGGTCATGGCCCGCGATCACGGCGTCGCGCAGGAAAGGCGCGAAGGTCGCGATCATCGCGGCGCGCAGGTTGCCGACGCTGACCCAGGTGCCGGTCATCAGCTTGAAATCCTCGCTGACGCGGCCGTCGAAGGCGAAGCCCGCTTGCGGCTCGTCCGGATCGACGAAGCGGATCGCGTCGCCCATCTTGTAAAAGCCTTCCTCGTCGAAGGCCGCCGCCGTCGCCTCGGGCTGGCGCCAATAGCCCGGCGTGATGTTGGGCCCGCGCACGCGCAGCTCCAGCTTGCCGACATTGGGCACGAGCTTGATCTCGCAGTCGGGAACCGGATTGCCGATCATGCCCGCGCGCACCTCGCCGCGCGTGACGAAGGTGACGCTCGGCCCCGTTTCCGTCGCGCCGAGGCCGGTGACGATGCGGATCTTCTCGCCGATCGTCTCGAAAGCGAGACGTTCCAGTTCATCCCAGACATGCTGCGGCAGGCTCGCGCCGGCATACATGAAGAACTTCACGCGGCTGAAGAAATTTTCACGCAACTGCCTGTCTTCCGCGAGACGATGCGCGAGCAGCTCGAAGCCCTTGGGCACGTTGAAATAGCAGGTCGGCGCGATCTCCTTGAGATTGCGGATGGTGGCGTCGAAGGCGCCGGGCGTCGGCTTGCCGTCGTCGATGTAGAGCGAGCCGCCCGAATAGAGCGTGAGGTGGATGTTCTGGTTGGAGCCGAAGGTGTGATTCCACGGCAGCCAGTCGACGAGGACCTGCGGCTTGCGGATTTCCGCCATGGCGAAGGCCGCCTGCGCAATGTCGGCGCAGATCATCCGCTGCGAGTTGACGACGCCCTTGGGCATGCCGGTCGAGCCGGAGGTGAAAAGGATTTTGGCGATCGTGTCCGGCCCGACCGCGGCATGGGCCGCCGCGACCTTGTCGGACGCATCGCCATCGAGCGCCCCGAAAGCGGTTGCGGCGAATTCCCCGCCGCCCGCAATCGTCACGATTTCCACGCCCTTGGGCGCGGCGGCGGCGATCGCCTTGCCATAGGCCGCGCCGTCGTCGGCGAAGATCAGGCCGGGGGTGAGCAGATCGAGGACGTAGCGCAGCTTGCCGTAGTCGCTCGAGACCAGCGAATAGGCGGTCGAGATCGGCGCCACGGGCACGCCGACATGCATGCAGGCGACCAGCAGCAGCAGATGCTCGATCGAATTGCCGGAGAGGATGGCGACCGGCTTCTCCTGCGACAGGCCGCGCGCGAGCAGCGCGGCGCCGATGCGCTCCATGCGCGCGAAGAATTGCGCATAGGTTAGCTTGCGCCATTCGCCGTCCGGCCCGCGCTGCGCGACGATGATCGCATCGGGCGTCTCCTTCGCCCATTTCAGGAACGGGGTCGTGATCGTGCGCGGCGCCTCGCCGAGAGGATGGGGACTGCGGGCGTAGACGATGCCGTTCCTGCGGCGGTCGATTTCGACATCCTGCGGCCCGAGCTCGACCGCGCGCTCCCTGATCGCCATTTTCCTGCTTCCTCCCGCGGCGCTCTCTGGGCGAACCCTGGCTCCGTCGTGGTTTTGTTATATAGTATAACTAATTTTCTCGCAACCGGCGGCGCGATCCGAAAATCGCGCCGCCGGACTTCGAGCGTCAATGCGCGCCGTGCGAACCTGCCGGCTGATGCGTGGCGGACGGCGCGCCGCTCCAGCCGCCAAGACGCGGATCGACCATCCCGAAGACCATGGCGACGTGGCCGACGACGAGGAAGAGCGAGATCAGACCCGCATGGATGGCGAGTTTCTGGCGCCAGTCCAGATGTCCGAAGATCAGGCCGAGCTCCAGCAGCGCTATGCCTCCGAGCGGCACGACGCCGGCCAGATAGGCGCCGACCGCCAGCATGTCGACCCAGCCGCGCCACGCGCCGGACTGCGTGAGCGGAACGACGGCCGTGATCATCAGATAGATGAACACCCCGAGAAAATAGACGCCGACGGCGACGCCGGCCGCGCGATTGAGGGCGCGGACCGGCCCCGACTTGGTGTTGTTATAGAGAATGTAGAATTCCGTGATGGCCAGCGTTTCCGCCAGAACCACCGGGATCGCCATGAACAGCAGAAGGTTCAGCGGCGACGTCAAAAGCTCCATGTAATGCGTCATCGACATGACGAAGGCTCCTCGCAGAGGATTGATGTGTCTTGTGGGTGCGGAGGGTTCGTCAGGCGCGCGGCGGCGGGGCCGGCGGCGGCAGGCTCAGGCTGCGGACAGCGTCATGGCTCTCGACATGGGCGAGCCGGTTCGCCGCCCGCGCGGCCTGGGGCGGCGCCAGCGGCTCCGCAAGCGCGCAGCAGCAGAGCGCGCAGTCGGCCGAGCCGTGATGCGACGGGATCGGAGAGGCCGGATCGCCGCAATCGTGGCGGGCGGCATGCGCCCTTTCGCCCCGCCCGGCATGATGATCGTGCGCCGATTCGACGGCCACGGCCTGCGCGGGCGCGCCGGCAAACGCCGGCGCGGCAAAGGCCAGCGCCAGAACGAGAAGAATGCGGACGAAGCTGCCAAACAGTCGCATGATCAAATCCTGCAGCAGGCGAAGCCTTTGCTCAAGCACGCGTTTTGTCGCGTTCGTCCACAGGCTGCGGCGCGGCGAAGCTTCTCCGTCAAAAGTTCATATCAAAACCGCTTGACATTTTGTGCGGTGCATCATAACTTCATCGTCATGCAACGAGCCTCCCTCGTTGCTAGCCCTCCTTGGGCGTTTCCTCCCTAGACTTGGGCCGCCGGCTTGCCGGTGGCCCTTTTTTCTTATGCGGCGCCCGCAATGCAGCAAGCGCCGGCGGGCCGGTTGCCGACGCGGCTGTTTTCTGGCGCATTGGTCGCGAGGAAACAACCAAGGACCGCCATGCCCATCGATCCCGACGCCCAGAACCTTCTGGCCATGCTCAAGGCGGCCGGGCGGCCGCCGCTGCATACGCTGAGCGCGCCTGAGGCGCGCGCCGCCTATCTCGCCGGCCGCGCGCTGTTGCAGCCCGACCTTCCCGATGTGGAGGAAGTCCGCGACCTCGCAGCCCCCGGCCCGCACGGCCCAATCCCGCTGCGGCTCTATCGCGGCAAGGGGCTCGGCGCCGGCCCCGCACCGACGCTGGTCTTCGCGCATGGCGGCGGCTGGGTGATCGGCGATCTCGACACGCACGACTACGTCTGCCGCAAGCTCGCCAACGACGCCCGCTGCGTCGTCGTCGCGATCGACTACCGGATGGGGCCCGAGCACAAATTCCCGGCGGCGATCGAGGATTCGCTGGCGGCGGCGCAATATATCGCCGACCAGGGGTCGTCGCTCGGCGTCGATGTGACGAGGATGGCGATCGGCGGCGACAGCGCGGGCGGCAATATTTCCGCCGTGCTGGCGCTGATGGCGCGCGACGGCGTCGCGCCGAAGCTCACGCACCAGCTTCTGCTCTATCCCGCGGTCGACATGAAGATGGACGCGCCCTCGTTCGGCCGCGTGCCGGACGATTATCCGCTGTCGCCGAAAATCGCGCGCTGGTTCCGCGACCATTACATGGCGGGCGACCGCGAGCACGGCGACTGGCGCGCCTCGCCCCTGCACGCGCCTTCGCACAAGGGCGTCGCTTCCGCCTTCGTGCTGACCGCGCGGCACGATCCCCTGTGCGACGAAGGCCGCGACTATGCGCACAAGCTGGAAGAAGCCGGCGTGCGCGTCTGGCATCTCGACATGAACGACCAGCTCCACGGCTTCCTCACCTGGGGCAAGGTCGTACGCGCCGCCGACGCGGCGCTGGAGATGGCGGCCGCCTCGCTGCGCTATGCGTTTTCGACCGCGGGGTGAGGCGCGCTAGTTACAACTCACCGACCGTCATTGCGAGGAGCGAAGCGAGCGGCAATCCATCCACGATACTGGATCAAGCTCCGGTAGATGGATTGCTTCGCTTTCAGACGAAGTCGGCAACAGCCGACTTCTGTCGGGCTCGCAATGACGATCCCCGAATTACAGACTCAGAGGATCCCATGACAGATCTCGCCTACCCCAAAGTCCGCATGCTCATCGACGGCGAATGGACGGAGGGAACCTCCGGCAAATCCCAGGACATTCTCAACCCCGCGACCGGCCAGTCGATCGGGACCGTGCCGCACGCCTCGAAGGGCGATCTCGACCGCGCGCTCGCCGCCGCGCAAAAAGGCTTCGACCAGTGGAAGAAAGTGTCCGCCTTCGAGCGCTACAAGACGATGCGCAAGGTGGCCGAGATCATGCGCCAGCGCGCGCCCGACATTGCGAAGATCATGTCGCTCGAACAGGGCAAGCCGGTCGGCGAGGCGCTGCTCGAGACCAATCTCGCGGCCGATCTCATCGACTGGTTCGCGGAGGAGGTGCGGCGCACCTACGGACGCATCGTGCCGGCGCGGCTCGGCAATGTCGAACAGCTCGTCATCAAGGAGCCGGTCGGTCCCGTCGCGGCCTTCACGCCGTGGAATTTTCCGATCAACCAGGCCGTGCGCAAGGTGTCGGCGGCGGTTGCGGCCGGCTGCTCGATCATCGTCAAGGGGCCGGAGGATACGCCGGCCTCCTGCGCTGAACTGTTCCGCGCCTATGTCGACGGCGGCGTGCCGGCGGGCGTGGTCAATCTCGTATTCGGCGTGCCGCACGAAGTCTCGGAATATCTCATTCCGCATCCCGTCATCCGCAAGATCAGCTTCACCGGCTCGACGGTGGTCGGCAAGCATCTCGCCGCGCTCGCCGGCCAGCACATGAAGCGCGTGACGATGGAGCT
>DAIRCS010000152.1:0-9457 GCA_036796555.1 Rhodoblastus sp. | reverse complement strand
GCTCGGGCTGCCCGTCCTCCACCGCGACGCTGAAGCACGGCATCCAGAACCTGCTCAAGCATTTCCTGCCCGACGTTCGCGCGGTGGAGCAGATCTGACCGCCGCGTTGATCCCCGGTCGGTTTAGCGCCACCATGGCGATATGAAGATTCTCGCTATCGATACGTCGCTCGGGGCGGCGTCCGCGTGCCTTTTCGACAGCGCCGCCAGCGATGTCCTGGCGCGCGAGACGATCTGGCTGGAGCGCGGGCACGATCAGGCGATCATTCCTCTCATCGACCGGGTCGTCGCGCAGGGCGGCGGTCGCGGTTCGATCGAACGAATCGCCGTCACCGTCGGACCGGGCTCCTTCACGGGCATCAGGGTCGGCATTTCCGCGGCGCGCGCCATCGGATTCGCGACAGGCGCGCCGGTCGTCGGCGTCTCGTCGCTCGCCGCCTTCGTTGCGCCGATCCTGCTCGATCGCGGCGACGGCGTTGCTGCGGCGGCGATCGATGCGCGGCATGGGCGGATATATGTCGTCGCCTTCGCCGGCGGCGCGCAGATCATTCCCCCACGCGTCGCAGCGCCGCGCGAGGCGGTGCGCGCCATGGGCTCAGGCCCGTTGCGCCTCGTCGGCTCCGGCGCCACGGCGCTGGCCATCGAAGCCTGGTCGATGGGCGTGGCGGCCGAACTCGTGTCGGACGCAAAAGCGCCCGATATCGCCCTGGTGGCCCGGCTCGGCGCGGCGGCCGACCCCGCGTCCGCGCCGCCGCGGCCGCTCTATCTCAAGGCGCCCGACGTCACGCCGCAGGCGTCGTTGGCGATTCCGGCCGCATGAAATGGAACGGCCCGGCGGCGGTTCGAGCGACCTGTCGACCCCTCTCCGCGCCGGCCGCCGCTCGCTGCGCAAGCCTTCATGCCCAGGCGTTCACCCATTCCTGGCCAGCGACGGAATTCGAACGGCTGCTGACCGATCCATCTGTCGTCGCAGACGGCGTCGCAGACGACGCGGCCATACGCGGTTTCGTGCTGTCGCGCCGCGCGGCCGACGAGGCGGAAATCCTGACGATCGTCGTCGAACCTGCGGCGCGACAGGCCGGTCTCGCAACAAGGCTCCTCAGTCATCATGTCGCGCGGCTCGCAGGCCTTGGGGTTTCGAGCCTTTTTCTCGAGGTGGACGAATCAAACGGGCCCGCGCTTGCCCTCTATCGACGGCTTGGCTTCTTCCAGGTCGGCAAGCGGCGAGCCTATTATTCGAAATCGGACGGCTCGAGAGCCAATGCCTTGATTTTGAAATTGACTCTGTAGGCGCGCCCGTCAAACGGCAGTCATGAATCGTCGGCAGGGCTGGAGCATGGCGGCAATCAGGCTCATAAGTCTCGGCTTTCTCATCGTCCTGGCGGCGGCGCTCGGTCTTCCGCTGTGGATCGCGCCGGCGCGTGTGGCGCGTCCGGCGGCGCGGATTTTGCGCAGGAACCTTTGTCGCGCGGCCTGCCGCGCGCTTGGCATCGCCATCGAGTTCGAAGGTTCGTTCCCGTCCGGCGCACCCGTTCTCCTTGTCGCAAATCATATTTCCTGGACTGACGTGCTCGCGTTGGGAAGCCTCTCGCCGATCTTGTTCGTGGCCCGGCACGACCTGGCGAACTGGCCCGTCCTGGGGGCGCTGGCGCGCGCCTATGACACGCTGTTCGTCGACCGCGGGCGTAAGCGGCTGATTCCGCAGGTCAACCGGCAAATCGCCGAGAAACTGGAGGCGTCCGAGATTGTCGCCCTGTTTCCCGAAGCGACGACCGGCGACGGCACTCGACTCAAGAAATTTCACAGTTCGCACCTCGCTGCCGCCCGGGATTTGCTCAAGCGGCGCGACGACATTCAAGCGGTCCTGGTGACGCCCGCGTCGATCGCCTATACGCGTCGGACGGGCCTGCCGCTCGGGAAAAACGGACGGGCCGCCGTCGCCTGGTACGGCGATACGGACTTCGTTCCCCATTTGCTCGATCTCGCCCGAAGCGGCCCGACGCATTGCAGGATCCGGTTTCTGGCCCCGATCCGCTTCGATCGCGGCACGGACCGCAAAACCGCGACCCGCGACGCGGCGGAGGCGATCCGGATAGCCTTTCTCGGCCAGGTCATGGAAGTCGCCCCGGAGACGGCGGCAGCTTATGTTCTTTCGCGCGGACAGGTCGTATAAGCGTCCGGTGGCCGCGCGCTGTCGCGGCGCAACACGGGGAACGGAAAGGCGTGACTGAAGGTTCGAAGGCGCTGGGAGGCGGCTACGTCAAGTCCTACGGCTGCCAGATGAACGTCTACGACTCGTCCCGGATCGCCGGGCTCCTGGAGGGACAGGGCCATAGCGCCGTCGACACGCCCGCCGCGGCCGATGTGATCGTGCTCAATACATGCCACATTCGCGAAAAGGCCGCCGACAAGGTCTTTTCCGAGTTGGGCCAGATCAGGCGGATCAAGGCCGAGCGCGCCAAGCAGGACCGTCCGTTGCTGATCGGCGTCGCCGGATGCGTCGCGCAGGCCGAGGGAGCGGAAATTCTCCGTCGCGAGGCCGCCGTCGATTTCGTCCTCGGTCCGCAGGCCTACCACCGTTTGCCCGAGGCGCTCGAAAAGGCGCGGCGGGGCGAGCGCCCGCTTTTTATCGATTTCGAGACGGACGAGAAGTTTCGTGACCTCCGACGGCCAGCGGGCGAAGCGGACCGTGGCCGGATTTCGGCTTTCGTCACGATTCAGGAAGGCTGCGACAAGTTTTGCAGCTTCTGCGTGGTTCCCTATACGCGCGGCGCGGAAGTCTCGCGATCTGCGCCGGACATCGTCACGGAGGTGGAGCGCATAGCCTCGGCCGGCGTGAAAGACGTCACGCTGCTCGGCCAGAATGTGAACGGCTATCGCTGGGAGGGCGGCGACGGCGTCTGGACGCTGGCGCGACTGTTCGCGCGGCTTTCCGAGATTACCGATCTCGTGCGGCTGCGCTATACGACGAGCCATCCGCTGGACATGAGCGACGAGCTGATCGCCGCCCATCGCGACCTGCCGAAGGTCATGCCTTACCTGCACCTGCCGGTTCAGAGCGGATCGGATTCCATCCTGCGCGCGATGAACCGGAGACATACCGCGCGCGACTATCTGACGCTCATCGACAAGATTCGAACGGCGCGTCCTGACATCGCCCTTTCGTCCGACTTCATCGTCGGGTTTCCGGGGGAAACGGACGAGGATTTCCGCGATACGATCCGGCTCGTCGAAGAGGTTGGGTTTGCCAGCGCCTTTTCCTTCAAATATTCCAGGCGTCCCGGCACGCCCGGCGCCGAGCTCGCTAATCAGGTCGCAGAGCCGGCCAAGAAGGAGCGACTGGCCCAGCTTCAGGAGCTGCTCGAGCGGCAATCTATCGCGTTCAATTCGAACTGCGTCGGTCGCACGCTCGACGTTTTGTTCGAAAAGCCCGGGCGGCACGCCGGGCAGGCCGTCGGCCGCTCCCCCTATCTTCAGAGCGTTCAGGTCGACGCAACGCCGGAATTGATCGGGTCCGTCGCGCCGGTGCGAATCGAGCGGCGGGGACCTCACTCGCTTTTCGGCGCGCTCGAAACACACCAGTCGGGGGAGACGCGCGTTTGAACGGAAGAAGCGGCGCGGGACAGCGCAAGGAATTCGAGCCGTTGAGAAGTGTTTCCACAGAAACCGACACGGAAATCACGCTGACGTTCGGCGACAATCGTCACGCTTCGACCGTGTTCGGTCAATATGACCACAACCTCGCCAAGATCGAACGCCGGCTTGGGGTCGTCGCGGCAGCGAACGGAAATCACGTGACGCTCAAGGGCCCTGCATCCAACATCGATCAGGCGCGCCGCACGCTCGAGCGGCTTTACGCGCGCGCAGCGGCCGGACATGCGATCTCGCTCGGCGAGGTCGACGGCGCCCTGGAAGAGACGTCGCTTCAGGGTTCCCTTTTCCCGGACGATGCGGCTTCGGAGCCGCAGGGTTTCGAAGAAATCCGCACGCGAAAACGGCCGAGTGTTCGCGCGCGGACGGGCACACAGAGCGCCTACTTGCGCGCGCTGAAAAAGTTCGAACTGGTTTTTGCCGAAGGTCCGGCGGGCACGGGCAAACCCTGGCTTGCCGTCGGACATGCCGTTTCGTTGCCCGAACAGGGCGCGGTCGAACGGATCATCCTGTCGCGCCCGGCCGTGGAGGCCGGCGAGCGGCTCGGCTTCCTGCCGGGCGACATGCGCGAGAAAGTCGATCCCTATCTGCGCCCCATCTACGACGCGCTGCATGATTTCATGGACGCGCGCATGGTGGAGCGCGGGATGCAGACCGGCATGATCGAGGTCGCCCCGCTCGCCTTCATGCGCGGACGCACGCTGGCCAACGCCTGCGTGCTGCTCGACGAGGCGCAGAATGCGACGACCATGCAGATGAAAATGTTCCTGACGCGGCTGGGCGAAGGATCGCGCATGATCGTCAATGGCGATCCTTCGCAGACCGATTTGCCGGCGGGCCAGAAATCCGGATTGAGCCAGGCGGTCAGCCTCCTGAGCAAGGTCGAGGGCGTAGGGCATGTGAAATTCCTCGAAGGCGACGTCGTGCGTCACGATCTCGTCCGGCGCATCGTCGACGCCTATTCCAGGGCGGAACGCGATCAGGCGGGGATTGCAACGGAACGCAAATGAGCGTGCAGGCCGAAATCGTGGTCGCATCGCCGCTTTGGCCGCAAGCAGAGGCCGAAGAGACGGTTCGACGAGCCATCGCGGCATCGGAGGCTCTGTTTGAACCGACCGAGGCCGAAGTCAGCGTCCTTCTGTGCGACGATGCGGAAATTCGTCGATTGAACGCGCAGTGGCGACAGAAGGATTCCGCGACAAACGTCCTTTCATTTCCATCGGCCGCACAGCACGCCGGCGAGCGACATTTGGGCGACATCGCCATCGCATTCGAGACCTTGCAACGCGAGGCGGCGGACGAAGGCAAGGTGTTTTCGCACCATCTCGCGCATCTGACCGTGCACGGCTATCTGCATCTCCTCGGGTTCGACCATGAGTCGGACGAAGAGGCCGAAGAGATGGAAGGGCTGGAACGCGAGATCCTGGCCGGGCTCGGCATAGGCGATCCCTATTGCGTTCAACCCGGAGATCGACTGGCGACCCGATGAGCGACGCACGACGAGAGAACGATGTTCACGGGCGAACCACGTTGCTGGATCGCATGCGCAATCTCCTCGGACTTTCCTCGGCGTCGCTGCGCGACGACATCGAGGATGCGCTGGAACAACCGGAAAACGCTGACGATTTTTCGCCGCAAGAGCGAGTCATCTTGCGCAACGTGCTCGAGCTGCACGAGCATCGCGTCCGCGACATCATGATCCCGCGCGCCGATATCGTCGCGGTCTCGATCACCGCAACACTCGCGGAAGTCCTCACGATCTTTCGAACCGCCGGTCATTCCCGGGTGCCGGTACACGGCGAGACGCTCGACGATCCGCGCGGCATGATCCATATCCGCGACTTCGTCGACTATCTGGCCGGCGCGGTCGAGTTGGGCATGCGCCGCCGCAGGCGCGCGCCGACGGAGCTCGAGGTCGAGCCCGACGCTTCGAGCGACAAGCGCAGCCAAAGACTTGCGGCGGTAGGAGCGCTGGATCTCTCAGCGCCGCTCACGCAATCCGGCGTGATCCGTCCGGTCCTGTTCGTGCCGCCATCCATGCCGGCGCTGGATCTTCTGGTGAAAATGCAGGCCAGCCGGACGCATATGGCTCTGGTGATCGACGAATACGGCGGAACCGAAGGACTGGTCTCGATCGAAGATGTGGTCGAGATGATCGTCGGCGACATCGAAGACGAGCATGATTTCGAGGAAGAGCCCCGGATCGACCAGATCGGCGACCGCGAATTTCTGGTGGACGCCCGCGCGGACCTTTCTGTCGTGTCCGAGCGGATCGGCGTCGACCTCTCGAAGATCGGCGAGTCCGACGATGTAGATACGATCGGCGGCCTGATCGCCTCCGCGGCAGGCCGCGTGCCCGCGCGCGGCGAAATCATCCGGCTCGACAAGCATGGGGTCGAGTTCGAAATTGTCGACGCCGACCCACGACGGATCACGCGCCTTCGGATACGGTTGGTCGATTCCGATTCGAAGTCGGCGGGGGACGCCGCGCCGACTTGAGACCAGGGAAAAGGTCTGGCGCGATGACGCCTCGTTTCAATCGGCCGGCTCCGGCAAAGCGGGGCCGCGCAAGCGCTTCCGGCCGCCGTCTCGCGACATGAGCCGACTCGCTCATTTCATCATGCTGGCGGACGGCTGGCGCCGCTATGCGCTCGCCTTCGCAGCCGGGGCGGTCGGCGCGCTCGCCATGCCGCCGATCGGATTCCTTCCAGGCCTCGTCATTACAATGACCATTGCGGTCTGGTTGCTGGACGGGTGCGGAGCCAAGGGCGGCCCCGGTCTTTTCTGGCCGAGGCTTCGCGCTGCGGCGACGGCCGGCTGGTTTCTCGGATTCGGATATTTCATCGGCGGGCTTTACTGGCTCGGCGCGGCGTTCCTCGTGGAGCCCGAACGATTCGCGTGGGCGCTGCCGCTCGGCGTTCTTGGGCTTCCCGCGGCGCTCGCGATCTTCCCGGCGATCGGTTTCGCGCTGGCGCTTCTGCTTTGGACTCCCGGAGCGGCGCGCATTCTTGCGCTGGCCTTCGGACTCGGTCTGTCGGAACTGGCGCGCGGCTATCTGTTCACCGGCTTTCCCTGGAACGATTTCGGGATGGCGTTCGGTCAGTTTGCGCCGCTGGCGCAAGGCGCTTCGCTGGTCGGGCTGCATGGGCTGACTCCGATCGTGATCGCGCTCTGCGCCGCGCCGGCGACGCTCGCCGACGCTTCCGCCCGCCGGGCGCGCATCGCGCCGGTCACCTTTGCGGCGATCGCTTTCCTGATTGTCGCAGGCTTCGGCGCCATGCGGCTGCGCGCGGGCGCGGTCGAATCGACGCCCAACGTCCGTTTGCGCATCATGCAGCCAAATTTGCCGCAGGACGCCAAATTCCGCCCGGCCGCCGGACCGGAAATTCTCCGTCGCTATCTCGACCTCTCGGATCGATCGACGTCGCCGACCGTCGCGGGCCTGGTCAACGTCACTCATCTCATCTGGCCGGAATCGGCGTTTCCGTTCGTGTTGAGCCGGGAGCCGCAAGCGCTCAGCATGATCGCATCGATCCTGGGCGGCCACACGATCCTTCTGACCGGCGCCATACGATTGGACGGCGTGCGCGGCGATGAACGCGCGTACAATTCGCTGCTGGCCATCGACGGGACCGGCGCAATCGTCGGCAGCGCCGACAAGGTCCATCTGGTTCCCTTCGGCGAATACCTTCCCGCGGGCGGCTTTCTCCGCGCGATCGGCTTGCGGCAGTTCATCGCTCTGCCGGGCGGTTTTACCGCCGGCGCGGCGCGGCGCATGATGTCCGTGCCGCGATTGCCGCCCTTTCAGCCCCTGATCTGCTACGAGGCGATCTTTCCCGGCGAGGTGACGCCGGATTCCGCATCGGCCGGCGCAACAGAGCGGCCTGCGTTCCTGCTCAACGTGACCAATGACGGTTGGTTCGGCCTGACATCCGGTCCGTATCAGCATATGGCGCAGGCGCGCCTGCGCTCGATCGAGGAAGGTCTTCCACTCGTGCGCGCCGCAAACACCGGCATTTCGGCGGTCGTGGACCCCTATGGCCGGGTCGAGAAGGAATTGCCGCTCGGCGTCGAGGGAATTCTCGACAGTTCGCTTCCCAAGCCGATCGAGCCGACATTCTTCAGCCGTCATCCGATTGCGCCGGTCGCAGCGGTCTATTTCATGCTCTTGCTCGCTTCTCTTGCCGGACGCCGCCGGATGTGACCTCTTGCGGCATGCGAAGGCCAATGGACCAGACGATGAGCGCCGATCAACAGCCTACCGTCATCGATACACACGTCGGAAACAGGATCCGGCTTCGGCGCTCGTTCCTGCGGATCAGCCAGGAGAAGCTCGGGGAGCATCTCGGCGTATCGTTTCAGCAAATCCAGAAATACGAGAAGGGCTCGAACCGGATCGGCGCCGGACAGCTTTTCCAGATCGCCAAGTTTCTCAAGGTTGATCCTGCTTACTTCTACGAGGGGCTTCCGGCGGCTAAAGCCGCAGATTCCGGGTTTTCGGAGCGTCAGAGCGACATGCCTACGGCCGGAATCGAGGACACGACGGACGGAATCGCGCTCAACCGCGCGTTTGCCCGCATCAAAAGCTCCAAACTCCGACGCAAACTCATTGATCTCGTCACGACGATCGCGGATTCCGATCGAAGCTGAATCGTTCGGCAAAACGAACGAAACCGGCCAAGTCGCTTGACGAAACGAACGCGGACTGCCAGAAGGCGCCAGCTTTTGGCCGCCGGCGCGGCCGCATGACATCCAGGAGGGTGGCTTGGCCCGCAAGAATTATCTGTTCACCAGCGAATCGGTTTCGGAAGGTCATCCGGACAAGGTCTGCGACCGTATTTCCGACGAGGTCGTGGACCTCTTCTTCTCGCGCGGCGCCGCCGCAGGCATCGACCCCTATCAGATCCGCGTGGCCTGCGAGACGCTCGCGACGACCAATCGCGTCGTGATCGCCGGCGAAGTTCGCGGCCCGAAGATTTCCAATGCCGAGATCGAGGACGTCGCCCGGAAGGCGATCAAGGCGATCGGCTACGAACAGGACGGCTTCCACTGGAAGAACGCGCAAGTCGAAGTTCTGCTGCACGCCCAGTCGGCCGACATCGCCCAGGGCGTCGACGCCGCCGGCAACAAGGACGAGGGCGCGGGCGACCAGGGCATCATGTTCGGCTACGCCTGCCGCGAGACGCCCGACCTCATGCCCGCGCCGCTGCAATATGCGCAGAAGATCCTTCACGCGCTGGCGCAGGCGCGTCATTCCGGCGCGCAGCCCAAGCTCGGCCCGGACGCCAAGAGCCAGGTGACCGTCCGCTACGAGGACGGCAAGCCTGTCGGCGTGTCGCAGATCGTGGTGTCGCATCAGCATGTCGACGAAAGCCTGTCGTCAAGCGACGTCCGCGCGATCGTCGAGCCCTTCGTTCTCAAGGCGCTGCCGGAAGGCTGGGTCGACGCCTCGACCGTCTGGCACATCAATCCGACCGGCAAGTTCTACATCGGCGGTCCGGACGGCGACTGCGGCTTGACGGGCCGCAAGATCATCGTCGACACCTACGGCGGCGCGGCTCCGCACGGCGGCGGCGCCTTTTCGGGCAAGGACCCGACGAAGGTCGACCGTTCCGCGGCCTATGCCGCGCGTTATCTCGCCAAGAACGTCGTCGCGGCAGGTCTGGCCGACCGCTGCACGCTGCAGCTCTCCTATGCGATCGGCGTCGCCGAGCCGTTGTCGATCTATGCCGACCTCCACGACACCGGCCAGGTCGACGAAGGCAAGCTGGAACAGGTGCTGATGCAGGCGATGAAGCTGTCGCCGC
>DAIRCS010000151.1:6334-9498 GCA_036796555.1 Rhodoblastus sp. | reverse complement strand
CCGCCTGCGCCGTGCGCACGTTGGCGCGCACCGAGACGTTCATGCCGATGAAGCCCGCCGCGCCCGACAGGATCGCGCCGATCAGGAAGCCGACCGCCACGGGCCAGGACAGGAGAAGGCCGAGCGCCACGAAGATGACGACGCCGACGATGGCGATGGTCGTGTACTGGCGATTGAGATAGGCCTGCGCGCCTTCGGCGATCGCGGCCGCGATCTCCTGCATGCGGGCGTTGCCGGTGCTCGCCGACATGAGCTGCGAGATCGTCATGATCCCGTAGACGACGGATAGAAGTCCGCCAAGAATGATGAGCCAGAGTGTCATTTGTCCGCCTGTTGTGTTTTTCGGCTAGAAGCCGCGCATCAACCTCCCGACGGCCCGGCCGGCCGCAGTTGCGGCGCTTTCTGCCAGAAATGAATTATGGCCGCAATGCGTCGTCAGGATAGTTTTAACGGTTCTCACCTCTCCCCTGCGCCGCCGGGCGCCTCGGCCAGCGATTGCGCCGGCCGCAGCGCCAGCCAGACCAGCGAAACCAGCGCGATCGCCGCCAGCGGGAAGACGACGAGATTGACGAGGCTCCAGCCGCCCTGCGCCAGCATCTGGCCCGACGCGAAGGAGCCGACCGCGATCGTGCCGAAAATGACGAAATCGTTGAACGACTGAACCTTCGTGCGCTCCTCCGGCCGGTGCGAGGCCACGACCATCGCCGAGGCGCCGATGAAGCCGAAATTCCAACCCAGCCCGAGCAAAATCAACCCGATCCAGAAATGGCCGACCGTCAGCCCCGCAAGGTCGACGGCGGCGGCGGCGACCTCGAGCCCCAGCCCGAGAGCGACGATTCGCGGCGCGCCGAAGCGCACGATCAACGGCCCCGTGAAGAAGCTCGGCGCATACATGCCGAGAATGTGCCACTGCAGCCCGAGGTTGGACTGCGTCAGCGACAGGCCGCAGAGTTTCATCGCGAGCGGCGCCGCCGTCATCACCAGATTCATCAACCCGTAGGACACCGTGCCGCAGATGACGGCCACAATGAACTGCGGGCGGGACACGATCTCGCCGAGCGGCCTGCCGCCGCCGGCCGAAACCGCGGCGGGCGGCGCGGCCTTCACGCTCGAAAGCACGGCCATCGCCAGAACCGCGACGCCCGCCTGCGCCAGATAGGTCGCCGCGAACAGGTGTTGCGGCCAGATGTTCATCGTATGCTCGACCAGTTGCGGCCCGATCACGGCGGCCACGACGCCGCCCGTCATCACCCAGGCGATCAGCTTGGGCTGGAGCCGCGGGCTCGCCCCGTCCGCCGCCGCGAAACGGTAGGATTGCGAGGCTGCGGCGTAGGCGCCGCCGAAGACGGCCGAGAGGCAGAGCAGCGGAAACGACCAAATGAAGCTCGCGGCCGCCGCCAGCAAGCCCGTGAGCACGCCGAGGAAGGCGCCGACGAGAAAGGCGGCCCTGCGGCCGCGGCTGCGCGCGATCCAGCCGATCGGCAGCGTGCCGAGCGCGAGCCCGACGGCATAGCAGGAGAGCGGAACCGTCGCGAAACCCGGATTGGGCGACATGGCCGCGCCGAGAACCGATTCGGTGGCGAAAATGACGGCGGCGTTGCCGCCCGCCAGCGCCGAGGCCACCGCCAGCCGCACGGCGAGTCGCTTGCCGGCCCTGTCGCGCTCCTCCTGCGCGACTTTTCCGCCCGCAGACTCCATTGCTCCGCCTCCCGCTTGCCGTTGCGGGCACCCTAAAGACGGCCGCGCGCGACACAATCAGAAATGGCTGTAGGAGCCGCGTGCGAAGGACATGGGGGCCCCGCGCTCGTCGCGGAACGTCGGAGCGCCCGGCCCGGCGACGACGATTCCGATGCGCGCGACGGCGACGCCGGCGGCCTTCGCATCCGCCTCGAAGGCCCCGCGCCGGTCCTGCGGCACGCTGGCGAGAATCTCGTAGTCGTCGCCGCCGGTCAGGGCGGCTTCGAGCAGGCGCGGCTCGGCGG
Source organism: Rhodoblastus sp. (assembly GCA_036796555.1). Classification (GTDB taxonomy): domain Bacteria; phylum Pseudomonadota; class Alphaproteobacteria; order Rhizobiales; family Beijerinckiaceae; genus JAJXWB01. The sequence goes on along the minus strand of DAIRCS010000151.1, from coordinate 7,516 downwards.
CGATCGCGGCGCGCGCGGCCGCGGACAGGGGAATGCGCGCGATCTCCACCTCTGCGCTGACTCCCGACACGCGCAGCATTTTCGCGAGATCGCCGACGAGCCCGTCCGACACGTCCATCGCGCCCGAGGCGTGCTCCCGCAGCGCCGCCGCCAGGCCGAGGCGCGGTTGCGGGACAAGGTAGCGGTCGAGAAGGAAGGCGGCGCCGGACGCCGGGCCGTCAGGCTCGCTGCGGGCCTGCAGGCCCGCGGTCCGGACCCGCAGCCCCAGCGCCGCGTCGCCGATCGCGCCGGAGACGTAGAGCGCGTCGCCCGCCCGCGCCCCGTCGCGCGGGACCATGCGCCCCGCCGGCGCGGACCCCAGCGCCGTGATCGACAGCGTCAGCGGCCCCGGCGTCGAAATGGTGTCGCCGCCGAGCAGCGGACAGGCGAAGACGGCGGCGTCTTCGCCGAGCGACCTGGCGAAGGCCTCCAGCCAGTCCGGCTTCCAGTCGCGCGGCAGCGCCAGCGTCAGCAGGAAGCCGAGCGGCGTCGCGCCCTTGGCGGCGAGGTCGGACAGATTCACCCGCAGCGCCTTCTTCGCGATCGTCTCCGGCGGGTCGTCGACGAAGAAATGCACGCCCGCGACCAGCCCGTCGACCGTCAGCACGATCTCGCAACCGGACGGCGGCGCGATCCGCGCGGCGTCGTCGCGCAGACCGAGCCCGCCTTCGCCCGCGAGCGGGGCGAAATAACGGGCGATGAGATCGTCTTCGGTCAGCCTGGCGGACATGGGCGGACCCTACACGGGCCGCCCCGCCCTGTCCCGTTCAGTACGGCCGGAGGCAAACCGGGTTGCCGTAATAGTCGTAGCCCCAGCGCGCGCAGCCGCCGCCGTAGCCATAGCCCGGCTGCGGCGCCGTGGCCGCGCCGACGATGGCGCCGGAAGCCGCGCCGATCGCCGCGCCTGCGACGGTAGGTCCTGCCCGGCCGCCTGACACCGCCGCGCCGACGATGGCGCCGCCCGCGCCGCCGAGCGCCGCGCCGCCGAGCGCGCGTTCGCCGGGGCTGTAGCAGCCGGCCAGAGACACGGCGATTCCAAGCGCCGCGAAAATCTTGAGAGAAGCGTTCATGCGTGGCCCTTTCGCTCCCGAGGGCTGCGCCGTGCGGCGTGACGCCCTCCATCCGATGCAGAATAGGGGTGAC
>DAIRCS010000151.1:0-6324 GCA_036796555.1 Rhodoblastus sp. | reverse complement strand
CCATGCCTTGATTATGCGGCCGCACGGCGCGCTTGGCTAACGCGCAAACTCGGCAGCGCGCGTCTTGCGCGCCAGCGCGTCGAGCACGGCGTTGATCATGCCGGCCTCGTCGCGCTCGAAGAAGGCGCCGGCGATATCGACATATTCCGACACGATCACGCGGGCCGGCACGTCGGCGCGCCTGCGCAATTCGTAATCGCCCGCGCGAAGAATGGCGCGCATGACGGCTTCGATGCGCTTCAGCGGCCAGCCTTCCGACAGGGTCGTGTCCACCTCGCGGTCGATGGCGATCTGGTCGGCGAGCACGCCTTCGAGAATATTGCGGAAGTAGGCGATTTCGGCGGGCTTGTATTCCGCGCCCTCGATCTCGCGGCCGATCCAGTGGGATTCGAATTCCGCGAAAATGTCGGCGATGCCCTTGCCGGTCACATCCATCTGGTAGAGCGCCTGCACGGCGGCGAGCCGCGCGGCGGAGCGGTTTTCGCCCTTCGACATGTCAGTCGTTCCCGCGCTGCGACAGGCGGAATAGCGCGAGCGCCGCGCGCGCGGCGTCGCCGCCCTTGTCGCCCTGGCGCGGATCGGCGCGCACGATCGCCTGATCCTCGTTCTCGACGGTGAGGATTCCATTGCCGATGGGCATGGGCAGCGACACGGAAATGTCCATCAGCGCGCGCGAAGACTCGCCCGCCACGATCTCGAAATGATAGGTCTCGCCGCGGATGACGCAGCCGAGCGCGATCGCGCCCGCATAGGGCTCGCGCGAAACATCGCTGGCGATGACGATGGCGGCGGGAATCTCCAGCGCGCCCGGCACGTTGACGATCTCCCAGGTCGCGCCGGCTTTCCTCAGCGCGGCGATCGCGCCCTCCAGCAGCATGGCGCCGATGGAATCGTAGTAGCGCGCCTCCACGATGAGGAATTTCGCGCCGCCGACCGGCGTCTCGTCCTGATGTTTCGCGCGCTGCGGCTCGGCCATGGGATCCTCGAAAAGTCGAGGCGCTTCAATAGAGGCGGAGCGTGGCCGAGGCAAGGCGCGCAGTAGTTGCGACATTGCTCCACTCCCCCTTGCGAGGAGGGGCTGGGGTGGGGGTCGACTGGGTTCAATCTCGCAAGATTTTTCCACCGGCTCCCCCACCCTGTCCTCCCCGCAAGGGGGAGGGAGGAGATCCGTGGTCGAAGTCTCTAGAACCGCCCGCCCGAATTATAGCGGTTCACCAGTTCGTTGTAGTCGCGCATCAATCGCGGCGGCGAGCCTTCGATCATCCAGCCCGCGCCCTGCTGCGACAGCATCATGCGCTCGCCGGAACTGTAGGGAACGCGATCGCGCACCCGGCGCATCAGGCCCTTGGCGGTCGCGAGATAGGACTTCGCCGCGCTCACGTAGGTCGATCCGATCCTGTCGGGACCAGGCGTCGCGTCCTTGTGTTCCTCGGCATAGGCCTCCAGCGCCTTCACGGAGGCCTCGTAGCTCCCGATCAGCTCCTGCACCTTCGCCAGATCCATCTTCGCGGGATCGCCATTGCCCTCGACCCGGTTGAGCGCCTTGGCCTTCAGCATCGTGTCCATGATGCGCCAGCGCGCTTTCCTGCCTTCACGCTTCTCGACGTCCGCCAGCTCCTCCATCTGCGAGACGTCGTTGAGCTTCTGCACGACGCCGCGCAGCTCCTTGTCGGCGGAGGCGAAGGCCGCCCAGACGGCCATCAGCCTCGGATGCATGGCCTTGCCCTTGGCCATCCTGTCGTCCTTGTAGTTTTCTTGACTGTAATAATCGTCGGCTTCCTTCAGCAGCGGCTCGAGCGCGCCGACGGCGGCGGCGTAGGCGGCGCCCGCCTTTTCCAGCTCCTCGTTCTTCGGCGCCATCTCGGCGGCCTTCTCGACGTTCTTCCGGCAGTCGGAGGTGTCGTAGATCGTGTAGAGCCCGTAGATGATGCGCTCTTTGCCGGTCGGGCCGCTCTCCTTCGACCAGCTGAGATAGCGGTCGCGCGAGGAATAGGAGCGTTCCGAGAGACGGTTGATGCAGCCGATATAGGGCTGCAGTTTCGGCCCGATCGGCGCCGGCTTGTCCTGCGCCTGCGCAGGAACGCCGACGCACAGCGCAAGGCCGCCGAGGATGGTCGCGCGCAGAAATCCCGTCATGGCCCCTCCGGAGGACGTCGCTGGAGGAGGTTAGGACGGCGTCCGCCAGCCGCCTGTGCTCCAGCGCACAGCCGCGCGCTTCATCGCGACTCGATCAGCCGCGCCGCATAGCGCGCCATCAGGTCGACCTCGATATTGAGCGGATCGCCTTCGCCGCGGTCGCCCCACGTCGTCACGGCGAGCGTGTGCGGAATGAGCAGGATGGTGAAGCGGTCGCCGCTTACCTCGTTCACCGTCAGCGACGTGCCGTCCAGAGCGACCGATCCCTTGGCGGCGACGAATTTCGCGAGGTCGCGCGGCGCCTCGATTTCGAAATGCGCCATGCCGTCGAAATCGCGGCGCGACACGATGCGCGCGACGCCGTCGACATGGCCGGTGACGATATGCCCGCCGAGCTCGTCGCCGATCTTCAGCGACCGTTCGAGATTGATGCGCCGGCCCGGCGTCCACAGGCCGACGGTCGTCTTCGCCAGCGTCTCGGCGGCGGCGTCGACCTCGTACCAGTCGCGCACGCCGTCGCTGCCCGTGCCGACCACGGTCATGCATACGCCGGAGCACGCGATCGAAGCGCCGAGCGCGATCGTCGTCAGGTCGTAGGCGCAGGCGATGCGCAGGCGGCGCAGTTCGCCGCGCGGCTCGACGGAAAGAATTTCGCCGACGTCGGTGACGAGGCCCGTGAACATCTACAAAATCCTTTCAGTCACCGAGCGCCTGAGGCTTATGACGCAAGTGGATAAGTCTCGTTGTAAATGTCGCGAAGGAGCCGGCCGCCGTAGCTCCAGTAGGGGCCGGGAGCGACGCTATAGTCCAGATTGAGGAGCTTTCGGGTGGCCGCCGTCAAAGACATTTCGTCTTCGCCGAGACGAACTTTCCGCGGGCCCGCCACCACGACTTCGGAACCGCCGTCAGTGAAAGTCAATCGCGAACCCACCGGAATGCCCATTTCGACGAAATTCAGGTTTGGTCGCCTCGCCGCAAACTGCGCGCCAGCTTCGATCTCTTGCTCGGCGATTTGCGTTGGAGCGGCATCGAGTTCCATCGTCGCATCCTCGACGTGCAGGAGCTTGAGGATCGCAATCGCCTGATCTGCCTCGATGGAGAAAAATTCGCGCTTCGGATTCACCCGATTTGGCGAGAAGGCGCGATGAAGCGCGCGCTCGACCTCATCAGCGTTCGGGACGCGGCAAGCAAATTCGAGTTTGAACGGAAACGGAACCCCGGTCGCATAGAGCTGCGCAATGCGCGACGCGGCGTCCTCGGACGCAGTCCACCCGATCTTCACGAGCCCCGGCATTGCGGGATTGGAAAGCACATAAACCACCGAATACGCAGACATCGGAAAAGCCCAGCCAGAAAAATCAGCTTACAATACTCTCTCGTAGCGCCGCATGCGATCCGGCCCGAGCTTCGTATCCTCGACGAGCGTGTAGCGCGCGGGATCGGCGAGGATCGCGCGCGCCTCGCTCGACAGGGCCTGCGTCCCGCGCCCGTGCGGCCTGGGCGCGGTGAAGATGACGACCTCGTCGGCGAGCCCCTGCGCGATCAGCGCGGCGCCGATACGCGGTCCGCCCTCGCTGAACACGCGCGTGATCCCGCGCCGCGCGAGCGCGGTCAGCGCATCCTTCAGATCGATGCGGCCGTCGCCGCCGACCGCGACCGGCGCAATCTCCACGCCCGCTTCGCGCAGGATTTTCGCGCGACCGGCGTCGGCCTTCGCATCGCTCAGGACGAGCGCCGGCGTCTCGCGCGCCGACGTGGCGAGCCGCGAGCGCGGCGACAGCGCGAGCTTCGCGTCGAGCGCCACGCGCAGGGGTCTGCGCCCCTCCAGCCCCGGCGCGCGCACCGTCATCAAGGGATCGTCCGCCTGGGCCGTGCCGATGCCGACCATGATGGCGTCGTGCATCGCGCGCAGCGTATGCGTGCGCGCGTTGGCCGGCGCGGAGGTGATGGTCAGGCGCGGATCGTGCTCGTCGCCCGCGGCGTAGCCGTCGAGCGTCTCGGCCAGTTTCAGTGTCACCATCGGCCGGTTTTCGCGCACGCGCAGCACATGGCCGAGAGTCACGCGCAGCGCCTCTTCGCCCAGCACGCCGACGACGACCTCGACGCCTGCCTTGCGCAAAATCTCGTGGCCCTGCCCCGCGACGCGCTTGTCGGGATCTTCCAGCGCGGAAACGACGCGCGAGATTCCGGCCGCGACGATGGCGTCGGCGCAGGGCGGCGTCTTGCCGTGATGGCTGCACGGCTCCAGCGTAACATACATGGTCGCGCCCCGCGCCAGTGCGCCCGCCGCATCCAGCGCCACGCGCTCGGCATGCGGGCGCCCGCCATCCTGCGTCCAGCCCTGCCCGACGATCACGTCGTCGCGCACGACCAGCGCGCCGACAGCGGGATTCTCGGCCGTGCGGCCGAGCCCCCGCCGCGCGAGCGCCAGCGCGGCGCGCATGTAGTCGGCGTCGGACCGCGGGGGTGAGGGAGATTTCCAAAAGTCGGGAGTCATGCAACGCGCCTCCCCTTCTCCCGCGGAGCGGGAGAAGGTGTCATGCGAAGCATGACGGATGAGGGACGCGCCGCAGCACGAACGCCCGTCGCAATCGCAGCGCCCTCACCCCAGACCGAAGTCGGCAACTTCAAGGGAAGTCGGCTGCCGCCGACTTCCCGGCGCCGACTTCGTGTCGACCCCGCTGCGCGGGGCCACCCTCTCCCGGACGCAAATCGGGTATTCCCGATTTGCGCATCAATGCCGAAGTCGGCAAAAGCCGACTTCGGTGCGGGAGAAGGATTGCACACACTTATATTGCTCATCCCTTCGGCGCCTTCGCTTTCGGCTTGGGCTCGTCTTCGACGGACAGCTCGTCGATCAGCGCGCCGAAATCGGCGGCCTCGCGGAAATCGCGATAGACCGAGGCGAAACGGACGTAAGCGACGTCGTCGAGCGATTTCAGCCCCTGCATCACCAGTTCGCCGATCCGCGCGCTCGGGATTTCGGCCTCGCCCTCGCTTTCGAGCTGGCGCACCACTCCGTTGACCATGCGCTCGACGCGCTCGGGATCGACGGGCCGCTTGCGCAGCGCCACCGACAGCGAGCGCATCAGCTTCTCGCGCTCGAACGGCACGCGGCGGCCGGACTTCTTGACAATGATGAGGTCCCGCAACTGCACCCGCTCGAAGGTCGTGAAGCGGCCGCCGCAATCCGGGCAGACGCGCCGGCGCCGGATCGCGGCGGAATCGTCCGTCGGGCGGGAATCCTTCACCTGCGTATCGAGGGAGCCGCAATAGGGGCAGCGCATGACAGCCTCTTCAGTCGAGATCAGGATAGGAACTTGTTGCGAGTTACGCAACAAGAAACGCAAAAACGCGCGCCGGAGGTTCCGGCGCACGTTTCGTAAATCGCAACAAACCGATTCGGGGGCGCAGCCGGCCGGTTCAATATATCGGGAAGCGCTTGGTCAGCTCCGTGACCTTCTCGCGCACCGCCGCCTCGACCGCCGCATTGCCGCCCTCGCCGTTGGCCGCAAGCCCGTCCAGCACTTCGACGATCAGCTCGCCGACCTTCTTGAACTCCGCGACGCCGAAGCCGCGCGAGGTCGCCGCCGGCGTGCCGAGGCGGATTCCCGAGGTCACGAAGGGCGATTGCGGATCGAACGGCACGCCGTTCTTGTTGCAGGTGATGTGGGCGCGCCCGAGCGCGGCCTCCGCCGCCTTTCCGGTCAGCTTCTTCGGCTGGAGATCGACCAGCATCAGGTGATTGTCCGTGCCGCCGGTGACGATGTCGCAGCCGCCGGCCTTCACCGCGGCGGCGAGCGCGCGGGCGTTCTCGACGACGGCGTGGGCGTAGAGCTTGAATTCCGGCCGCAGCGCCTCCTGGAAGGCCACCGCCTTGGCGGCGATGACATGCATCAGCGGGCCGCCCTGCAGGCCGGGGAACACCGCCGAATTGATCTTCTTGGCGATGTCCTCGTCGTTGGTCAGCACCATGCCGCCGCGCGGGCCGCGCAGCGACTTGTGCGTGGTGGTGGTGACGACATGGGCGTGCGGCAGCGGCGAGGGATGCGCGCCGCCGGCGACGAGCCCCGCAATATGCGCCATGTCGACCATCAGATAGGCGCCGACGTCATCGGCGATCTCGCGGAAGCGCGCCCAGTCCCACACGCGCGAATAGGCCGTGCCGCCGGCGATGATCAGCTTCGG
>DAIRCS010000150.1:0-9528 GCA_036796555.1 Rhodoblastus sp. | reverse complement strand
TTCCGCCAGTATTATCCCGACGACATCAAGCTCGTGCCGGATTTCTTCAACGCGAAGAATTTCGACTCGGTGTCGAAGGAGCGCGCGAAGATCATCACCTCGATCGCCATGTTCTACGATCTCGAGAACCCGATCGCCTTCGCGCGCGACATCGCCCATTGCCTTAGCGCCGACGGTGTCTGGCACTTCGAGCAGAGCTACATGCCCTCGATGCTGCGGCTGACCTCCTACGACACGATCTGTCACGAGCACGTCGAATATTATTCGCTCGCCGTCGTCGAAAAGATACTCGCCGCCGCCGACATGAAGGTGCTCGACGTGCAGATGAACGCCGTCAACGGCGGCTCCTTCGCCGTCACGGCCGGCCACAAGGCGACGACCCGCAAGGCCAATCGCGCCGTCATCGACTGGCTGCTCTCGCAGGAAGAGCGCATGGGGCTGGCCACGCCGCGGCCCTATCGCGAGTTCGAGGAGCGCGTCTTCCGCCACCGCGAGGATCTGCGTCGCCTGTTGCGCGCGCTGCGCGACGACGGCAAGCGTATCGTCGGCTACGGCGCTTCCACCAAGGGTAACGTCGTGCTGCAGTTCTGCGGCATCGGCCCGGATCTCGTCGAGGCCATCGCCGAGGTCAATCCCGACAAGTTCGGCCACGTCACGCCCGGCACGCACATTCCGATCGTCTCGGAAGCCGACGCGCTGAAGATGAAGCCGGACTATTATCTGGTGCTGCCCTGGCACTTCAAGGACAACATCCTCCAGCGCGAGCAGAAGTTCCTGGCCGACGGCGGCAAGATGATCTTCCCGTTCCCGGAAATCGAAATCGTTTGAGCGGGCCGCGCCGCGACAGGCGCGGACGCCGGAAGGCCGTCATGACCGACTTGCCCAAGTGGATACTCGCCAGAACCGAGGCCGGCGGCGCGCTCGACCGCGCCCTGCGGACGATGGCGTCGCGCAGCTTCGCGATCTCCGAGGCGCCGACCGACGATCTCGCGCGCCTGATGAAGAAGCACGGCAGCGACAAATATGGCTGGCTGCACAGCTACACCGTCGCCTATTCGTCGCTGTTCGATCCGGTGCGCGCCGACGTGAAGAACATGCTCGAGGTCGGCATCGGCACCAATTATGTCGACGTGCCCTCGACCATGGGTCCGAACGGCGTTCCCGGCGCCTCGCTGCGCGCCTGGCGCGATTATTTCCCGAACGCCTCCGTGCATGGCGCCGACGTCGACAAGCGCATCCTGTTCAAGGAGACGCGCATCGACACGCACTACGTCGATCAATTGTCGGCCGACGCCATCGCCGCCATGTGGACGGAGATCGGCGGCGACAAGTTCGACGTCGTGATCGACGACGGCCTGCACACCTACGAGGCGAACCGCTCCTGCATGGAGAATTCGATCGGGCATGTGAAGGATGGCGGCTTCTACATCATCGAGGACGTCGTCTGCGGCCGTCCGGTCGAGGGCGGCCTCAGCGGCGCGGACAATGCGAAGCGTTTCGCCGACATGCTGGAGGCGACGGGCTATCAGTTCGCGCTCGTGGCGGCGCCGCATTACTTCAACCGCGAAGACAACATGCTCTGCTTCGTCGAGAAGCGCGCGGCGCCCGCCGACACCGGCTACGCCCAGCGCAAGAAGGCCTGGCTCGACGGGCTCGAATCCGCGCTGCGTTCGACCCAGCGCATGCAGAAGTTCAAGCGCTTCTTTGGCAAGTAGCGCCCGCGCGGCAGCGTCGCGCAAGCTTGCGCCGGGATGTGAGGACCGATGAATCCGGCAGCCGAAACACTCGCGCAGGACGAATATATTCGCCAGCGGATCGCGCCGCGTCCGGGCGATCCCGACTATCTCTGCCTGATCGACCTGCTCGCCGCCATCAAGGCGGTCGCGCCGAAGGATGCGCATAAGATCCTCGACTACGGCTGCGGCGGCTCGCCCTATCGCTCCCTGTTTGCGGGCGCGACCTATCATCGCGCCGATCTCGAGGGCGGCGCCGATCTCGACTTTCCCTATGGCGAGGACAGCATTCTGCCGGCCGACATCGGCGGTTACGATCTCGTCCTGTCCTCGCAGGTGCTCGAGCACGTGCTAGATCCCGAGGGCTATCTTGCCGAAGCCCTGCGCGTGCTGAAGCCCGGCGGCCGGCTGCTCGTCACGACGCACGGCTCTTTCTGGGACCACGCCTGCCCGCACGATTATTGGCGCTGGACCGCCTATGGCCTCAAGCGCATGCTGGAGCGCGCCGGCTTCCGGACCGAACGCCTGCTGAAGATCACCGCCAACGAGCGGGCCAAGCTTTTCATCGCCGAAAAGACCTTCGGTTCGCGCGCGCGAGACGCCGGCTTCTATGGCGCGCTCTATGACGCCTCGGCAGGGCTGTTGCGCAAGATGGGCGCGGCGCGGCGCCATCGCATGGCCGACGCATGCTTTCCCGCCGATTGCGTGATCGACGCCACCGACGAACGGTCCGACGTCAATCTCATTTATGCTATCGTCGGCGCGCTGGCGACCAAGCCCGCGTGAGCGGAGGCGGGGACCGGACAGGAGAATGGGTATGAGCCAGGCGCAATCGGCAAAACCGCTGTCGCAGCGCTTCCGCGACCTCTTCGGCAAGGGCCGCGCCGAACAGGCGCCCGCCGAGCCCGCGCCCGAATGGTCGCATTCCCATCTGCCGCGCGAGGACGAGGAGTTTCGTGCGATCTGGGAACAGTGCCAGCCCTATACGATGACCTCGTTCGCACGCGGTCTTGCGCTGTTTCGCGCCGTCCGGCACATCGTCCAGAACCGCATCCAGGGCGATATCGTCGAATGCGGCGTATGGCGCGGCGGCTCGATCATGATCGCCATGGCGACGCTGCGCCTGCTCGGCGCGATGGACCGGCGCGTCTGGCTGTTCGACACGTTCGAGGGCATGACCGAACCGAGCGCGGTCGACGTCGACAATCGGGGGCAGGCGGCTTCCGTTCTGCTCGAGACCATGCCGAAGGATCCCGGCGGCATCATCTGCTACGCGTCGCTCGACGAAGTGAAGCAGAATGTCGCGCTTGTCGGCTATCCCGCAGACCTCGTGACTTATGTCGTCGGCGACATCCGCCAGACGATCCACGAGATCGCGATGAATCCGGTCGCGCTGCTGCGCCTCGACACCGACTGGTATGACAGCACGAAGCTCGAGATGGAAAAGCTCTATCCGCATCTCGTGCCCGGCGGCGTGCTCATCGTCGACGACTATGGCCACTGGGCCGGATCGCGTCAGGCGGTGGACGAATATTTCGGCGCGATCCAGACGAGCGGCGGCCGCGCGCCGATGCTCACCATCGTCGATTACACCGGCCGCATGGCCGTGAAATCCTGACGTCGACGCCGGGCCGCGCAGCATGATCCAGATCGCCTGCTGCTTCGACCGGCGGTTCGAAATCCTCTTTCTCATTCTCGCGCAGTCGATCGCGCGCCACACGCGCAGCGACGTCACGATCCATGCGCTGCACGACGGGCCCGTGCCGCTGGCGAAGGATTGCGCGCCGCGGACGGAAAATTTGCGTGTCGAATTTCAGGATATCGGCGCGCGCTACGACAAGATCGACGTCAACGGCCCGCAGAGCGTCGTCACCTACGCGCGCTTCGCGCTGCCCGACATTCTCGCCGGAATCGACCGCATCCTCTATCTCGACGTCGACATGCTGACGCGGCGCGACCTGACGCCGCTCTGGGAGACCGACCTCCAAGGCAAGGCGCTCGGCGCCGTGGTCGATCATTCGCTGGTCGACGTGCTGCCCTACCTCGGCATCGACTTCGGCCCCGCCGGCAAGACGCGCCCGTCGAAGAATTACGTGACCGATATCGTCGGCATGGCCGACTGGAAGCGCTATTTCAACGCGGGCCTTCTGCTCATTGACACGCCCGCGCTGGCCGCGTCAGGACGCATCGACAAGGCCCGCGCCTTCCTGCGCGAGAAAGGCGCCGTCGCGATCAACAACGACCAGGACGCGCTGAACCACGCGTTCGACGGCGACTACAAGGTCCTCGGGCCCGAGTGGAACTGCATCGCCAATTTTTCGCGGACGCTCGGCGAGGATTTCGCTGGCTGTCCGGGGCTGCGCGAAGCCTGGCGCGATCCGGCGATCGCCCATTACGCCGGCGCCAAGCCGTGGCAGTCCCATGCGGCCGAAAACGACCTGCAACGCGCCTACTGGGCGGCCGCGCGCGATGCGCACATGCAGGTCGAACTCCTCAAACTGGCGTTGAAGGACGCGGGCGAGCGCCCGGATTCGAACTGTCGTCACGACCTCGGAATCGTCGCCCGTCGCGTCGTCTCGTCCTATTTCGACTGAGCGGCGCGCCGGGCGCGGCGCATGAGCGCCTTGCGCTCCTCCTTGGCCGCCCATTCGGGATCCCAGCGCTTGATCTTCTCGCCTGATGTCGTCGCGTAGAGAAAGCGCGCATGGAGATTCTTCAGCGAAAAGTCGCCGTACATTTTCGCCGCCAGCCGGTCGAGCGTCTCGCGGCTTTCCAGTTCGGGATCGAGCGCGCAGACGTATTTGCCCATGATGAGCGAGCCGATGCCGATCTCGTCGCGCACCACGCGGCGCACATGGAAGGCCTCGACGCTGTCATGGCCGAAGAACGTGTCGGCGATCCTGTTGTAGCCGTCGATCGAAAGCGCGAGCCGTTTCACCAGCCCGCCGCCCATGAAGCTGTCGTTGTCCGGCCGGCGGTCCTGCCAGCATTCGGGAACGAAACGCAGTTTCAGCCCTTTCGGCATCAGCTCGAACAGACGCGCCGCATGCGCCCAGCATGAGCGGTCGAAGGCGTCGTTGAAGGGAACGCGGTCCCAGCTCGCGCGCTTGTTGATCATGCCGCCCATGAAGCTGAAGAAGGCTTCCGTGTTCGCGGCGCTGGCGAAATAGGTTTGCCTTTCGGCAGCATTTGAAAGCTCGAACGTGCGCGCCGTGTCGCCCGCCAGCACCGGCCAGGGCGTCCAGCCGCGCCCTTTGCTCAGGAATTCCATGTGCTGCGAGAGATAGACGTCGCAGCCGCTGTCGATCTCCTGCAGCGCGCGGGCAAGCGCGCCGGGCCGCATGATGTCGTCGCCGGAGAACAGCCAGCAATATTCGCCAGACGTCAGCGAGAACGCGGTCGCCATGTCCCTGTCGATGCCGCCTTTGGCCGGCAGGCGCTCGTAGCGCACCTTCGGATGGCGCGCCTGATAGTCGGCCATCGCCTGCGGCGTCGCGTCGGTCGAGGCGCCGTCGACGACGACGATCTCGACGTCGTTCGCGCCGTCCTGGGCGACGATGGAATCGAGCGTCTCGACGATGAAATCCGCGAAATTGTAGATCGGTATGGCGATCGAAAGTCGCATGCGGCCGAAGTCCTCCGTCGGGGGCGGGCGCCTAGTCTTCGTCCGCGCTCGCGCCGATTCCCTGCGTCAACCGCCGCAGGAGGTCGATCAGCCGGTCGCGCTCGCCGTTCGGCAGCAGGGCGGCCAGCCGCACCTCGTGCTCGTCCTGCAGCCGGCGGACTTCCGCCGCCAGTTTCTCGCCTTCGGGCGTAAGGTAGAGCGCGCGCGAGCGTCGGTCGGCCGCCACAGCCTTGCGGCGGGCGAGCCCGCGCCGCTCGAGCTCGTCCAGCACCGCGACGAAATTGGTGCGTTTGACGCCAAGCGCTGCTGAAACGTCGCCCTGACGCATGCCAGGATGTTCCGCCAGGATCGACAGCACCGCATATTGCGTCGGGCTGAGGTCGTATCCCGCGAAGGTGCGGCGAAAATCGTTGAAGACGGCGACCTGCGCCCGCCGCAGCACATAGCCGAGCACATTGTCCAGATGGCCGAGGGAGGTCTCGGGCGGCGGCGGATTGTCCGGCTTCGGCGCGGCGGCGGCGCCCAGGGCGCGCGCGCGTCGGGCCGGCCGGCGCGCCGGTGGCGTCTCGGCCCCGGCCGGACCGGCGCGTTCCTGTTTTTCGTTGCCCATGACAGGGGCGTTGATAAACAGGCCCGCCCAAATTGCAAGGAAGGCGGTCCGACGCGCGCGCTCGCGCGACTCAATGTCCCGGTGCTAGATGCCCACATGAACTGGACGCCCGAACAGGACCGCGCGCTCGGCGCTGTCGCCACATGGCTGGCCGAGGCCGGCGCGCCGCAGGTCTTCCGCCTGTTCGGCTATGCCGGCACGGGCAAGACCACGCTCGCCCGGCATCTGGCCGAAAGCGTGGAGGGGGAGACCGCCTTCGGCGCCTTCACCGGCAAGGCGGCCCTGGTCATGCGCTCGAAGGGCTGCGTCGACGCCCGCACGATCCATTCCATGATCTATCGGCCGAAGGAGGTCGAAACCGAAGAGCCGTCGTTCGAACTGAACGAGGACGCGCCCGCCGCCGCGGCCAGCCTGATCGTCATCGACGAATGCTCCATGGTCGACGAGGAGCTTGGCCGCGATCTTCTGTCCTTCGGCAAGAAGGTGCTGGTCCTGGGCGATCCCGCCCAGCTTCCGCCGGTCAAGGGCGGCGGATTCTTCACGGAGGCCGAGCCGGACGTCATGCTGACCGAGGTCCATCGGCAGGCGGCGGACAATCCGATCGTCCGCCTCTCCATGGATATCCGCGAGGGACGCCGGATCGAGAAGGGAAACTACGGCGGCGCCAGGGTGGTCGGCCGCGACGAGGTCGATACGGACGAGGTGAAGACCGCCGACCAGGTGCTCGTCGGCCTCAATCGCACGCGCCGCGCCTATAACAAGCGCTTGCGCGAACTCAATGGATTTTCCGGCGATCTGCCGCAGGCCGGCGAAAAGCTCGTCTGCCTCCGCAACAACCGCAAGAAGGGCCTTCTCAATGGCGGCATTTTTCGCGTGGCGCGGGCGGGAGCCGTCCGGCGCGGCAAGGTGCGCCTGTCCGTATCCGCCGAGGATGCGCCCGGGACCAGGCCCCAGCGCGTCGGCGTGATTCCGCAATTCTTCGTGGGCGGCGATGAGGAAATTCCTTATGCGCTGCGGCGCGAATCCGACGAATTCGACTTCGGCTATGCGCTGACCGTGCACAAGGCGCAGGGCTCGCAATGGGACAATGTCTATCTGTTCGACGAGAGCTACGCTTTCCGCGAGCATCGCGCGCGCTGGCTCTACACGGGCGTGACGCGCGCCGCGGAGCGGCTGACCGTCGTGACGCAGTAGCGTGTGCGGCGCGGTTGCGGACAATTTGCGACAAATTGTTCTCTCGTCCTTTGAGGGCGCCTAACGGTTCCAATGTAAACCAACGGGCAGGGGAAAGAACGGGCTGGTGGTGCTTCACGTTTCGTTGAACGGGAAACAATCGGAAACTGTTGGACATCTTTCGCCGGTAGCGCCAGTTCTTGTGGTGTCCCCTTGATTCGAGGAGGCGTCAGATGATTCGGGATACAAAGTCATTTGTGAATGCAGAGCGGCATGCGGTGGCGACCCTGTCGAGCGCGATCAGTTCGCTGGCGATCGCCAGCTTCGTGAACGACGATCCCGCGGCGTTCCGCGCGTTGATCGACGAGGTCGCCAGCGGCAGGCCGAATGCTGTCAGGGCGATGAAAGCCATGTCGGACGATCTCGAGACGCTCGAATCGATTGTTCGCACGCTCTCGAGCGTCCGCGCGACGATCGCCAGCGAGGCTTCCAGCCCTGAGCGTCAGCCGCATTAGCGCTTCTCCCGCGCGAAAGACCCGGCGTTTCTGCGCGCCGGGTCAAAATTCTGCGTCAGCGCGGAAATAGGTAAATCCCTTCAAGGGAATGTGCTGAATTGGGCGGCGGCCGTCGTCTTGCGCGCGATTATACTGTCGCCGGCTGCGATGTAATTCTACGCGGGTCATTTCGTGTGTGCCTTGAAATGCTTGAGCGCGGCTATTGAATATAACAATTGACGTAGATCAACCAGGCGGCCTTGGCGCCTTGTTACGATCCACGGCAATTTCGTTGCTTCCCCTTAACGAATCTTCGTCACGGTCCCTGCAATCAATTTTTGCGTAGGACCGAACGGTGATTTTCAGACAAAGAACGGCGCGCCGGCTCCCGGCCCCGGCCCTGGCGGCGTTGGCCGCCCTTGCGTTCGTCGCGGTCGGCGGCGCTGTGCCTGCTTCAGCATTGGATCAGCCGCGCGGCGGGCGCGACGTGCGAATCGGCGAGGTCATCGCCGGCTCGCCGGTCTGGTCGGAATGGTCGCGCCGCTACGTCCGCCCGAGTGGTCGTGTCGTCGACACGGGAGCGCGCGGCGCAAGCCACAGCGAAGGTCAGGGCTACGGTATGTTGCTGGCGGTGGCGGCCGGCGACCGCCCCGCCTTCGACCGCATCTGGGGTTGGGCGCGCGCCAACCTTGCGGTCCGCAGCGACAATCTCCTGGCGTGGCGCTGGGATCCGGGCGCGCGGGCGGTCTCCGACCGCAACAATGCGACGGACGGCGACATTCTGGCCGCCTGGGCCCTGGCCGAGGCCGCCGACCTCTGGCGGGAATCGGATTACGCCGCCGCGGCGACCGCAATGGCGGCTGACATCTCGCGCCTGCTGGTGGTCGACGCCGTCGGCGTCGGACCTGTCCTTTTGCCCGCCAGTTTCGGTTTCACCCGCGCCGACCAGCCTGACGGGCCGGTCGTGAACCTGTCCTACTGGGTCTTCCCCGCCTTCTCGCGATTGGCGCAACTCGCGCCCGCGCAGGATTGGGAAGGCGTCCGGCGGAGCGGACTTGCGGTCATCGACGCGATCCAGTCGCAGACGTCAGTCGGCGTGACCAACTGGACTGCGCTCGGCGACAGCAGGATTGCGCCCGCCCGCCGCTTTCCCGCGAAAGTCGGCTACGACGCGGTCCGTATCCCGCTCTATCTGGCCTTCGCGCCGCGCGAGAACGCGGAGCGGCTGGCGAGGTTCGCCGGCATGTTCCCCGCCGCCGGACTGCCGATCGTCGATCTGCGCAGCGGAGAGACGGAAGAAGTCGCGACCGGGCGGGGCTATCGCGCCATTGCGGCGCTGCGCGCCTGCGTCGTCGCGGGGCAGCCGTTCCCGCGCGACTTCTACGGGCTCGGCGACGACGAGCCCTACTATCCTGCGACCCTGCACATGCTTTCGCTCATCGCGGCTCTCGCGTCCCACAGCGAGTGCCTCGACGCGGCCGAGGCCAGCCGTCTTCAGCCCCTCGGCTGGACGCGGCGACTGGCCGGGGACATATCCGTGCGGACGCCCTCCCGCGCCGACGCGCTCCGGCGGCCGCCGGTCGCCAATCCTATCCCGGCCGCGGTGCTCGCGCAGGCTCCGGACGCCCAGGAGAACAACGAGGCGACCGGCGGCATATTCAAGGTCGGCGCGCCGATCGGCGCCTTGCTCGCGCTCGTCGGCTTCATAGCGGTCTCGCGGCGGTCGAAAGCGCCCGCCTTCGTGGAGGACATCACGCCGACGGTCCTGCGCGAGCGTTCGCCGGCGCCGCGCCATCTGCCGGAAAATCCTTTCAACACGGCGCGCGGCGAGCGTGCGCTCGAGGAACGTCTCGACATTGCGGCCAAGGCCTCGTGGGACTGGCAGCGCACGGC
>DAIRCS010000149.1:0-9596 GCA_036796555.1 Rhodoblastus sp. | reverse complement strand
TGCGCCGGCAAGAAGGCCGTGCTCGTCGTCGAGGAAAGCCAGCCCGAATATATCGAGCACGAGATTTCATCCATCCTGCGCCGCGCCGATGTGAGCACCGCGCTGCACGGCAAGGACATGCTGCCGATGGCCGGCGAATATACGTCCGAAGTCCTGGTCTCCGGCCTCGCCAAATTCATCGACAAGGAAATCCCGCGCCTCGGCAATTCCGGCGCGAAGGCCTATGCCGAGGAGATCGCGGACCTGCGCGCCAAGGCGCTCGCCGCGCTCGGCGGCCCGCCGCCTGCGAGGCCGCCGAGCTTCTGCATCGGCTGTCCAGAGCGGCCGTTCTTCTCGGCGCTCAAACTGGTGGAGAAGGAGGAAGGCCGCTTCCACGTCTCCTCCGACATCGGCTGCCACGCCTTCGGCACGTTCGCGCCCTTCTCCTTCGGCAATTCGATCCTCGGCTTCGGCATGTCGCTGGCGTCGTCCGCCGGCGTGCAGGGTTTTGCGCAGAAGCGCCCGATCGCCATCATGGGCGACGGCGGCTTCTGGCATAACGGCCTGCTGTCCGGCGTCACTGCCCGCCTGCTCAACAAGAGCGACGGCCTGCTCGTCATCATGAAGAACGGCTACACGTCGGCGACCGGCACGCAGGATCTGGTTTCCACGCCGCATCCCGAATTCAAGCGCGCGGCCGGCGGCGATTCGACCACCGACACGGAAATGACGATCGAGGGCACGCTGAGGGGCCTCGGCGTCAAATGGCTGAAGAGCGTGCACACCTACAAGGTGAGCGAGATGCAGGCGACGCTGAAGGAGGCGATGACGACGAGCTACGACGGGCTCAAGGTCATCGTCGCCGAGGGCGAATGCCAGCTCGAACGCCAGCGCCGCATGAAGCCCCTGCGCGCGGCCGCGCTGGCGGCGGGCGAACGCGTCGTCCGCACGCGCTACGGCGTCGACGACGAAACCTGCACGGGCGATCATTCCTGCATCCGCCTGTCCGGCTGCCCGACGCTGACGGTCAAGACCTCGTCCGATCCCTTGAAGAGCGATCCCGTCGCGCATGTCACGAACGGCTGCGTCGGCTGCGGCCTCTGCGGCGAGGCGGCGCATGCGGCGACGCTCTGCCCGTCCTTCTACCGCGCCGAGATCGTCTCCAACCCCAGCGGCCTCGACCGCTTCAAGGCGCGCCTGCGCCGCATTTTCGTGAAGGCCGCGTGATGGGCGAATTGAAGGTCCGTTCGATTCTGATCGGCGCGCTCGGCGGCGAGGGCGGCGGCGTCCTCATGGACTGGATCGTCCATTGCGCGCGCATGAGCGGCCTCGCCGTGCAGGCGACGTCGGTGCCGGGCGTCGCGCAGCGCACGGGCTCGACCTCCTATTACGTCGAGATGGCGGAGAAGATCGCGGGCGCGCCCGATCCGGTCTTCGCGCTCATCCCCATGCCCGGCCGCGTCGATTTCATCGGCACGAGCGAGCTGGTCGAAGCCGCGCGCCTGATGGAGCGCGGCCTCGTCTCGCCGGCGCGCACGGTTCTAGTTTCCTCCACCAGCCGTTTCCTGACGACCGCCGAAAAAATGCAGATGGGCGACGGCCGCTTCGATTCGGCGAGGGTGATCGCGGCGGGCAAGGAGCTGGCGAAGACATTCGTCACGCTCGACCTTGAACGCATTGCGCGCGAGACCGGCACGATGGTGAGCGCAACGCTGTTCGGCGCGCTGGCCGGAATCGGCGCCTTCCCGTGGGACCGCGCGACCTGCGAGGCGGCGATCGGCGGCGGTCGGTCGGCCGGCGCGAGCCGCGCGGGGTTCAATGCGGCTTATGACGAAGTGACGAAAATTCTTGCCGGCGACGTATCTGACTCCCCTCCCTCTCGTGGGGAGGGGTTGGGGGTGGGGGCCGGGCAATCTGGAGAGGTTACCCGACCCCCCACCCCACAGGCGAAATCGGCTTCGCCGATTTCTGCCGACCTCCCCCACAAGGGGGGAGGGAGTTCGATTCGTGCTGCGGAAAACTTGTTCGATTCCCTCCCAGCCGAAGCCCGCGACCTCGCCGTCCTCGGCTGCGCCCGCTGCATCGACTATCAGGACAAGGCCTATGCCGATCTCTACGCGCAACGTGTGCTGAGGCTCGCAAACGCCGCTCCCGCCTCGCCCGAGCGCGACCATGCGTTGGCCGAAGCCGCCCGCCGCCTCGCGCTGTGGATGACCTACGAGGACATCGCCCGGGTCGCCGATCTGAAAACGCGGCCCGAACGCTTTGCGAAAATCCGGGCGGAAGCCGAGATGCGCCGCGACCAAATTCTGAATGTCGTCGAATATCTGAAACCCGGCGCCGACGAGCTTGCGGCCGTTTTGCCGGCGCGATTGGGCGCGTGGTTCCTCCGCCGTGTCGAAAAGAAAGGGTCGCCCGGACTTCTCGGCCGCCCGGCGTTTATTGCGACCACCAGCCTGCACGGCTTCGCGATGATGCGCCTGCTCGCGCAATTCCGGCGCATCCGCCGCTCTTCGCTGCGCTTCGGGCAGGAGCAGGGGGCGATCGAGCGATGGCTCGGCGCCATGTCGGCGGCGTTGGCGAGGTCGCCGGCCTATGCCGCCGTGCTCGCCGAACTGCCGCGCCTGCTCAAGGGCTATGGCGAGACGCAGGCGCGCGGCCTGCGCAACTATAATGCGATCTTCGAAAGCCGCGTCGCGCCCGCTGTCGCCGCGCAGGACTTTTCGGGCGCGGCAAGTCTGCGCAAGGCGATCGCGGCCGCGCTCGCCGATCCCGGGCATGTGGCGCTGGACAAGGAATTGAAGACGGCGGCTGAATAGCCCTGCCTGTCATTCCCGCGAAAGCGGGAATCCAGAGCCGCGCTGAAAATGAGTCGTCATTTGCCCTGGATTCCCGATCGGGCCTTTGGCCCGTCGGGAATGACATCCCGTGTCTTCACGCTCCCATCGCGCATTTCGACGCGCACACCGCATAAACTCCGTCACGCCCCAGCACGTGCGCGATGCGCCTTCCCGAGAACAGTCGCGCGATGGCGGGATGATGCAGGTTGAGGCCGCCCGCATAGGCGCCGAAGGCCGGCGCGACCAGCCGCGTTCCATCCGTCACGAAGGCGCGGCGGCGCCCGCCGATCACGGCGACGGGATGCAGGTGCCCGGCGATCTCGCCATGCGAGTCTCGCGTGGATGGTTCGTGGCGCAGCGTCAGCGCGCCGAGCCGCATCTCCTCGCGCCGTTCGCCGCCGACGCGCGGCGAAATCTGCGGATCGTGATTGCCCGCGATCCAGATCCACTCGCGCCCCGCCTGCAGCGCGGAAAGGCGCAGCGCGTCTTCCGCGCTGAGCCGTTCGCCGGCGTCGCGGTCATGAAAGGAATCGCCGAGCGCAATCACGACGCGCGGACGCCAGCGCATGACGACCTGCGTCAGCCGCGCGAGCGTGGCGACGGTGTCGTAGGGCGGCAGCATCATGCCGCGCCGCGCGAAGGAGGAGCCTTTTTCCAGATGCAGATCGGCGACGACGAGCGCGCCCGCGCGCGGCTCGTAGAGCGCGCCGGCCGGATCGAGCAGGAGACGCTGGCCCGCGACGACGAGCGATGCATGGCGCTCGCTCAAGTCCTCGGCCTCCAATGCGGTCACGGATGCGCCTCTTCGATCAGTTCTTCTGCCGCCATGCGCAGCGCCTCGTCGCGCGCCTCGCCGTAAACCGGCTCCTTGCCGATCTCCAGCATCACCGGCACGGCGAGCGGCGAGATGCGGTCGAGCGCGCGATGCGCGATTCGACCCTCGATTCGCCGGAGCATGTCGGAAAGACGGCCGATGTCCAAGAGGCCTGTCGCCGCGTCCGCATAGGCGGCTTCCAGCAGAATGTGGTCGGGCTCGTGGCGGCGCAGCACGTCGTAGATGAGGTCGGTCGAGATGGTCACCTGCCGCCCGGTCTTCTCCTTGCCGGGAAAGCGCGTCTCGATCAGATGCGCAACGATCGCGCAATTGCGGAACGTGCGTTTCATCAGCGCCGATTCCTGCAGCCAGGCGTCGAGATCGTCGCCGAGCATGTCCTGGTTGAACAGGCCCTGCATGTCGGCTTGGCGTGTGTCGGCGAGCGACCAGACGGCCAGCGCATAATCGTTGGCGACGAAGCCGAGCGGCTTGAGGCCCGCGCGCTCCATGCGGCGCGTCAGCAGCATGCCGAGCGTCTGGTGCGCCAGCCGCCCCTCGAACGGATAGGCGACGGTGAAAAAGCGTTCGCCGCGTGGAAACGTTTCCACTAGGAGATTGTCGCGGCCGGGCAGGATCGAACGTTCGCGCTGCTCCTTCAGCCAGTCGCGAACCTGCTCCGGCAGATGCTTCCAGCTCGCCGGCGAGGCCAGCATGGCGCGCACGCGTTCGGCGAGATAGGTCGAGAGTGGAAACTTGCCGCCCATGTAGGACGGGATTTTCGGCGCGTCGCCCTGCGCGCGTCGCACCCGGGCCTCGTTCTCGACGATGCCCTGCAGCGCGAGGATTTCGCCGCCGAACAGGAACGTGTCGCCCGGCGCGAGCGTCTCGATGAAATATTCCTCGATCTCGCCGAGCGAGCGGCCGCTGCGCGCGAGCGGGCCAGTATAGTTTACACCGACCCCTCCGCTCGCAACGACGGCTTGGCGGCCGACTTGCCTCACCAGCCGCACCTTCAGCTTCGTCTCCTCCACGATCACGCCGACATTCATGCGATAGGCCTGCGCGACGCGGCCATTGGCGATCCGCCACAGCCCGTCCGGCGTCCGCCTGATTTTCGCGAAGCGATCGTAGCTCTTCAGCGCGTAGCCGCCCGTTGCGACGAAATCGAGCGCGCGATCGAAGGTTTCGCGCGACAGCGCCGCATAGGGCGCAGCCGAGGACACCTCGTCATAGAGCGTATCCGCCGCAAACGGCGCCATGCAGGCCGAGCCCAGAATGTGCTGCGCGAGAACGTCCAGCCCGCCGACGCGCGCGACCGGCGTATCCTGCGCGCCCTCGCGCGCGGCGGCGACCGCGGCCACGCATTCCAGCACCTCGAAGCGATTGGCCGGCACGAGCAGCGCGCGCGAGGGCTCGTCCAGCCTGTGATTGGCGCGCCCGATCCGCTGCGCCAGCCGGCTCGCGCCCTTCGGCGCGCCGACGTTGACGACGAGATCGACGTCGCCCCAGTCGATGCCGAGATCGAGCGTGGACGTGCAGACGACCGCGCGCAGGCGTCCGTCCGACATGGCCGCCTCCACCTTGCGCCGCTGGCCGGCGTCGAGCGAACCGTGATGCAGCGCGATCGGCAACGCGTCCTCGTTGATGCGCCAGAGCTCCTGGAAAATGAATTCCGACTGCGCGCGCGTGTTGACGAAGACCAGCGTCATCCTGGAGCGCTTGATCGCCTCGTAGATTTCGGCGAGCGCATGCCGGGCGCTGTGGCCCGACCACGGCAGGCGCTCCTGCGTGTCGAGGATCGAGAGTTCGGCGGGCGCGCCGGGCGGCGCCGTCACGAGATCGGCGAGCGGGCCGCGCCCGACGACGTAGCGGCGCAATTCGTCGGGGTCGCGCACCGTCGCCGACAGGCCGGTGACGCGATGCGCGGGGGCGAGACTGCGCAGGCGGGCGAGCCCTAGCGCCAGCAGATCGCCGCGTTTCGATTGCGACAGCGCATGCAATTCGTCGAGCACCACGCGGCGCAGATCGCCGAACAGATGCGCCGCGTCCGGCGAGGCGATCAGCAGTGCGAGCTGTTCGGGCGTGGTCAGCAGCATGTCCGGCGGATCGCGGCGCTGCCGCTGCCGTTTTTGCGCGGACGTGTCGCCGGTGCGCGTCTCGATGCGCACCGGCAGCCGCATCTCGCCGACGGGTATTTCCAGATTGCGGTGGACGTCGACCGCCAGCGCCTTCAGCGGCGAGATGTAGAGCGTGTGCAGCCGCCCGCCGGGTCGGTTGGCGCGTCCGCCCTCGGCGATGTCGATCAGCGAGGGCAGGAATCCCGCCAGCGTCTTGCCGGCGCCGGTCGGCGCGATCAGCAGCGCGTCGCGCCCCGCCTCGGCGGCGGCCACAAGCGCGCGCTGGTGCGGCCGCACGGACCAGCCGCGCGCCGAAAACCAGGCCTCGAATCGCGGAGGGAGGGGGGCGCCGGCGGTCACGCGGAGAAGCTAGCGCCTGGCGACGTCGCTTCAAATGGTCAAACGAATCAACGGCGACTCCCGGTTTTGTGATGTGGCTCACAAAGCTGGTTATGGGCGTAAGCTTATGATCGACGCATGACTTTCGGGACCTGCCCCCCGAATTTCATAGAGGCCCCGCGCTGTGGGGGCTGCGGGGCCTCACCATTTTTCCTCCGGATTTCATTCATGACCGGTTCAGGCCAAGCCTGAAAAAACCGTCTCGACGCTGCCTGCAGCTCGAGGAGACCGACATGACCCCGCTGAAGACCCTTTCGACCGGCCTTGCCGTCGCCGCGCTCGGCGCGGGCCTTGCGGCCTCCACGCCGGCTGCGGCCAATCCCGGCGCCGTCATCGCCGCCGTGGTCGGCGGCGTCGCGGTCGGCGCGATGGTCGCCGGCGCGGCCAACGCCGCCAACCAGCCCTATGGCGGCCCCTACGGCTATTATCCGGCCCAGCCGGCCTACCAGCCCGCGCCCGTCTACACGCCGACCCCGGCCTATGACGTCGCGCCGGTCTCGCAGCCCGGCTACGACGAGGACGAGGTCGACTACGCCCCGCGCTGCCGCGTGGTGCAGCGCCCCGTCTACGACGACTGGGGCCGCTTCGTCGGTTATCGCGCGGGGCGCCGCTGCCGCTGAGACCGGCGGCGGGGCGGCGGAACCGAAAGCCGGGTCGTTCGTTTGGCATGAGCGAAAACGCACATCGCCCGGAACGGACCCGGTTCATAAGAGGCCATCGACCGCGCACGGTCGACGCCCGAAGGGAACGCAGACATGACCGCCACCGCCCAGAAGCCCCGCCTGAACGTCCTTTCCAAGGCCATTCTCGCCGCGACTGCCGCCGTCGGCCTCGCCGCTGTCGTCTCCGCCGCGCCGACCAACGTCGCGGCCTACGGCCGTTCGCAAATCAAGGCCCCGGAAGCCTCGCGCACGCTCAGCGCCGCGCCGGGCCTGGTGCTGACCCGCGGTGCGCAGGGCTCGCTGGACGAGGGCTGCTACGCCGTCTCGACCGCCGACGGCGGCTCGCGGTCGGCCATGTTCTGCGAATAGGCTGTTCGCCTCGACGCCTTTTCCCGTCGCGCTAGATTGAGGGAATGGCTGAAATCTCGGCGGCGAGCGCCGTCCTGACCATGACGCCGGCGGGCCTCTATTGCCCGGCCGGCGATTTTCATATCGACCCCACGCGCGGCGCGACGCGCGCGCTCGTCACGCATGGCCATTCGGATCACGCGCGCGCAGGCTCCAAACATGTGCTCGCGACCGAGGCGACGCTCGCCATCATGCGGGCGCGCCTCGGCCCGAATTTCGCCGGCGCGACGCAACCGATGCGCTACGGCGAACCGCTGACGATCGGGCAAGCGCGCGTCGCCTTCTTTCCCGCCGGCCACGTGCTCGGCTCCGCGCAGATCCTGATCGAGGCGCACGGCCGCCGCGTGGTCGTCTCCGGCGACTACAAGCGCGCCCACGATCCGACCTGCGCCCCCTTCGAGCCGATCCGCTGCGACGCCTTCGTCAGCGAGGCGACCTTCGGCCTGCCGGTGTTTCGTCATCCGCCGGCGGCCGGCGAAGTGGCGAAACTGCTCGCCTCGCTGCGCGTCTTTCCCGAACGCGCGCATGTCGTCGGCGCCTATTCGCTCGGCAAGGCGCAACGCCTGCTCGCGCTCCTGCTCGAAGCCGGCTGGGACCGGCCCGTCTGGGTCCATGGCGCGATGGAGAGCATGATCGCGCTCTATCGCGCGCATGGCGTGCGCATGGTCGAGACGCGCCACGTGACGACGGCCGACAAGCCGAAGCTCGCCGGCGAGATCGTCATCTGCCCGCCTTCGGCCGCCTCCGACCTCTGGCTGCGCAAGATGCCCGACCCGCTCGTCGCCTTCGCCTCGGGCTGGATGCGCGTGCGGGCGCGGGCCCGCCAGCGCGGCGTCGAACTGCCGCTGGTCGTCTCCGATCACGCCGACTGGCCCGAGCTCTGCGCGACGGTGAAGGAGACGGGTTGCGCGGAATTGTGGGTCACGCACGGCGCCGAAGAAGCGCTGGTCCACTGGGCGCAGACCCAGGGGCTCGCCGCGCGTCCCCTCCACATGATCGGCTTCGGCGACGAAGACGACATCGGCGACGCGGAGGCGGAGGCGTGAACCGCTTCGCGCAATTGCTCGATCGCCTCTCCTGGCAGCCCGCGCGCAACGGCAAGCTGCGGCTGATGACGGATTATTTCCGTCACACGCCCGATCCCGAGCGCGGCTATGCGCTGGCGGCGCTCACCGGCGGTCTTTCGTTTCGCCACGCCAAGCCCGCGCTCATTCGTGATCTCGTCGCCGAACGCGTCGATCCCGCGCTCTTCGCGCTTTCCTATGATTTCGTCGGCGATCTCTCCGAGACGGTCGCGCTGATCTGGCCGGCCGGCGACGGCGCGCACGGCTCGAACCATCCGCCGCTGCTGCTGTCGGAAGTCGTCGAAGCGCTCGCGCGCGCCGGCCGCAACGATCTGCGCAAGCTGCTGACCGGCTGGCTGGACGCGCTCGACGAAACCGGCCGCTGGGCCTTGCTGAAACTCATCACCGGCGCGCTGCGCGTCGGCGTCTCCGCGCGTCTCGCGCGCACGGCGGTCGCCGATCTCGGCGGCGTCGAGGTCGACGCCGTCGAACAGGTTTGGCACGGATTGGCGCCGCCCTACCGGCCGCTGTTCGCCTGGCTCGAAGGCAAGGGCGAGCGGCCGGGCGCCGTCGATCCCGCCCCGTTCCGACCGGCGATGCTGGCGCAGCCGCTCGACGAGACGGCTTTTGATTCGCTCGATCCGCGCGAATTCTGCGCGGAATGGAAGTGGGACGGCATTCGCCTGCAGGTCTCGGCGGGGCGCGACGCGAACGGCCATCGGCTGCTGCGCCTCTATTCGCGCACCGGCGAGGAGACGACGGCGGCTTTCCCCGATCTTGCGGATTCGCTCGGCGCGATCGCGGCCGACGATTTTGCGCTCGACGGCGAATTGCTCGTGCTGCGCGAAAATCGCGTGCAGCCTTTCGCGACCTTGCAGCAGCGCCTCAACCGCAAGACGGTGACCGCCAAGCTCGTCGTGGAATTTCCCGCGCATCTGCGCGCCTACGACATCATCGCGCTCGACGGCGAGGATCTTCGCGCGCTGCCTTTCGTCGAGCGTCGCGCGCGCCTCGAGCAATTCGTGGCGAAAGCCGCCTGCCCGCGCCTGGACATTTCGCCGCTTGTCGCTTTCGACGATTGGCCGTCGCTCGCCGCAGCGCGCGCAAATCCCGCGGAAGCCGGCGCGGGCGAGGATGGCGCGGCGGTGGAAGGCGTCATGCTCAAGCGCCGCGACTCGATCTATGTCGCGGGCCGGCCGACCGGGCCCTGGTTCAAGTGGAAGCGCGACCCCTTCAACGTGGACGCGGTGCTCATGTATGCGCAGCGCGGCCACGGCAAACGCTCGTCCTTCTATTCGGACTATACGTTCGGC
>DAIRCS010000148.1:4960-9678 GCA_036796555.1 Rhodoblastus sp. | reverse complement strand
GCATCTTCTTCAACCAGGCCAACATGTCCGCCAAGGGCATTCCGCAGATCGCGGTCGTCATGGGCTCCTGCACGGCGGGCGGCGCCTATGTGCCCGCCATGTCCGACGAGAGCGTGATCGTGCGTAACCAGGGCACGATCTTTCTCGGCGGCCCGCCGCTGGTGAAGGCAGCGACCGGCGAAGTGGTGAGCGCCGAGGACCTCGGCGGCGCCGACGTGCATACGCGCATCTCCGGCGTCTGCGATCATTTCGCGGAGAACGACGCGCACGCGCTCTTCATCGCGCGCCGCATCGTCGCCAATCTCAACCGCACAAAGCCGATCGGCCTGAAACGGGGCGCCGCCGACGAACCGCTTTACGATCCCTCGGAACTCTACGGCGTGATACCGACCGACACGCGCAAGCCCTACGATGTCCGCGAAGTCATTGCGCGCATCGTCGACGGCTCGCGCTTCGACGAGTTCAAGGCGCGCTACGGAACGACTCTGGTGACGGGCTTCGCCGAACTCTACGGCTATCCTGTCGGCATCATCGCCAACAACGGCATTCTGTTCAGCGAAAGCGCGCAGAAGGGCGCGCATTTCATCGAGCTCTGCGCGCAGCGCGGCATTCCGCTCATCTTCCTGCAGAACATCACCGGCTTCATGGTTGGCCGCAAATACGAGAACGCCGGCATCGCCAAGGACGGCGCCAAGATGGTGACGGCGGTGGCGACCGCGCAGGTTCCCAAGCTCACCCTCATCCTCGGCGGCTCCTTCGGCGCCGGCAATTACGGCATGTGCGGCCGCGCCTATTCGCCGCGCTTCCTGTGGATGTGGCCGAACGCGCGCGTCTCCGTCATGGGCGGCGAGCAGGCGGCGAGCGTGCTCGCCACTGTGCGCCGCGACGGCATCGAGGCCAAGGGCGGCCAGTGGAGCAAGGAAGAGGAAGACAAGTTCAAGGCGCCGATCCGCGAGCAGTATGAAGTTCAGGGGCATCCCTATTACGCGACGGCGCGGCTGTGGGACGACGGCGTGTTCGATCCCGCCGACACGCGCCGCGTGCTCGGCCTCTCGCTCTCGGCCTCGCTCAACGCGCCAATCCAGCCGACGAAATTCGGATTGTTCAGGATGTGACGGGCGCCGGACCGCGAGCCTTCAGGCTCGCATTCGTCGGCGAGCCCAAAGGCTCGCGGTCCAAGAAACGGGAAACGCCATGTTCGACAAGATCCTCATCGCCAACCGCGGCGAAATCGCCTGCCGCATCATCAAGACCGCGTGCCGCATGGGCGTCGCCACCGTCGCCGTCTATTCCGAAGCCGACGCGGGTGCGCGCCACGTGCGCATGGCCGACGAAGCCATCTTCATCGGCCCTTCGCCGGCGCGCGAAAGCTATCTGGTGATCGACAAGATCATCGACGCGGCCAAGCGCACCGGCGCGCAGGCCATTCATCCGGGCTACGGCTTCCTGTCGGAGAACGAGGCCTTCTGCCACGCCTGCAACGAGGCGGGCGTCGTCTTCATCGGCCCGCCGGTCGGCGCCATCCGCGCCATGGGCTCGAAGTCGGAAGCCAAGAAGCTGATGGAGGCGGCGAAGGTGCCGCTGACGCCAGGCTATCACGGCGACGATCAGGACGCTGCGCTCCTGAAGTCGAAGGCGGACGCCATCGGCTATCCCGTCATGATCAAGGCGGCGGCCGGCGGCGGCGGCAAGGGCATGCGGCAGGTGATGAAGGCCGAAGACTTCGACGCCGCGCTCGCCTCCTGCAAGCGCGAGGCGGCGGCGAGCTTCGGCTCCGATCACGTGCTCGTCGAGAAATACATCGTGCGTCCGCGCCACATCGAGATCCAGGTGTTCGGCGACAGCCACGGCGAGTGCGTCTATCTGTTCGAGCGCGACTGCTCCGTGCAGCGCCGGCATCAGAAGGTGCTGGAAGAGGCGCCCGCGCCCGGCATGACGCCGGAGCGCCGCCGCCAGATGGGCGAGGCGGCGGTGGCGGCCGCCAAGGCGGTGGGTTACGTCGGGGCCGGCACGGTCGAATTCATCGCGACGCAGGACGGCCAGTTTTATTTCATGGAGATGAACACGCGCCTGCAGGTGGAGCATCCCGTGACGGAAATGATTACAGGGCTCGATCTCGTCGAATGGCAATTGCGCGTCGCGGCTGGCGAGCCGCTGCCGCTGGCGCAGGAACAGTTACGCATCAACGGCCATGCGCTGGAAGCGCGCATCTACGCCGAAGATCCGAACAAGAACTTCCTGCCCTCGACCGGCAAGCTCGCGCATCTCGCGCCGCCGTCGGAGAACCTGAACGTGCGCGTCGACACTGGCGTGGAGGAGGGCGACAGCATCAGCCCCTTCTACGATCCGATGATCGCGAAACTCATCGCCTGGGACGACGACCGCGATCGTGCCCGCGCGCGCATGTTGCAGGCGCTGGCCGACTATCGCGTCGTCGGCGTCAACAACAATATCGACTTCCTCTCGCGCCTCGTCGCCTGTCCGGCCTTCGCGTCCGCCGATCTCGACACGGGATTGATCGAACGCGAACGCGGCTTCCTGTTCCCCGGCGCCGAGAGCCCGCCCGCCGACGCCTTTCTGATCGCGACGCTGGCCGAGCTCCTGCGCGAACGCAGATTTGCGCAGGCGCGCGCGCAACGCAGCGCCGATGCGACCTCGCCCTGGCATGCGCGCGACGGTTGGCGCCTCAACGGCGCGGCGCGGCGCGCGCAACTCTATCGCTTCGGCGAAGCGCAGACGAGCGTCGGCGTTCTTGCGCGAGGCGATGGCTATGCGCTGTCGCTGGCCGATCGGACCCATGTCGTGCGCGGCAAGATCGACGAGCGCGGCGCGATGCGCGTCGAGATCGACGGCGTGCGCAAGGACGCCGCCGTGATCGCGGCCGGCCATATGCGCCATGTCTTCCTCGACGGCCGCGCCTGGCGGTTGGCCGCGGTCGACCCGCTGCATGTCGCGACCGACGGCGCCGGCGGCCACGGCGGGCTGCTCGCGCCCATGCCCGGTAAGATCATCGCCATCGTCGCGGAAGCTGGCGCGAAAGTGGACAAGGGCGCGCCGCTGCTCATTCTCGAGGCGATGAAGATGGAGCACACGATCACGGCGCCGTCCGACGGCGTGTTGAAGGCGCATCGCTTCGCGGTCGGCGATCAGGTCGGCGACGGCGCGGAGCTTGTTGAATTCGAGGCGGCGAAAAGTTCGTAGAATCGGCGAGGCTCCCTCCCTTTCCCTTCCCCGCTACGCGGGAGAGGGGACGGCAGGCGTCCTTGAGCGCGATTTTTGCAGCGCCGCCAATCTACTCCCTCTCCCGCGCAGCGGGGGAGGGCGGGGAGGGGGCCAAGGCCGATGCAAAGCAAGCCGATGCAAAGCATGTTGGGATGAAACCATGACCACACTCAGCCACGACAAGGGCGCGACCGACGTTCCGCTGATCGAGCAGACGATCGGCGCCTATTTTGACTCCGCCTGCGCGAAGCACGCGACGCGCGAGGCTTTGGTCTCGCGCCACCAGAACGACCGCCTGACCTATGCCGAACTGCGGCGCCGCGTCGACGCCGTCGCCTGCTCGCTGTTGCGGCTCGGGCTCGAGAAGGGCGACCGCGTCGCCATCTGGTCGCAGAACAATGTCGAATGGCTGGTGACGCAGCATGCGACGGCGAAGGCCGGCCTCGTGCTGGTTAACATCAACCCCGCCTATCGCCGCGCCGAACTCGAATACGCCGTCAACAAGGTCGGCTGCCGCGCCATCGTTCTCTCGCCGGCGTTCAAGACCTCGAACTACATCGAGATGATCAACGATCTCGCGCCGGAACTGGCCTCATCCCAGCCCGGCGCATTGAAGGCGGCGAAACTGCCGACGCTGCAATTCGTCATTCGCCTCGGCGACGAGAAGACGCCGGGCATGTCCAATTTCGGCGAATTGCTGACGCCGCCGTCGGACGCGGAGAAGGACCGGCTCGCCGCGCTCGGCGCGACGTTGAAGGCCGACGAGCCGATCAACATCCAGTTCACCTCGGGCACGACCGGCAATCCCAAGGGCGCGACGCTCACCCACCGCAACATTCTCAACAACGGCTTCTTCGTCGGCGAGGCGATCCGCCTGACGGAGAAGGACAGCATCTGCGTGCCCGTGCCGCTCTACCATTGCTTCGGCATGGTGATGGCGAATCTCGGCGCGCTGACGCATGGTTCAAAGCTGGTCTATCCCGCCGAAGCCTTCGATCCTCTGGCCGTGTTGCAGGCGGTCTCGGAGGAGCGCTGCACGACGCTCTACGGCGTGCCCACCATGTTCATCGGCGCGCTCGATCATCCCGATTTCGCCAAATACGACATTTCCTCGCTGCGCACCGGCATCATGGCGGGCAGCCCCTGTCCGATCGAGGTGATGAAGCGCGTCATCAGCCAGATGCACATGGGCGAAGTCACCATCGCCTACGGCATGACGGAGACCTCGCCCGTCTCGACGCAGAGCAGCGTCGACGATTCCATCGAGCTGCGCGTCTCCACCGTCGGCCGCGTGCAGCCGCATGTCGAGATCAAGATCGTCGATACCGACGGAAACGCCGTGCCGCGCGGCGTGACCGGCGAATTCTGCACGCGCGGCTATTCGGTCATGCGCGGCTACTGGGGCGATGTCGCCAAGACCGCGGAGGCCGTCGACGGCGAGGGCTGGATGCACACCGGCGACCTCGCGACCATGGACGAGAACGGCTATTGCAACA
>DAIRCS010000148.1:0-4860 GCA_036796555.1 Rhodoblastus sp. | reverse complement strand
GGCTGGATGCACACCGGCGACCTCGCGACCATGGACGAGAACGGCTATTGCAACATCGTCGGCCGCATCAAGGACATGGTCATTCGCGGCGGCGAGAACGTCTATCCGCGCGAGATCGAGGAGTTTCTCTACCGTCATCCGAAGATCAGGGACGTCCAGGTCGTCGGCCTTCCCGACAAGCGGTTCGGCGAGGAGCTTTGCGCCTGGATCGTGCCGCGCGAGAACGAGACGATCACGGAGGAGGAGGTGCGCGACTTCTGCAAGGGCCAGATCGCGTACTACAAGATCCCTCGTTACATCAAGTTCGTCGACGGCTTCCCGATGACGGTCACGGGCAAGATCCAGAAATTCCTGATCCGCGACCAGATGAAACAGGAACTCGGGCTCGAGGAAAACAGGACGGCCTGAGGGCTGGCGCGCCGTCATCGCCGCTGCGAGAATACGTGCGGGGAGGGCGTGATGCGGCGGTGGAATGGTTGGGGCGACGACGGCGTCGAAGCGCATCTGCCCGCAGGCGCGCTTGAATTCCTGCGCGAAAGAATTGGGGACGCGCAGCAGCCGTCGGATGCGACGCGCCAGGCGGCGCTCGCGCAGATCGGACCGTCGCGCCTCGCCGCGCATCCCCTGATCGACACGAGCCCGGAGGCGCGCATCGCCGCGAGCTTCGGCCAGAGTCTCGGCGACTGGCTGCGGCTGCGGTTCGGACGCATCGGCGCCGTCGTCGACGGCGTGGCGGCTCCGCGCGAAGAGGCCGAGGTGCGTATCCTGCTCGATTGGGCGCGGGAAAATGGCGCGCGCGTCATCCCGCAGGGCGGCGCGACCAGCGTCGTCGGCCATCTCACGCCGCCGGATGGCGAGAGGCCGGCGCTGGCGCTGTCGCTCGCGCGGCTCGATCGTCTTCTGCATCTTGATCCCACGTCGCAACTCGCGACATTCGAGGCGGGCGTCCCCGGCCCGCAGATCGAGGCCGCTCTGCGCGCGCACGGCTTCACGCTCGGGCACTTTCCGCAGAGTTTCGACTATTCGACGCTCGGCGGCTGGATCGCGACGCGCTCCTCGGGCCAGCAATCGGCGCGCTATGGCCGCATCGAGGCGATGCTCGCCGGCGCGCGGATCGAGACGCCAACGGGCCGCCTCGACATTCCGACCTTTCCGGCTTCGGCTGCGGGGCCGGATCTGCGCGAATGGATTCTCGGCTCCGAAGGGCGCATCGGCGTGATCACGCAGGCGACCATGCGTGTGACGCCTGCGCCGGAGCGGGAAGAATTCCGCGGCTATTTCCTGCCGGACTGGGCGCGCGGCGAGGCGGCTGCGCGCGAACTCGCGCAGGCGAAGCTCGGCCTCTCCATGCTGCGTCTCGCCAACCAGACGGAGACGGAGACGACCTTGCGGCTCGCCGGCGGCGGAGCGGCCGTGCGCCTGCTCGACCGCTATCTGCGCGCGCGCGGCGTGGGCGAAGGCAAGGTCCTTCTGCTCGCCGGCTTCACCGGCGCCGCCGCGCAGGTGCGCGCCATGCGCGCGCAGGCCGGCGCGATGCTCAAGCGCTACGGCGCGGTCTCGACCGGAAAGCTTCTCGGCGAAAAATGGCGCGCCAACCGATTCAAATCGGTCTACCTGCGCAACGCCTTGTGGGAGGCGGGCTACGCCGTCGACACGATGGAGACGGCCGTCGACTGGCCGCGCGTCGCCGCGACCATGCGCGCGATGGAAGAGGCTGGGCGGGGCGCGCTGGCGGCGCTTGGCGAGCGCTGCCACGCCTACACGCATCTCTCGCATGTCTACCCGCAGGGCTCGAGCGTCTATTCGACCTTCGTGTTTCGCATCGGTCCGGATTTTGAACAGGCCTGGGCGCGCTGGCGCGCGCTCAAGGTCTCCGTCAGCGACGCCATCGTGCGCAATGGCGGAACGATTTCGCATCAGCATGGCGTCGGCAAGGATCATGCGCCCTGGCTGGAGGCGGAAAAGGGCGCGCGCGGCATGGCGGCGATCGGCGCCGTGATCGCGCATTTCGATCCCGACCGCGTGATGGCTTCGGGCAATCTCGTGGCGGACGATAACGGGTGACCCGCGCGGAAAATCTCGCGCGCCTCGCGAATGGTTCGCCTTTTGACGTCCTTGTCGTCGGCGGCGGCATTGCAGGCGCCGGCCTCGCGCTCGAGGCGGCGCGCGCCGGGGCGCGCACGGCGCTGGCGGAGGCGCGTGATTTCGCCAGCGGAACCTCGTCGCGCTCGTCCAAGCTCGTGCACGGCGGCCTGCGCTATCTCGCGCAGGGCAAGTTCGGTCTCACGCGCGAGTCCGTGCGCGAGCGAACCGCGCTGCTACGCGATGCGCCCGGCCTCGTCATGCCGCAGGAATTTCTCGTGCCGGTGCGCGCCGGCGGCAGGAACGGAAAGCTCAAGCTCGGTCTGGCGCTCGCGGTCTACGATTTTTTCGCCGGCGCGCGCAGCCGCCGTTGGCGCGACGCGGCCGCCGTGCGCGCCGCATTTCCCGCCATCGCGACCGAGGGCCTGCAGGGCGGCTGGTCTTATCTCGACGCCGCGACGGACGATGCGCGCCTCGTCCTTCGCACGCTCGCCGAGGCGCGCCGTTACGGCGCCGTCGCCGTGAACTATCTTCAAGCGGAGAATGTCTCCTCCCGCGTCGGCGATTTTTCAGGCGTGCGGTTGCGCGATGAAACTTCGGGCGCGTCGTTCGATCTCGCCGCCAGGCTCGTCGTCAACGCCGCAGGCGCCTGGTCCGACCGCCTGCGCGGGCAGGTCGGCGCGGCGCCAAAACTGCGGCCGCTGCGCGGCAGCCACCTGATGTTCGCCGCCGACAGGTTTCCGCTCGCAAACGCGGTCGGCTTCTACGCCGAAGACGGCCGGCCGGTCTTCGCCGTGCCCTGGGAAGGCGCGGTTCTCGTCGGCACGACGGATATCGATCATCGCGGCGATCTGGATATCGAACCCTCCATCGCGCGCGCGGAAGTCGACTACCTCATGCGCGCCGTGCGAACGGCTTTTCCGGCGCTCGATCTTGTCGAGGAGGATATCGTTTCGACCTGGGCCGGCGTGCGGCCCGTCGTCGCGTCCGGCGCGCATGTCGATCCGTCGAAGGAGGCGCGCGATCATCTGATCGTGGAGGAGGGCGGACTGCTGACCGTGACGGGTGGCAAGCTCACGACCTTTCGCGCAACGGCCGTCGCCGCGCTGCGCGCCGCTGCGGCGCGCGCGCCGGCGCTCGCGGGCGCGGGCGAGGCCGAACGTATCTTACAGCAACCGGCGCGCCGGACTACGGACGCGCTTGCAGGACTGCCGCCCGCGATCGCGCGGCGCTGGCTGGCGCGCTACGGCGACGAAGCCGCGCTGATCCCGACCGCGGCGCGCCCGGGCGAAACC
This sequence comes from Rhodoblastus sp., assembly GCA_036796555.1. Taxonomy (GTDB): domain Bacteria; phylum Pseudomonadota; class Alphaproteobacteria; order Rhizobiales; family Beijerinckiaceae; genus JAJXWB01. Next base: position 1,483 of record DAIRCS010000148.1, on the reverse strand, counting down.
GAAACGATCGGCGCGACGCCGACGACCTGGGCGGAACTGCGCTGGGCGTTTCGCGCCGAGGATGTCGTCCATCTCGACGATGCGATGCTGCGGCGCACGCGGCTCGGCCTGCTGCTGCGCGACGGCGGCGCGGCGATCCTGCCGCGCGTCGGAGAGATTGCGCGTGAGGAAATGCGCTGGGATGATGCGCGCTGGCGCGTGGAAGAAGAACGCTACCGCGCGCTGATCGCGCGCTGTTATTCCGTGCCGGCCCGCCCATGACGAATGTGTCGACCGAACTCCTGCTTTCCATCGACTGCGGCACGCAGAGTGTGCGCGCGCTCGTCTTCGATCTGCAGGGCGAGCTGGTCGGGCGGCGTCAGCACGTGTTCGACGCCTATGTCACGCCGCGCGACAATTGGCTGGAGCATGACGCCGACGAATTCTGGCGCGCGACGGGTCTGGTCTGTCGCGCGCTGTTCGAGGACAGGCCCGACCTGCGCGCGCGCATCAGGGGAATCGCGGTCACGACGCAGCGCGGCTCGCTCGTCCTCGTCGACGACAAGGGCGCGCCGATCCGCCCCTTCATCATCTGGCTCGACCAGCGCCGCGCCGCCCGCCCGCGCAAGGCGCAGATGTGGTGGCGCGCCGCCTTCGCGCTCGCGCGCGTGTCGGACACGATCGACTATCTCAGCCGTCAGGCCGAACTCAACTGGATCGCGGAGAACGAGCCGGAGGCGTTGAAACGCACGCACAAGATCCTGCTCGTTTCCGGCTGGCTCAACTACAAGCTGACCGGAAAATTCGTCGACGCCGTCGCCTCGCAGGTCGCCTACATTCCATTCGACTTCAAGAAGCAGGATTGGGCCTCCCGGTTCGACTGGAAATGGAAGGCGCTTGCGGCGCGGCGCGACCAGATGCCGGATATTTCGCCCGCTGGCGCCGTGCTCGGCGCGCTCACGCCGGAAGCCGCGGCCGCGCTCGGCCTGCCGGAGGGCCTGCCGGTCATAGCGGCGGCCGCCGACAAGGCCTGCGAGATCGCCGGCTGCGGCGCGACAACGCCGGAAATCGGCGCGCTGTCCTATGGCACGACCGCGACCATCGCCGTCACCGCGCCGCGCTATGTCGAGGCGACGCGGCTCATCCCGCCTTATCCGGCGCTGATCCCCGGCAAATACAATCTCGAGGTCCAGATCTTTCGCGGCTTCTGGATGGTCAACTGGTTCAGGCAGCAGTTCGGCCATCCCGAGGTCGCCGCGGCGCTGGCCGAGGGCGTGCCGGCGGAGCAGATGTTCGACCGCCTCGTCGCGCAGGTCCCGCCCGGCAGCCAGGGCCTGATGCTCCAGCCTTACTGGACGCCGGGGCTGCGCAATCCGGGACCGGACGCGCGCGGCGCGATCATCGGATTCACGGACGTCCACACGCGCGCCCATCTCTATCGCGCGATCCTCGAGGGCATCGCCTACAGCCTGCGCGAGGGCAAGGAGCGGATCGAGAAGCGCGC
>DAIRCS010000147.1:0-9722 GCA_036796555.1 Rhodoblastus sp. | reverse complement strand
CCCAGAAGCTGATGATCGACATCCGGTAGGAATAGATCGGCCGGCCGGCGCGCTTCGGCATGAAGTAATACATCATGCCGAGGAATCCCGAGGTCAGGAAGAACGCGACCGCGTTGTGGCCGTACCACCATTGGGTCATCGCGTCCTGCACGCCGCCGAACAGCGTGTAGCTCTTGGCGTGGCCGGGCGAGACGGGGACCGCGAGATTGTTGACGATATAGAGGATCGCCACGACGACGACGAAGGCGAGATAATACCAGTTGGAGACGTAGATGTGCGGCTCGCGCCGGCGGGCGAGCGTGCGCAGGTAGACGACGAAATACGTGATCCACACGACGAGCAGCCAGAGCCCGGCGTACCATTCCGGCTCCGCATATTCCTTCGACTTCGTGACGCCCATCAGGTAGCCGGTGACGCCGAGCAGGCAGAACAGATTGTAGCCGAACAGGATGAAAACCGGGCCGAGCTGGCCGCGAAGGCGCGCCCTGCACGTGCGCTGCATCACCAGGAACGACGTCGCGATCAGCGCATTGCCGCCGAACCCGAAGATCACGCCGGTGGTGTGGACAGGCCGGATGCGGCCGAACGTGGACCATGCCGCGTCGAATGCGAGGTCCGGCCAGGCGAGCTGGGAAGCGGCCCACACGCCGAACGCCATGCCGACGACGGCCCAGACGAGAGCGAAAGCGATCCCGAGCTTGCTGGGTTCGTCGTAATATTCCGCGAGCCGCTCGGCCGGCGGTTCGGGCGCGTCGTAACGGATGAGCAGCGCGACCGCTGCGGCCAGCGCGGCGCAAACGACGACGGCGCCATGAACGCCGAGCATGTCGTTGCGTCCCAACGCGGACATCGACAGGCCGACGCACGCCACCGCCGCGGCGATGACGAGCGCCAACTGGCGTTCGGTCCGCGTCAGGCTTTCAACTATCCGCATGATGGTTTCTCCCGCCGCACGATCTGCGCCGCGGCCCCGGCCGAATCCTTGCCGGCGGATCCTGCGTTAGCGCGGAAAGCGTTCTTCGGAATTCGCATCACCGGGCGCTCGCGCGCTCGGCGATTTGACGGCGCAGACTTCTCATCTCGTCGAAGCGCGTGGTGACGTCGCGCAGGATCGCGGCGACGCCGCTCGGCCGACCGTCGTCATCCCTCAGAATGACGATGGTGAATTCGACGGAAATGCGCCGCCCGTCCGCGGTCAGGGCGGGGACGGACAGCAATTCGCCCGCCGAATATCGGCTTTGGCCGGTCTCGAGCGCATGCGCCCAACCGCGCCAGTGACGGGCGCGCAGATTTTCCGGGATGATGATGTCGAGCGAGCGGCCCACGGCCTGTCCGGCGGAAAAACCGAATATCCGTTCCGCGCCGGGATTCCAGAACTCGATGACGCCATTGCGGTCGGTCGCCAGGATGGCGTCGGAAGCGGATGCGAGCAGAGCCCGGCCGATACGTTCGGAAAGCTCGCATGCGACGATCGACATGGCCGGATATCCTGCGCACGGGCGATCGGGCTGCGCGAATTCATGGCGACGCGTCGCGCGCCCGCCTCCGGGACGCAATCGCAATCGCTCGTTCCGGAGGCCCGCGCGCTCCGTTCCCGCAGCCGAACATGGCGCCGCATCATGCGTTGCACAAATTCATTTGATTGCGTTTATCTGCAACGATCGTCATATAAAAACATGGACGTCACCCAGGCGCGAACCTTTCTCGAGATCGCCGAGAGCAGAAGCTTCGTCGCGGCCGCCGAGCGCCTTCACGTCACGCAGACCGCGATCAGCGCGCGCGTTCGCGCGCTGGAGGATCTGCTGGGCCGGCGCCTGTTCGTCCGCAACAAGGCCGGCGCGCGACTGACCCCCGCTGGCGAGCGGCTGGTCCGGCACGCCACGACGATGGTCCAGGTCTGGGAGCGCGCGCGGCAGCAGGTGGCGCTTCCCCGCGGCCGCGAGGACGGCGTCAGCATAGGCGGCGAACTCAGCCTCTGGCATCCGCTCCTGGCGGACTGGCTCGTTTGGATGCACCGGGAATGTCCGGAAATCGCCTTGCGCGCCGAGGTCGACAATCCCGCGAGCCTGTTGACGCGCGTTCAGGACGGCTCGCTCGATCTCGCCGTTCTCTACAATCCGCCTGCACGGCCAAATCTCGTCGCCGAACTGCTGCGCGAGGAGAAGCTTGTCCTGGTGACGACCTCGCCGAACGGCGAGTTGAACCCCGAGCACTATATTCACGTCGACTGGAGCCCGGTCTTTGCAGTCAGTCACCAGTCCGCATTTCCCGAGCTCGGCAACCCGCCGGTGTCGATCTCGCTCGGCCCGCTCGCCTTGACGTATCTGCTGAGCGTGGGCGGGTGCGGATATTTCCGGTTCGGTGCCGTTCGGCCATTTCTTGCGAACGGCCAATTGCAGCGCGTGAAAAGCGCGCCTGAATTTTCGCACTCGACCTACGCCGTCTACGCCGAGCGAAGCGACAACGACCTGATTCACAAGGTCCGCCGAGGTTTGAACCACGTCGCGGCTACCTGCGAACAGCCCGGCCTGCCGAAGCCGATCGCGCCCCGCGCCCGGCCGTCGCGCACGAAGGCTTAATTCGCCGGGTGAAAGTTCGAGGTCGGCGTGACGGCGGACATCGCTGACGTCGGCTAACGGACCGAGCTGGAGCGAACCTTCGTCCGCAGCGCCGGCAAGCTGATGTCGGCCAATGTCGACCTGTTGAGATCGTCGATGAACGCCTTCTCGGCAGAGAGCATGCGCTGCTTGAGGCGACAGCAGTTCCTGATCGTGCAGCTCCCGCCGCCCGGCGTCAGGCAATCGACGAGAATCTGGTTCTCTTCCAGCACACGCACGATCTCGCCGAGCCGGATGTCCTGCGCCGGCTTCGCCAGGGTCAGTCCGCCGCCGCCGCCGCGCCGTGTCGCAACGATCCCCGCTTGCGACAGGCGTTGGGCGATTTTCGCAAGGTGATGGCGCGAGAGCTCGAATTCTTCCGCGAGCTCATTTGTCGAAAATCCGCGCGTGGGATCGCTGGCGATGCGCATCAGGGCCCGCAATCCGTAGTCGGTGAAGGACGTCAACCGCATTCGTTTCTCCGCGGCGAATGAAGTGGTATTTACAATACCTATTCACCGGATTAGTCTTGCGCGCAAGGCGACAAGAACCTTCGAGCGCGCAATGTCTGATTTTTCTCTCGCCGTCACAGGCTCGATCCGCCCCGGGATGACGGCGGCGCTCATGGCGCAGACCGGGCTGGACGAGACGCAACTTGCCGCTCTCGTCCATCGCTTCTATGACAAGGTCCGCCGCGATCCCGTTCTGGGCCCGATCTTCGTCGAACGCATCCACGACTGGGATTCCCATCTCGCGCGCATGGTTGAATTCTGGTCGTCGGTGGCGTTGATGACCGGCCGCTACCGCGGCGCGCCGATGCCCGCCCATGCGCGCCTTCCCGTGGACTGGTCCCATTTCGAGCGATGGCTGGAGCTGTTCCGTGCAACCGCCGTCGAGACTTGCACGCGCGACGGGGCCCGGCATGTGATCGAACGCGCCGAACGCATCGCCCGTTCGCTCAACATGGCGGTGGAGGACGCCCGCGGCGCGAAGGTTCGCCTGTGACTGAAAGATCGGAGATACGCCATGTCTGACGCTGCGCCGCTTGACGATCCGGCCGCGCTCACCCGCTACATCGAAGAGCGCTACCATGCCCGGCATCGCGCCGAATTGCCGGAGATCGCCGCGCTCGCGGCGCGGGTCGAACAGGTGCATGAAGGTGCGCCCGGCGTGCCCCGGGGCCTTGCCGGCTTGTTGCGAAAGCTAATCGGCGAACTCGAGGTTCACATGAAGAAGGAGGAATTGATCCTCTTTCCGGCGATACGTCGCGGCGGGGGACCTGGCATCGAGAATCCCATCGCCGCCATGCGCGCCGACCATGACGACCATGGAGTCGAGATGGCTTGTATCGAAGCCATGACCAACCGGCTCACGGCGCCTGGCGATGCGTGCGGAAGCTGGCGAACGCTCTACGCCAGGCTGGGGTCGTTCGTCGCCGATCTTTCAGAGCATATTCGTCTCGAGAACGAGATATTGTTTCCTCCGTTCGAGACGGCGGTTTCGCAAGGGGACGACAATACGCGCGTCTGATTTTTCCGGCCCGGGGCCGGCCGTCGCTGCAAGCCGGCGTTCGGCTCCGGTTTCCTCCTGAAGCATTCGTCGAACGCCACGCCGTTCATGGAGAGAAAATTTTGCGCACGATTTCGGCTGATCGCTCATCAGGCGTCGACCGCGCGCTATACGAGGCCTGACGTGAGACCTGTCCGGATCGGCGTCCTGTCCGACCTCCACCTCGACATTCGACATCGGCAAATGTCGCGCAATGGCGCGAGCGAGGAAGACTGCGCCACGGCCATGGCGCAACTGACGGATGCGGCGCGCGACGCGATGGCGGCGGCGGATCTGGTGGTGCTGGCCGGCGACATCGCCGACGGCGTGAACGGTCTGCGCTGGGGCGCCGCGGCCTTTCCCAATCGTCCGGTCGTCTATGTAGCGGGGAACCACGAATTCTATCGATTTGACCACGCGGCCCTGCTCGGGGAATTGCAGGCTGCCGCCGCTGCGACGGAGAATGTCGCGTTTCTCGAACATGCGGGCATGACGCTCGATCTGTGCGGGCGGCCGATGCGCATTCTGGGATGCACGGCGTGGACGAACTATTGCCTCTACGGCGCCGAGAGGGCGGGCGAGTCGATGCTGCGCGCCGATGCGGTCATGTACGATCATCGACGCATCGGTTTCGGTCCCGGCGCGCTCTTCCGGCCTCAGGACGCCGCCGTCTTGCATGAACGAGCGAAGGGCTGGCTTGCCGCCGCGCTCGCAGACGCTTTTTCCGGCCCGACAATCGCGGTGACGCATCATGCTCCGTCGCCGCTGTCGATCGAGCCGCGCTATCGCGGCGACAATCTCTCCCCGGCGTTCGCCTCCGATTTGACCGCGCTGATCGAGGCTCATGCGCCCGCGTTGTGGGTGCATGGCCATACCCATCACAACGTCGACTATTGCATCGGGGCGACCCGCATTGTCAGCAATCAATGGGGCTATCCCGGCGAAAACACCCTCCCAGGCGTTGAAATCGTCGAGATCTAGGAGCCGCCAGGCCGTTGACGAAGTCCCGCATCTGACGGCCATCGCGTTAGCCTTGCGACCGTCGATGGGCAATCGACCAGACAGAACCTGATCGAAACGATCGTCGGCGCGCGAAGAGGCGCCGCCGGCGGCCGGACGCCAGTCGGCTTTTGCGTATGTCGCCGCTGGCTTTTTGCCGGGCCCGCGCAAGAAATACCGCGATGCAGCATCTGCTTGGGCGCGAGACGCCGGAAATCAGGCATGCTAGAAAGCGAGCGGCGGCGGCGCCGGGTTTTTGCCGTCGGGGAGAGGGGCCGCTGGCCCCGAATCAAAAGCTGCGGATGAAGAATTGTCCGTGCGATGAGGGAGAAGATAGTGAAGCTCAAGTATTTCGTGATTGCGCTCGCCGCCTCGACGGCGTCAATGGCCTCGGCTTACGCGGCCGACACCATCAAAATCGGCCTCTCCGGTCCGTTCACCGGCGGCTCGGCCTCCATGGGCGTTTCGATGCGCGATGGCGTCAAGCTCGCCGCCGAGGAAATCAACAAGGCGGGCGGCGTGCTCGGCAAGCAGATCCAGCTGATCGAACGCGACGACGAGGCCAAGAACGAGCTCGGCGTGCAGGTCGCGCAGGAGCTGATCAACAAGGAGCAGGTGGTCGCAACGCTCGGCTACATCAACACCGGCGTCGCGCTCGCTTCGCAGCGCTTCTACCAGGAAGCGGAAATTCCCGTCATCAACAACGTCGCGACCGGCACCGCGATCTCGACGCAGTTCAAGGCGCCGAACTTCATCTTCCGCACGTCGGCGAACGACGCCATCCAGTCCGCGATGATCGCCAACGAGGCGATCAAGCGCCAGGGCTTCAAGAAGCCGGCGATTCTCGCGGATTCCACCAATTATGGTCAGCTCGGCCAGGCCGACATGATCAAGGCGCTCGAGAAGGACGGCGTGAAGGCGGTGGCGACCGAGAAGTTCAATATCGGCGACACCGACATGACGGCGCAGGTGCTGCGCGCCAAGGAAGCCGGCACCGACGTCATCCTCACCTACGCCATCGGCCCGGAGCTCGCCCAGATCGCCAACGCCATGGCGAAGCTCGGTTGGAAGGTGCCGCTGATCGGCTCGTGGACGCTGTCGATGGCGAGCTACATCGACACGGCGGGCGCCAATGGCGACGGCGCGATCATGCCGCAGACCTTCATCCAGTTGCCGACGACGCCCAAGCGCAAGGCGTTCATCGAGGCCTATCAGAAGAAGTATAATATCGATCGCATGCCTTCGCCGGTTTCGGCCGCGCAGGGCTACGATTCGGTCTATCTGCTCGCCGCCGCCATCAAGCAGGCGAACTCGACCGACGGACGCAAGGTCCGCGAGGCGCTCGAAAACCTCAACACGAAGATCGAAGGCGTCGTTACGACCTACGACAAGCCGTTCAGCGCCATCGATCACGAAGCCATATCGGCGAACATCCCGGTCATGGGCCTCGTCAAGGGCGGCCGTGTCGTGCCGGCGCATCCCGAAGACATCGAAGGCGACAAGGCGCTGCGCGTGAAGCCGAAGGGCTGATTCGCACACGCCGCCGGGGCGCACGGGCCCCGGATTTTAAACGAGCGCCGCGCCCTGGAGGGCGCGGCGTTTCCACACGAGCGCGCCTGCCATGAACATCTTCGCCCAGCTTATCGTCAGCGGCGTTTCCGTCGGCATGATCTATGCGGTCATCGCCTTCGGCTACCAGCTCACTTTCGCGACGTCCAAGACGCTGAACTTCGGACAGGGCGAGGCCCTGATGCTCGGGGCGCTCGTCGGCCTGACGACGATCAACTTTCTCATCGGCCAGTCGATCGGCACGTTCTGGGCCTATCTGCTGATGCTGCCGGCGGTGCTCGCCTTCGGCCTCGCGCAAGGCGCCTTCGTGGAATGGCTGGGCGTCAGGCAGGCGATCCGCGTCAAGTCGGAAGCGGGCTGGATCATGGCCACGATCGCGCTCGGCATCATCTTCAAGAATCTCGCGGAAAACATCTGGGGCCGCGATCCGCTGAAATTTCCCTCGCCGCTGCCGGAGGCGGCCCTGCAGATCGGGCCCGTGCGCATCCAGCCGATGGAAATCGCCATCGTCGCCGGCGCGCTCGTTCTCATGGCGGCCGTCGAAATCTTCAATCGACGCTCGATCTTCGGCAAGGCGGTCGTCGCGACCGCCAACGACCGCGACGCGGCGGGCCTGATGGGCATCAACACCTCGCGCGTCATCACCTTCTCCTATGCGCTCTCGTCGCTCTCGGCCGCTTTCGCCGGCGTGCTCGTCGCGCCGGTGACGCTGACCGGCGCGACCATGGGCGCGGTGCTCGGCCTCAAGGCCTTCGCGGTCGCGATCATCGGCGGCCTGTCCTCGGGCGTCGGCGCGATCGTCGGCGGCCTCATCCTCGGCATCGTCGAGACGCTGACGGGCTTCTACATTTCAACCGGCTACAAGGACGTGCCCGGGCTCGTGCTGCTGCTTCTCGTCCTGTCGCTCAAACCTTCCGGCCTGTTCGGCACGGCGACGATCAAGAAGGTCTGAGGCGATGCGCAACATCCTTTCGCTTCTTCTCGGTCTCGCTGCGGTCGTCGCCATCCCTTTCATGGTGACGAGCCCCTATTACTTGCATCTGCTGCAGACCATCGCGATCTTCTCCATCGTCGTGCTCGGGCTGGACGTCGTCTTCGGCTACACCGGCGAAGTCTCGATCGGCCATGCGGCGCTGTTCGGCATCGGCTCCTACACGGCCGGCGTCCTCTCGATGCATTTCGATATCGGCTTCTGGCCTTCGCTGGTCGCCGCGCCGATCGTGGCGGCCGCATTCGGCGCGATTCTCGCGCTGCCGGCGTTGCGCGTCACCGGTCCCTATCTCGCGATGGTGACGCTCGCCTTCGGCACGATCATCCAGATCCTGATCAATGAAATCACGCCGCTCACCAACGGTCCCCTCGGCGTCAAGTTCTCGACGCCGGCGCTGTTCGACTGGCGCGATTATTCAAACATCCTGCCGTTCCTCGACATGTCGGCCAAGCGCATGAAGGAATCGCAATTCTTCATCATCAGCGGCCTCGCGCTCATCGGCGTGATCGTCGTCATCAATCGCATTCTCGCCTCGCGCTTCGGCCGCGCTTTCGAGGCGCTGCGCGACAGCCCCATCGCCTGCGACTGCATGGGCGTGTCGGTCTATCGCCACAAGGTGATCGCCTTTGTGACGAGCGCGGCGTTCGCTGGTTTCGCCGGGGTTTTCTTCTCCTATTCCGAACAATATATCGCGCCGAACAATTTCTCCTTCGAACTGTCGGTGCTCTTCCTGCTCGCCGTCACCATGGGCGGTCGCAAATCGCGGCTCGGGCCGATCATCGGCGCGGCGATCATCGTCTATTTGCCGAACCTTCTCGCCGATATCGACCTCTTCCGCATCGTCGCGGGCGTGATCGCGGCGGTCGCGGTTCTTGCGGGCGGCGCGTCCGCCATCCGCAATCCCGAGAGCAGGTCGCGCGTGATCACGCCTGTTCTGCTGTGCGTCGCCTTTTTCGTCTTCTCGCTCTTCCTGCAGAAGATCACGGATTTCAAGCTGACGCTGTTCGGCATGATGATCCTGTTCGTCGTCTACTATCTGCCCGACGGCATCGTCGGCTTCCTGAAGGCGATCTTCGCGCAGGTCATGCCGAGCCTGTTCGGCCGGGCGCAAATGTCGACCGGAGGCGGCGCGGAGAGCGACGCCTTCGTCGCCGCCCCGATCGTCGACCGAGACCGGCCGCTGCTCGACGTCGGCCAGGTCGTCATGCAGTTCGGCGGCCTGAAGGCGCTGGGCGGCGTCGACCTTTCGGTCAAGCCGGGCGCGATCCACGGCCTGATCGGCCCGAACGGCTCCGGCAAGAGCACGATGATGAACGTGCTCACCGGCATCTACACGCCGACGTCAGGCGACGTGAAATTCGAGAATCACAGCCTCGCCGGCCTCAAGTCGCCGCAGATCGCGGCGCGCGGCGTCGCGCGCACCTTCCAGAACGTGCAATTGTTCGGCGAGCTCACCCTGATCGAGAATGTGCTGGTCGGGCTCCAGCACACCTATCGCTCCGGCATTTTCGAAATCGCGCTGGGGCTGCCGCGTGCGAAAAGCGACGAGGCGGCCGCGCGCAACCGCGCCGCGGCGATCCTCGATTTCGTCGGCCTGGCGGGCCTCGCCAACGAGGAAGCGCGCAATCTGCCTTACGGCAAGCAGCGCCTGCTCGAGATCGGCCGCGCGCTTGCGCTCGATCCCAAGCTCCTGCTGCTCGACGAGCCCGCCGCCGGCCTCACCGCGCCCGACATCAAGGAATTGATGAGCATCATTCGCAAGGTTCGCGATCACGGCATCACGATCATCCTGATCGAGCATCACATGGATGTGGTGATGAGCATCTGCGACACGATCACCGTGCTCGACTTCGGCGAGAAGATCGCGGAGGGCAAGGCCGCCGAGGTTCAGGCCAACCCGCGCGTGATCGAAGCCTATCTCGGCGGCGCGGCCGCGACCGCAGTCTGAGGAGCGGGCCGATGCTCAAAGTCGACAATCTCGTCGCCGGCTACGGCAAGGTGCAGGTGCTGCACGGCAT
>DAIRCS010000146.1:0-9777 GCA_036796555.1 Rhodoblastus sp. | reverse complement strand
GCCTTGCGCAGCTTCTCGGCGTAGTAGCGCCAGTCATGCGCGGCGATCTCGAAATTGCCCCCTTCCGTCGCGGCCAGCTTCTGCAATTCGCCGCGGTCGCGCTGCGCCGCCGCCTTGGCCGGCGTCCACACCTTGTCGAGCAGCGCGCGGACGTTTTCCGGCGTCTTCGCCATCTGGTCGGCGAGCTTGAAATGCGCATAGGAGGGATAGCCGAGCATGCGCGCGCTCTCGTCGCGCAGCCGCAAGGTCTCGGCCGCGATCGGGCGGTTGTCGGTCGCTCCGTCGTTCTCGCCGCGCGCGATCCAGGCGTTGAACGCCTTCTCCCGCAGATCGCGGCGCGCGGAATAGGTGAGGAACTGCTCGACGCTCGAACGCGCCAGCGTGATGGCGTATTTGCCGGCATGGCCGCGGTCGGCGGCGGCGCGCGCGGCGGCGTCGCGCAACGTCTGCGACAGGCCGTCGAGATCGCTCTCCTCCAGCAGCATCATCCAGTCGGCTTCGTCCTTCAGGATGTTCTGCGCGAATTGCGCGCCGAGCGTGGCGAGCCGGCTCGCGATTTCCGCGAAGCGCTTCTTCTGCTCCGGCGGCAGCAGAACGCCCGAGCGCACGAAACTGTCGTAGGTCAGTTCCAGCACGCGCCGCTGCTCCGGCGTCAGGGGCAGGGCGTCGCGCTGCTTCCAGACGGCCTCGATGCGACGGAAGAGGGGCTCGTTGAGGCCGATCGCCGCATAATGGTCGGCGAGCCTGGGGGCGAGCTCGCGCTCGATCGCCTGCAGTTCGGGCGTCGAGTCCGTGCCGGTGAGGTTCCAGAAGACCGCGCCGACCCGGTTCATCGCCGCGCCCGCCCGTTCCAGCGCCGTCACCGTATTGTCGAAGGTCGGCGGATTGGAATCGGCCGCGATGGCGGCGATCTCCGCATCATGTTCCGCCATCGCCCGCTCGTAGGCGGGCTGGATGTCCTCCGTCCGGATTCGGTCGAAGGGCGGCAGTTCGAACGGACCGGTCCAGGGTTCGAAGAACGGGTTCGGGCGGGCGGGTGCGTTCATGGGCGCGGGCGACCTTGCGACGTTTCGGGGACGATTCCGCACAAGGATATAGGCGAGCCGCCCCGACTTGGCATTTTTTTGCTGCGCGGGCGGTTTCACATTGCTATAGAGCCGCACCCGAAGCGGCGGGGCGACCGGCCGACGGCGCTTTTTGCGCGCCCGAAGGACGACGATCGCGGAACGCGGGCGTGGCGGAACTGGTAGACGCAGTGGATTTAGGTTCCACCGCTGAAAGGCATGGGGGTTCGAGTCCCTCCGCCCGCACCAGTCCCCGGCGCGCCGGCTTTTCGTTCCCGCCCGAGAGATTTTAGAAGGTTGCATGGCGATGCAGGTGACGGAGACGAGCGCTGAGGGTTTGAAGCGCGAATACAAGGTGGTGATGCCGGCGGCCGACCTCGCCGCCAAGCTCGAGAGCCAGCTCCAGGACATGAAGGGCAAGGTCAAGATCAACGGCTTCCGCCCGGGCAAGGTGCCGACGGCCCATATCCGCCGCCTCTACGGCAAGTCCATCATGGGCGATGTCGTGCAGGAGGCCGTCAACGAGGCCAATCGCAAGATCGTCGAGGATAACCAGCTCCGCCTCGCCGGCGAGCCGCGCCTCGATATCGTCGGCGGCCAGGACGAAATGGAGAAGGTGCTGGAGGCCAAGGGCGACTTCACCTTCACCGTGGCGCTCGAGACGCTGCCCGCCATCGAGGTCGGCTCCTTTGACGACGTCGCCGTCGAGCGCATCGTCGTCGACGTCGCCGACAGCGACGTGGACGAGGCGATCCAGCGTATGGCCGACCAGCAGCGCCCCTACAACGACAAGGAAGGCGACGAGCCGGTCGTCGCCAAGGGCGACAAGGTCACGCTCAATTTCGTCGGCAAGATCGGCGGCGAGCCCTTCGAGGGCGGCGCGGGCGAGGGCATCGATCTCATCATCGGCTCGGGCAGCTTCATTCCCGGCTTCGAGGAGCAGATCGAGGGCATGAAGAAGGGCGAAAGCCGCACGATTTCCGTGACCTTCCCCGAGAACTACGCCGCCGCGCGCCTGGCCGGCCAGGCGGCCGAGTTCGACGTGACGGTCAAGAACGTCGCCGCGCCCGGCGAGTTCGCCATCGACGACGAATTCGCCAAGAAGTTCGGCTTCGAGACCATGGACGCCTTCCGCGCGGCGGTGCGCTCGAACATCGAGGCCGATCTCGGCCGCGGCGCCCGCGTCCACACCAAGCGCGCCCTGCTCGACGCCCTCGACGGACGCTACAGCTTCGACCTGCCGCAGGGCCTGGTCGAGACCGAGTTCGACGGCATCTGGCGCTCGATCGTCAACGAGCAGGCCGCCAGCGGCAAGACGTTCGAGCAGGAGGACACGACCGAGGAAAAGGCGCGCGAGGAATATCGCCGCATCGCCGAGCGCCGCGTGCGCCTCGGCCTGCTGCTCGCCGAGGTCGGCGAGAAGGCGGCCGTGAAGGTCGAGGACGAGGAAGTCACCAAGGCGCTGATCGAGCGGATCCGCGCCTACCCGGGCCAGGAGCAGCAGCTCTGGGACTATTACCGCAAGAACCCGCAGGCGCTCGGCGAAATCCGCGCGCCGCTGTTCGAGGAGAAGGTGATCGACCACATCCTCGGCCTCGCCAAGGTCACCGACAAGCACGTGACCCGCGACGAGCTGATGAAGATGGAAGCCCCGGACGAGGCGGCCTGACGCCATCCGCCTACCGCGCGAACGCCCCGCCCGAAGCGGGGCGTTTTCGTTTCAGAGCCTCGGCAGGCGGGCCCGGCCCCGCGCCGGCCGTGCCGCGGCGCCCTTTTTCTTGACGCCCGCGACGCCTATGTAAGATCGGAAACTGGCGGGACGCATGATATTGTCCTGCGAATCAAGGAATTCAGAGGCAGTGATGCGCGACCCGATCGAGGTTTATAACCAATACCTTATCCCGCAGGTCATCGAGAATACGAGCCGCGGCGAGCGTGGCTTCGACATCTATTCGCGCCTCCTGCGCGAGCGCATCATCTTCCTGACCGGCCCGGTCGAAGACCATATGGCCTCGGTCATCATCGCCCAGCTTCTCTTCCTGGAATCCGAAAATCCCAAGAAGGAAGTGTCGATATACATCAATTCGCCCGGCGGCGTGGTCACCGCCGGCATGGCGATCTACGACACGATGCAGTTCATCCGGCCCAAGATTTCGACGCTCTGCGTGGGCCAGGCGGCCTCGATGGGGTCGCTGCTGCTGGCGGCGGGCGATCCCGGCATGCGCTTCGCCCTGCCGAACTCCCGCATCATGGTTCACCAGCCCTCGGGCGGTTTCCAGGGCCAGGCTTCCGATATCCTTCGCCATGCCGAAGATATCATGAAGATCAAGAAGCGCCTGAACGAAGTCTACGTAAGGCATACGGGTCGCGATTACGATACGATCGAGCGCACGCTGGATCGCGACCATTTCATGTCGGCGGACGAGGCCAAGGAATTCGGCATCGTCGATCAGGTCTATTCGAAGCGTCCCGAGGACGCTCCGGCGACCCCGGCGGCGGCGGGCTGAGCTTCGCCGCTGCCATTGTTGCGGATTTGCGACGGCGCGGACGGCAAGGGCGCGCCCGCCAGCCCTGCGCTTGATCCGTCGGCGCGGCCATGTTTGCATTGGCAATGTCCGAAAAGGGACGACGCGGGGAGGCGATGGCCGGACCGTGCGCGGGGTCCGGCAGGAACGAGGCGGTTCTACGTTTTGTTAGGCCGTTGAAGCTATTGATGGTGATTGCGACCGATTCGCCCGCGCGCGTCGGCCCGAGGAGATGGATATGAGCAAGGTCGGCGGCAGCGACTCCAAGAATACGCTCTACTGCTCGTTCTGCGGCAAGAGCCAGCACGAAGTCCGCAAGCTGATCGCGGGCCCGACGGTGTTCATCTGCGACGAATGCGTCGAGCTGTGCATGGACATCATCCGCGAGGAGAACAAGTCCGCGCTGGTCAAGACGCGCGACGGCATCCCGACGCCGAAGGAAATCTGCAAGGTCCTCGACGATTACGTGATCGGCCAGTTCCAGGCCAAGCGCGTGCTCTCGGTGGCCGTCCACAACCATTACAAGCGCCTGAACCACGCGACCAAGCACAACGACGTGGAGCTTGCGAAGTCGAACATCCTGCTGATCGGCCCCACGGGCTCCGGCAAGACGCTGCTCGCCCAGACGCTCGCGCGCATCCTCGACGTCCCCTTCACCATGGCCGACGCGACGACGCTGACCGAAGCCGGCTACGTCGGCGAGGACGTCGAGAACATCATCCTCAAGCTGCTGCAGGCCTCCGACTACAATGTCGAGCGCGCGCAGCGCGGCATCGTCTACATCGACGAGATCGACAAGATTTCCCGCAAGTCCGACAATCCCTCGATCACGAGGGACGTGTCGGGCGAGGGAGTTCAGCAGGCGCTCCTCAAGATCATGGAAGGCACGGTCGCCTCCGTGCCGCCGCAGGGCGGCCGCAAGCACCCGCAGCAGGAATTTTTGCAGGTCGACACGACGAACATCCTGTTCATCTGCGGCGGCGCCTTCGCCGGCCTCGAGAAGATCATCTCCGGCCGCGGCAAGGGCACGTCCATCGGCTTCGCGGCCGAGGTCAAGGGCCCCGACGAGCGGCGCACGGGCGAAGTCTTCCGCAAGGTCGAGCCCGAAGACCTGCTCAAGTTCGGCCTGATCCCGGAATTCGTCGGCCGTCTGCCCGTCATCGCGACGCTCGAGGACCTCGACGAGGACGCGCTCAAGAAGATCCTCACCGAGCCGAAGAACGCGCTGGTCAAGCAGTATCAGCGCCTGTTCGAGATGGAGAACACCGAGCTCACCTTCCAGGACGATGCGCTCAACGTCATCGCCCGCAAGGCGATCGAGCGCCGCACCGGCGCGCGCGGCCTGCGCTCCATCATGGAAGGCATCCTGCTCGACACGATGTTCGACCTGCCCGGCCTCGACGGGGTCGAGCAGGTGGTCATCGGGCCGGAAGTCGTCGATGGCAAGGCGCGGCCGCTCTACATCTACGCCGAGCCGAAATCGGCGGGCGCCAGCGCCTGACGACGGCGCGTTGAAAGGCGGCCGAATTCAATCGGCCGCCGGGCCCTTCTACGAGACGAACGGCGATCCATAGACGAAGGTGCGGCCCGGCCAGCACTTCTCGATTTTCCGCTCCAACGGCGCGCCTGAGGCTCCCCGGAACAAGGCCGCGGATTTTCCGAACGCGGCCGCCGACGCGATGTAATAATCCAGCGGCGATCCGGCGTAGGGACCGTCCTGCAGCGATTCGAGCACGTTGCACGCGCTGGCCGGCGTCGCCGGCTGGGATATGTTGCGGTAGATTTCGACCGCCGGCGTCGCCGCGCCCAGCGCGATCACGCCGATCATGATGGCCCGGCGAGCGACGGGTTCCTTTCCGATTGAGACAAGCGCGCGCGGCATGCGGACATAGAGCAGCGTCAGTGCGGGAATCGAGACGCGCATCGCGAAATCGTTGGCGAAACCGAGTTTGTAGGCGGGGATGGCGAGCAGCGCCGCAAGGGCGATGAGCATTTCGGCGCTGGTGCGCCTGTCCGATGGATCGCGACCTTGCCAGGACAGGGCGAAGAGCGGCAGCGCTTCAAGCGCGACAAGACCGGCGTAGGGCACCAGAAAGGTCGGGCTTGCAATGTCCTGGAAGCCCTTTTCGATCTGCCCGGAATCGAGCGAGAGGAAGGCCATGATCGGCGCCGCCATGGCGAGCGACGCCAGGCAGAGCGCGAAATCCATCCAGCGGAGCCTGCCGTCCAGCGCGTCGCAGACCAGCGTAAAGGCAAGGAATGGCGCGGCGCCCAGGCACGCCAGCGGCGACCAGAACAGGCAGGCGGCGAACAGCGGCGCGATCGCCAGAGTCGTGATGCGGCCCTCGCGCGCCCAGAGATAGGCGGCGACCAGCGCCCAACCCGCCAGCCCGTGATGCGGGGTCCAGAAAACCTCCGTGACGTTGGAGGTATACTGAAACTGGCCTGTCCACGGTTCGAGATGCATCGCCGCCATTCGCGGCATGTCGTTCATCCATCGGATGAAATAGCCGACGACGTCGAGGCCGCTGAAGGCGACGAACAATCCGATCGCCGCATATCGCGGCCAGCCGGGCCTGCTGGCGCGCGCGAAGACATAGATGCAAAGGCCGAGAAGGGCCGTGTTCTGGACGAAAAGAGCGGCCTGCGCCGCGCCGAGGCCGCCCAGCTTTCCGACGGCCGCGGGCGCGAGATACATGCCGAACGGCGCGCGCAGCAGGCCGACGCCGTCCGCCAGCGCATAGGATACCGGCCACGGATTGCGCACGAGATCGAACAGCATGGCGTCGCGCACCGTCCAGTCGTCGGTCTGCCAGAAGAAATGTCCGATGCCGCTGAGCAGATTGAGGATCGCCGCCAGGACGAGAGCCGCAGCTAGGATTCCCGCATCCGGGCGACCGCGCCAATCCGTTCGGCTGGCGATGACGGCGACGACGGCGAGCGTGAGCGCGCACGTCATCGCCGCAGGCAGGGGCTGGAGCAGCGCGGCTTCGAAAATCAGCAGCGGCGCGGCGACGATGAGAAAGATGACGGTCAGGCTCGCCGGAATGGCGGCCGCATTCATGCGTCCGGGCGGGCGCGGGAGGTTGAGAGTGGTGGAATTCAAGGCGGGACAGACCTAGGTTTTCGCCGGCGGAGGCGCGTTGAGGAAGGGCCGCCCCGGCCAGCACGTGCGGATTTTTGCGGAGAGCGGCGCGGCTGGCGGCGAGCGGAACAGTCCCGGAAAGGCGTCGAACGAAGCGGTCGACGCGATGTAATAATCGAGCGGTGAGTTGGCGTAGGGACCGTCCTTCAGCGATTCCAGGACGTTGCAGGCGCTCGCCGGCGTAGCTCGAACCGTGACGTTGCGCCAGATCTCGACCGCCGGCGTGACGGCGCCCAGCGCGACGATCGCGAGCATGATCGCGCGCCGCGTCGGCGGCTCGGCGCCGAGCGACATGAGTCCGGGCGTGCAGCGCACGCAGAGCAGGGTGAGCGCCGGTATCGACACGCGCATCGCGAAATCGTTCGCGAAACCCAGATTGTAGACGGGGATCGCGAACAGGAGCGCCGCGATCAGCCAGAACTCGATCGTCCCGCGCATGTCGCCCGGATCGCGGCCGCGCGCGGCGATCGCCAGCAGCGGCGCGACTTCCAGCGCCATCACCGCGACATAGCTCCGCAGAATGTCCGGTCGGGTGAAGTCCTGAAAGCCCTTCTCGATATTGGCGGTGTCGAGACCGAGAAAGATCACGGCCGGCGTGCAGGCGAGGCCGATGCCCGCCGCAAGGGCGAAATCGGCGACGCGAAGCTTGCCGTCGCGCATATCGCAGAAGAACGCGAAGGCCAGAAACGGCGCTGCGCCGAGGGCGGCGAGCGGAGACCAGAAAATGCTCGTGGCCCAGAGCGGCGCGATCGCCAGCGCGCTGATCTTGCCGGCGCGCCAGACAAGATAGGCCGCAACCAGCGCCCATCCCGCCAGACCGTGATGCGGCGTCCAGAAAATCTCGGTTACGTTGGACGCATATTCGAAAAAGACCGCCCACGGTTCGATGTGCGGCAGCGTGCTCGGCAGCCCGTCGACGAACTCGCGCTTGAACCAGGGAATGCAGTCCAGCCCGCTGAAGGCGACGAACAGGGCGAGCATGACGAACCGCGCGCGCCCGGCCGGCTGGCTCCAGGCGAAAACATACATGACGAGCGTGAGCAGCGCCGCGTTCTGGACGAAGAGCGCGGCCTGCGCCACGCCGGTCCCGCCGAGCTTTCCGATGAGCGCCGGCAGGAGATACATGCCGAGCGGGGCGCGCATCAGGCCGGGCGCGCCGTCCGCGACATAGGCGACCGGCCAGGGGTTGCGGACCAGGTCGAACAGCATGGCGTCGCGCACGACCCAGTCGTCGGTCTGGTAGAAGAAATGTCCGAGGCCGCTCAGCAGCGTGAGCGTGATGGAAATGGCCGCCGCAGCGCTAAGCCCCGGCGGGCCCGGCCGCCCGCGCCAGTCCGTCCGCCGGAAAACCGGGACCGCCACCGCCAGCGCCAGGGCCGCCGCGGCGACGCCGGGTCCGGTTTGCAGAAAGCCAAGGCAGAAGACGGGAAAGGGCGCGAAGACGAGCGCGAAGGCCAGGGTCAGGCTGGCGGGAATCATGGCGCGGGGTTCATGGGAAGGATTCGTCAGGAATTTTGAGAAAGACTGAGGACCGCCGCGTAATCTGGCGCCCGCCCGCTAAGATAGCGTTACGGCCTTCGGGCCGCGCTCGGGCGGTCAGTTCCCATCAGCGTTCGTGTGTTGAAAAAGCCTTGCAGGGCGCCCATTTCCCGCAGTGCGGGAAGCGCTTTCAGGCTTCGCCGCGGGAACGTAGGATGAAACCGGCGCGATTCGTGCTTGGGGCAATCCGTGCGTTCAGCCTTCGCCCGCGCCGAAAGGGCGGACGAGGGACAGAAAGGACAGGACAAAATGACCGAACAGAAGCGCGCCCTCCCCAAGCCCGGCTCCGTCGAGAGCTATCCCGTTCTGCCGCTCAGGGACATCGTCGTCTTCCCGCATATGATCGTGCCGCTTTTCGTGGGACGCGACAAATCCATTCGCGCGCTCGAGGAAGTGATGCGGTCCGACCGCTACATCCTGCTCGCCACGCAGAAGAACGCCTCCGAGGACGATCCGGCCACCGACGCCATCTACACGACCGGCACGCTGGCGACTGTGCTGCAGCTCCTCAAGCTGCCCGACAACACCGTGAAGGTGCTGGTCGAAGGCGTCTCGCGCGCCGAGGTCCGCAAATACACGCGCTCGGACGAATATTACGAGGCCGACGCCGAGGCGATCGCCGATGGGGGCGAGGACCAGGTGGAGGTCGAGGCGCTCGGCCGCTCCGTCGTGAGCGAGTTCGAGAATTATGTGAAGCTGAACAAGAAGGTCTCGCCCGAGGTCGTGGCCGCGGTCACGCAGATCGAGGATTTCTCGAAGCTCGCCGACACCGTCGCCTCGCATCTCGCCGTCAAGATCGCCGACAAGCAGGCGGTGCTCGAAATGCCGCTCGTCTCGAAGCGGCTGGAGAAGTGTCTGCAGCTCATGGAAAGCGAAATCTCCGTTCTCCAGGTGGAGAAGAGGATTCGGACTCGCGTGAAGCGCCAGATGGAGAAGACGCAGCGCGAGTATTACCTCAACGAGCAGATGAAGGCGATCCAGAAGGAGCTGGGCGACGAGGACGGCAAGGACGACCTCGCCGAGATCGAGGAGCGCATCAAGAACACGAAGCTCTCGAAGGAGGCCCGCGACAAGGCGCAGGCCGAGCTCAAGAAGCTGCGTCAGATGTCGCCGATGTCGGCGGAAGCCACGGTCGTGCGCAACTATCTCGACTGGATGCTCTCGATCCCGTGGGGCAAGAAGTCGAAGGTCAAGCGCGACCTCGCCGCTGCGCAGGAGGTGCTCGACGCCGATCACTTCGGCCTCGACAAGGTCAAGGACCGCATCGTCGAATATCTCGCCGTGCAGAGCCGCGCCAACAAGCTGACCGGCCCGATCCTGTGCCTCGTCGGCCCGCCCGGCGTCGGCAAGACCTCGCTCGCGCGCTCGATCGCCAAGGCGACGGGACGTGAATACGTCCGCATGTCGCTCGGCGGCGTGCGCGACGAGGCCGAGATCCGCGGCCACCGGCGCACCTATATCGGCTCGATGCCCGGCAAGATCATCCAGTCGATGCGCAAGGCCA
>DAIRCS010000145.1:0-9797 GCA_036796555.1 Rhodoblastus sp. | reverse complement strand
AACGGCAGGTCGACGATCGGGTCGATGGCGAAGGGCGGCAGGCCGGCCACGGCCTTGCGCCAGAACCGGTGGTCGGGTAGGTCGCTGTAGGGATTGGAGGACAAGGGCATTCTCCTGAGCCTTGCGCCAAAATAGGCGCGCCGCCCTCTCTTGTCACGCCGGGCGTCCCGCGCCGGCCGGGCCAGCCGAAGTGCTCTGAAGCCATGTTCTCACTGCTCGACCGCCAGATCGCGCGCCATTGGCGGGACAAGACCTTCGCACGGCCGGCAAGGGCCGCGGGCAAGCCCGCCCGGAGACTGGCCGTGGTCGGTAATTGCCAGAGCTTCGGCTACGCCTTTGCGCTGAAACTGTTCGATCCCTCGCTCGTCGTCGACCGCTATCCGCTCGTCGCGCCGTCCTTCACCGACCTGAAGGCCCTGCGCGCGGCCCTGGCCGATTACGACCTTGTCTTTTCTCAGGATTTCGGCCCCCAAATCCTGCGCGACAATGCGACCTCGGACGCCCTGTTTTCGGACATGCCGGCCGTCATCCGCCTGCCGACCGTCAATTTCTACGGGTTCCACCCCGACACCATCCATCTGCTCGACCCGACGAAGAACTACCGGTTCATTCTCGGTCCGGCGGGCGTCTACCATTCCGCGCTGGCGCTGTTCGGCCATATCGCGGGCTTCTCGGTCGAGCAGACCGAAGCGCTGTTCACGCACGAAGTCTTCGCCTTCGTCGGCTATCTCGACGTCTGGCCGAGCGCGGTCGAGGAAGTGTTGCGCGCCGGCGAGGCGGCCGGCATGAAGCTCGACGGCGCCGTCGCCCGCTGGGCGCGCGGGCGAGCGTTCATGTATACGCCGACCCATCCGCGCCCCCAGGTGCTGTTCGATATCGCCAGAATCGCCATGGGCAAGGCCGGCCTGCGCGCCCAGGCGCTCGACACCGACGATTACGCCGTCGACGATCTCTCGCGCGACTACATCCTGCCCGTCTATCCGCCGCTGGCCGAGCATTACGGCCTCGCCGGCTCGACCGTGCTGAAGCTCGCCCATTACCGCTTCAGCCGCGGCGTGGGCGAGATGCTGTCGCTCCCCGACTATATCGCCCGCTCCTTCGCCCATTACGCCGAGCGCAAGCGCGCGCAGCTCGCGCACGAGCGCGTCGACCAATGGCTCGGCGACGCGGAAATTGCGCGCACGCTCGGGCTTCTGTCGGCGCAGGAACTGAAGCGGCGGGCGCTCGCGCGCTGAGATCGCGGCGGGAGCTTGTCAGGCCCGGCCTTAGCCTTTACCCCTGCGCGCCGATGCTCTCCGAGATCGATCACCAGCTTCTGCACGTGTGGAACCGCCGGCTGCGCGGGCGCGAAAGCGGCGCGCCGCGCATCGCCGTGGTCGGCAATTGCCAGAGTTTCGGCATCGCTTACGGCATGAAGCTGCTGGTCCCCCAAGCCCACGTCGATCGCTTCACCATCGTGCGCAAGGGCGTGACCACGCTCAACATGCTGGCGAAAACCCTCGAGAGCTACGACCACGTCTTTTCGCTCGAGTTCCAGCCGGGCTTCGTCCGCGGCGGCGGCTGGGAAGAGCTGAAGGCGCTGCTGCCGCGCGTTTCGCCCATCCCCAGCATCGTCTTTTCGGGCTTTCACCCCGACACGATCTACATTCTCGATCCGACGCGATCAGGCTTTCCGATCGAGGGCCCGACCGGTCCCTACCATTCGGCCATCGCGCTGTTCGCCTGGCTGCGCGGCATGAGCGTGGACCAGACCGTGGCGCTCTTCGGCGAGCCCCTGTTCGAGGCGCTCGGCTATTTCGACGTCTGGGAGGATTCCGCCCGGGAATTTCTCGAGCTCGCCCGGGCGTCCGGGCTCGATCTGTCCGCCGAGCTCGTGCGCTGGAGCCGCTCGGGGCCGTTCATGTATTCCATGAACCACCCCAAGGCCCACGTCCTGTTCGACGTCGCCAAGGCTCTGCTCGCCAAGGCCGGCGTGAAGACCGCGCCCGTCGAATTCGGCGATTTCGCCGTCGACGACATCGTGCGCGGCGTCGTCTTCCCGGTCTATCCGGAGATCGCCGAGCGCTACGGCCACCGCGGCGCCTATCTCTTCAAGCGGTCGAACTACCGCCTCGCCCGCAACGTCGGCCAATTCGACGACCTGCGCGGTTATGTCGCCTCGTCCTTCGAGGTCTACGCCCGCCACCAGCGCGAACAGCTCATGGCGCCGCGCATGGTGGAATGGGAGGCGAACCCGGAGGTCGGCAGGCTCTTCGATCTTCACGCCGCCGACGCCCTGACGCGGAAATACGCGCGCGGCTGATCTCAGCGCACCGCGCCCGCGCTCGGGCTCGTGCAGCGCGCGTCCGTCCGCTTGTATTCGGGCGGATCGCAGGGGCTCGTGTCCTGCGTGCATTCCCTGACGCAGTAGAAGGCCGGAACGCGCTCCGAATAATAGACGGGCGCCGCCTCGTAGGGCGCCGCGTAGACGGGCGGATAGCGATGGTGGAATTGCGCGGACGCGCCGGGCGCCGCAAGCGCGATCGCGGCCATGGAGAGGCCGCCGAGCAAGACAGGACGCATGATCCTTCTCCCTTTCTCAAAGGGAGCAAACGAAGCGGCCGCGCATCGGTTCCCCGCGCGGCCCCTTTCTGATCACCACGCCACTTTCATGCCGCCCTTGCCGGCGTAGACCGGGTTCTTCGCGCCGAACTCGCCCTCGAACGTGGCGAAGACGGCCACCTGCTGCGTGACCGCGAGATTGACGCCGCCCTTCACCTGCGCGGCGTCGCGCGAAGGCCTGGCGCCGATGATGACGAAGCTCGCGCCCGGCAGCGCGGCGAGCGTCGCCGTCTGCGAGCGGTTGGCCGACCATTCGTGACGCCAGGCGAGAGAGACCCAGGGCGTGAGGATGGCGCCGCCCATGTCGAGACGCGCCTCGACCTTCAGGCCGATGAAGGTCGGCGTGGAGTTCACGCCCTGCCCGTTGAACGACAGCGCGAACAGGCCGATGCCGCCTGCCGCCTGCTCGGTGAAGGACTTGGAGTGCAGATGCGCGATCTCGACCGCGGTGAAGGGCGTCACCGCGAAATTCTCCGACGCGATGCGGCGGCCGATCTCGAGGCGCGTGCGCACTTCCTCGGAGGTGAAGCTGCCCTGCTCCTGCTCGCCGGCCACCGCGCCGATGGCGGCGACCGTGCGGGTCGTCTTGTTGGCGAAATTCGAATAGGCGACGCTCGCCGTTCCGTAGAACGACTGGACGCGGAAGCCCGTATAGGCGCCCACATGAATGCCGGTCGCCGAACCCTGCGCATTGCCGGCGTTGAACGCGCTGGACGAGCCGCCGAGCGCGACGCCGAACAGCATGTTCGAGCCCATCTGATAGTCGACGCCCAGCGCGCCGCCGTAGGAATTCAGCTTCTGGTCGGCCGAGCCCGCGACCGTGTCGCCGTGCAGGCTGCCGCGGCCGCCGAAGCCCGAGCCCCAGACGCGCCAGCGTTGCAGGCCGTCGTCGCGGCGCGCGGACGCCGGCGCGTAATTCTGCCGCGACACCGGCCAGTCCTTGCCGTCGACGCGCGTCGGCGCATAGGCGAAGGGCTCGATGCGGCGCACGATCTGGTCGCGCGGCATGGAATCGCGCCATAGCGCCTGCTGGTCGTCGAGCACGGAGGTGAAGAGATGGCCGGTTTGCAGCGCCGCATTGGCCGCGCCGGTCACGACGCCGTCGCCCGAAAGCTGCGTGAGCGAGGCGGCGACGGACGCGTCGGAGCCCTGGTTCAACGCGAGCATGAACTGTCCGCCGAGCCCGCCGAACATCTGGCCGGAGGCGTAATAGATGGCGTTGGCGACCGACCATTGATTGCGGGTGCGCGCGAACGAACGGAAGTCGCGCAGCAGGATCGTCAGATAGACGTCGTTGGCGTCGTAGCTGAGAATGCCGGTGAAGCGCGACGCGTCGGCGATGACGCCGTCGAACTGGCCGGTGAGGCCGCCCTTGGCCTGCATGAGGATGTAGCGCGAGCCGCGCTGGTAATTGCCGTCCTGCGCCGCGCTGATCTTCACCATGCCGCCGGTGATCGTCGCCTTGCCGCCGACCAGGATGACGTCGTTGCTCGTCGCGGTGATGCGCGCGTTATAGTAGGAGCCCGGCCCGAAGCTGGCGTCGCCCGTCACCACCAGCGCGCCGATCTTGCCGCCGTCCGGGCCCATGTTGATGACGCCCGTGTTCTTCAGATACTGGATGTAGGAGCCGGCGACGTTGTTCCACGTCCCCTGGTTGTCGACCAGCGTGACGCCGTTGCTGACGATCGCGCCGTCGATCACGCCCGTGTTCTTGATCAGCGCCGCGCCGCTGGCCACGCCGATCGCGATCTGGCCCGGGTCCACCTTGATCGTCCCGGAATTGGCGAGCGTCGCCTGGCCGTCGTTGGCGTCGATCTGGACGGCCACGCCCGTGCCGGTCGCCTCGATCGCGCCCGCATTGTTGATCTTGATGTCGCCGCTCTGCGTCTGCACGGCCACGCCGGCCTTCGCGCCGGAGATGAACTTGCCGGCGTCGAGGTCGATTTCGATCGAGCCGCTGTTCGTAGCCGCGGCCACGCCGTAACCGGCCTTGCCGGAAACGTCGCCGTGAACCTGGACCTTGACCGATCCCTTGCCCGTCGCCGTCGCCACCACGCCATTGTTTCCGGCGGCGACCCCGCCGGCGCCGATATTGACCGTGTTCCATCCGTCGACGCTGGTCGTGTCGACGCCGTCTCCGGTCGCCGTGACCGCGCCGCCGGTCGTGACGGTGACGGCGCCGACGCCCCCGGTCTCGGCCAGGATTCCGGTGGTGGCCGTTACCTTGCCCGTCGCATTGATGGTGACGTCGCCGCCGGTGGACTGGGCCCGGACCCCGAAGCCGGAACTGGTGACGTCGCCGCCGAGGTTGAGCGAGATATTGCCCGTTCCGCTGAAGGCGTAGACGCCGTCGTAGCCGCCCGTCACGTTTCCGAGAGTCGTGATGTTGACCGCGCCCGCGCCCGAGGCGCCGGCGAGAATGCCGCCGTAGCCGCCCACGACATCCGCGCCGGCCTTGATGTTGATCGCGCCGTCGGTGGTCATGGCGCGGACGCCGACATAGCCGGACACTTTCGCGCCGAGATCGAGATTGATCGCGCCCGCGCCCGTCGTGTAGGCGTCGAGACCGGCGCCGTAGCGCCCGCCCGTCAGGACGCCGCCGGAACCCGTCTTGATGTTGATATCGCCGTTGGTGGTGCGCGCGCTGAGCGCGGTGCCGGAGGCGGCGGTTATGGCGCCGTTGATGCCCGAGCCGCTCGGCGTGCCCGTGTCGATCGAGCCGTTGGTGGTCTCGAGCCGCACGCCGGCCTCGCCTTCGTAGCTCGACCCGTTCACGGAGGACGAGGCATCCATCGTGAAGCCGATATTGCCGCCGCTGGTCGGGGCGACGACGATCCCGCCCGAGGCGTTGGCGCCGGTCAGCGCGACCGTGCGGGCCTCGTTGAACGTGGCCCCGCCCATCGCCCCCGTGCACAGGTAGTCGCGCGGGCCGCCGTTGCCCGGCGTGCAGCCCGCCTGTGCGGGGCTGGCGGCGACGAGCGCGGACAGGCTCGCGGCCGCCAGAAGCGTCTGGCGCGAGGTCAATCGGTCGTGGTTCGAGCGCGTCGTCATGCCCCGACGTTAGGCGCCAGACCCTAAACCCCGGTAAGAAATCGTGTTTAATGAAAATGCCACGCATCGCAGATTTGCCCCGCCGCAAGGCTCGCGACGTCCGGACCGGCTAGACATTTTGTTCGCGGTTGGAACGTGATTTGTCAGGAATGAGGCGTTGCGGCTATTTTTCGCCATGAAGTCGCGCTATCGCGCCTCTGGACTTGGTGTCTTGCGGCGCAACGCGTTACGCGACGTTAACGCTTCTCGGCAAGATTGCGTTGACCACGATCGTGTCTCGCTGCATTGCGAAACGGGCGGCGGCGCAGGACGGACGGGGCGCGCGGAACGCGAACCGGAGCCGCAGGGCAGGCAGGGAGGCGAGTTGCCGGTATCAGCGGAAATGCGGGGCAGGCGTATAGGCCGGGCCGCCGGCGCGGCGGCTGTGGCGGCGGTCGCCTGTTTCGTTTCGACCGGCACGCAGACGGCGATCGCCAATGGCGACACCCGCACGATCTATCTCTACCACGCCCATAACAAGGACTCGATCGCGGCGACCTATCTCGTCAACGGCCGCTACGACGCCAATGTCCTGAAGCAGTTGAACTGGTTCCTGCGCGACTGGCGCAACGACGAGACGACCACCATGGACCCGCGCCTGTTCGACGTGGTCTGGCAGGTCTATCGGGAGGCCGGGGCCGGCGACAATCCGATCACCGTGCTGTCCGCCTATCGCTCGCCGACGACCAATGCGGCGCTCCGCCGCCGCTCCCGCGCGGTGGCCAAGCATTCGCAGCACATGCTCGGCAAGGCCATGGACACCACCATGCCCGGCCTGAACATGAGCCAGATCCGCGAGATCGGCATGAAGCTGCAATATGGCGGCGTCGGCTGGTATCCGCGTTCGCCCTTCGTGCATCTCGACGTCGGCTCCGTCCGGTCCTGGCCGCGCATGAGCTACGACCAGCTCGTCCACCTGTTCCCCGACGGCAAGACCGTCCACCTGCCCTCCAACAACCAGCCGCTCGCCCGCTACGAGGAGGCCCGCGCCGAGCTCGAGGCCCGCGGCAATATCAGCGTGCCGCCGTCCACGACCTCGAAGAGCTTCTTCGCCTTCCTGTTCGGCGGCGGCGAGGATGACGACGAAGGCGGCGGCGTCTCGCGCGGCGGCCGCGGCTCGCGCATCGCCACCCGGCCCTCGCGCGGCCGCACGGAGGTCGCGGCCTACGCGCCGAGCCCGAGCATGGGCGACGACGGCGCGCGCAGCTTCTTCCTGCAGGAAGCCAATCGCGGCGAGCAGGCGCAACCCGCTCCGGTCGCCCGCGCCCAGCGCGACCTGCCGCGCGGCGAGACCTACATGTCGCCCGGGCCGGCGCCCGCGGCCCAGCCCGCCCAGCAGCCGCAGCAAGCTGCCGCGCCCGCGCCGCAGCCCGCCGCCCCGCCCGTTCCGCAGCCCGAGCCCAAGGTCCAGACGGCTTCGCTCGAGCCCGCGGCGACGGCCAGACCGCAGCCGCTCGACGACGAGGCCAAATCCGCTGCCACTGCCGCGGCCACGGACGACGACGACGCGCCCCTGCCGCCGCGCCGGCCCGCCGACCTCGCCTCCGTTCTCGCCTTCGCGCCGCTGCCGCCGGTCCGTCCGAGCGAATTCTCCCGCATCGCCGCCTACAACGTCCCGCCGCTGCTGCGCGGCGCGACCTCCGAGGACAGGCGCGCCGACCGCGCGGCGGCCTTCCCGCCGCTGCCGCCGCGCCGCGAGGCCATCGCGCCCGCCCGCCTCGACCGGTCGAATTTCAGCGCCATGGCGAGCGCGCAACCGGCGTCGCGCGTCACGACGCAGACGGTTCTGGGCGCGACGATCAACGCCCCGCGCGCGGCCGCCCGCGCCCGCCAGTCCGGCATGGATCCCGTCGCGTCCGGCGGTCAGTTCGGCGTGCGTCTCCCGGCGCCGCCGACGGATCGCTTCGCCGCGCCCGCAGGCCGCCAGCGCGCCGCGCTGACCGCCGCGCCGAGCCGCGCCGACGACGACTGACCTAGGCCCGCTCGACCGTCAGCACCGAGCCCTGCGCCGTCACGCCGGTCACGCGCACGCGGCTGCCGGCCGGCGCATCAGCGCCCGCCACGCGCCAGACCGTGTCCAGCACCTTCGCCTTGCCTTCGCCCGAGACGATCGGCTCGATCAGCGTGAATTCGCGGCCGACCAGCGCCGCCGCGCGGCTGTTGAGGCCATTGTCCGTCGCCGTCGTCAGCCCGCCGTAGACCCTGCGGCCGACGAGCGAGAAGAGGACCGCGAGCGCCGCGAAGGCGAGCAGGCTCCATTCGAAGGGAATGGCGACGATGAGTTCGACGAGCCCGAGCGCGACGGCCGCCAGCCCGATCCACAGCAGGAAGGCGCCGGGAATGAAAATCTCGGCCCCGCAGAGCGCGAGGCCGAGAACCATCCAGGCGAAAGGCGCATAGAGCGCGGCTGGCATCGCTCAGGACTCCGTCGG
This sequence comes from Rhodoblastus sp., assembly GCA_036796555.1. Classification (GTDB taxonomy): domain Bacteria; phylum Pseudomonadota; class Alphaproteobacteria; order Rhizobiales; family Beijerinckiaceae; genus JAJXWB01. Next base: position 1,674 of record DAIRCS010000145.1, on the reverse strand, counting down.
CGGATTGCCGCCCCACGGGCTCGTGGGTGAGGGACCGGGGGGCGAGGCGCCGAAGCGCGGCGGAACGGGCGGCGCGGCTGCGCGCGCCTGCTGCGATTGCGCGGGCGTGGCGCCGGGGCGCGGCCGGCGCGAATCGTCGGCGGCGGCCTCGCCCATCGCCGAGCGCGCGATTTCCGCTATGCCGCCGATCGAGCCGGCGAGGCCCGCGAGATCCATCGGCAGCACGAAGGTCTTCTGGTTCGGCGCCCTGGCGAAGGAATCGAGCGCGCGCACGTATTTTTCCGCGACGAAATAATTCAGCGCGGCGAGGTCGCCCTTGGCGATCGCTTCCGACACCATGCGGGTCGCCTCGGCCTCGGCCTGCGCGGAACGCTCGCGCGCCTCGGCGTCGCGGAAGGCGGCTTCCTTACGGCCCTCGGCGTCCAGCACCACCGATTGTTTGCGGCCTTCCGCGCGAAGAATTTCCGCCTGCCGCAGACCCTCGGCCTCGAGAATGTTGGCGCGCTTCTCGCGTTCCGCCTTCATCTGGCGGCCCATGGATTCCACGAGGTCGCGCGGCGGCACGATGTCCTTGATCTCGATGCGCGTCGCCTTCACGCCCCAGGGCTCGACCGCCTGGTCGACGACGCCGAGCAGGCGCACGTTGATCTCGTCGCGATGCGACAGGAGTTGGTCGAGATCCATCGAGCCCATGACGGTGCGGATGTTCGTCATGATGAGGTTGAGCAGCGCGATCTCGAGATTGGCGACCTCGTAGGAGGCGCGCGCGGCGTCGAGCACCTGGAAGAATACGACGCCGTCGGCCGTGACGGTGGCGTTGTCCTTGGTGATGACCTCCTGCGAGGGCACGTCGAGCACCTGCTCCATCATTTTCATCTTCCTCCCGACGCGGTCGATCCACGGGAGTATGAGCGCGAGCCCCGGCTGCAGGGTGGAGTGATACTTGCCGAAGCGCTCGACGGTGTAATTGAAGCCCTGCGGCACCTGCCTGACGCCCATCGCCAGCGTCAGGATGACGAGGACGACGACAGCGATGGCGAACACGCTGAACCCGGCGAACATGTCTATCTCCATGGATCGGACTCGGTTCGATATGCGGGAACGCTAAAGGATCGACGCCTGCGCCGACGTGCGCAACGGCGCCTGCCGTTGAGGATTCGCGCCGGCATCTTGGACGGGGCGGCGGGCGGTGTCATCCCCACGCCGGGGTCTGCCTTCTCCCGCTTGCGGGAGAAGGTGGCCGAAGGCCGGATGAGGGACGCGCCGCCACGCGGACGTCCGGGATTATCGCGGCGCCCTCACCCGACCCGGCTTCGCCGGGCCACCCTCTCCCGTTTCACGGGAGAGGGACGCGCCGTTACTTCCCCACCGGCGCCGGCTGGAACACGACGTCCCGGTCCGCGGGCCACTTCATCCGCCAGGCGAGCCGGATGTCCTTCTGCTCCCCGGGCTTCAGGTCGAGGCTCCAGGCCATGACGCCGCGCTTGTCGCCGACCTGCTTGTCGGTCGGCGGCGTCGTCTGCGGCAATTGCTCGACGCTGATCGCCGAATTTTCCGAGAAGGGAACGCGGTCGACGACGACAGCCCGGATCGCGAAATCGTGCAGGTTCCTCACCGTCGTCTTGTAGTCGCGCTGGTCGATCTTGGACTGGTTGTACCAGGTCGGCTCGTTCT
>DAIRCS010000144.1:0-9812 GCA_036796555.1 Rhodoblastus sp. | reverse complement strand
CGCTTGCGCGAAAACTTGTCCATCAGAAGATAGATCACCGGCGTCGTGTAGAGCGTGAGCACCTGCGACAGCACGAGCCCGCCGACGATGGTGATGCCGAGCGGGCGCCGCAATTCCGCGCCGGCGCCGGTCGCGATCGCCAGCGGCAGCGCGCCGAACAGCGCGGCGAGCGTCGTCATCATGATCGGACGGAAGCGCTCCAGCGCCGCCTCGTAGGCGGCCTCCGCCGCGTTCAATCCCTTCTCGCGCTGCGCCTGCACTGCGAAGTCGACGAGCATGATGCCGTTCTTCTTCACGATGCCGATCAGCAGGATGATGCCGATGAAGGCGATGATCGTCAGTTCCGACCCGAACAGCATGAGCGCGATCAGCGCGCCGAGGCCCGCCGACGGCAGCGTCGACAGGATGGTCACGGGATGGATCAGGCTCTCGTAGAGAATGCCGAGAATGAGATAGACCGCAAGCAGCGCGATCAGGATCAGCATGCCCTGCCCGCCCGAGGACGAGCGGAAATCGCGCGCCTCGCCGGCGAATTCGGTGCGCAGGTTGTCGGGCGGATTCATCTCCGCCACCGCCTTGTCGACCGCCTGCGTCGCCGCTTCGAGCGTGGCGCCGGGCGCGAGGTTGAAGCTGATGGTGACGGCGGGAAACGATCCCTGATGGTTGACCTGCAGCGCCATCGCCGAGCGCTCGACGCGCGCCACCGCCGTCAGCGGCACCTGATAGCGCGCGGGCACGGCGAAATTGGACGTCGACGGCGGCGTCGCGACGGTCGCGGAGGCCGACACGAACAGGCCCGACAGGTCCGTCGGATCGCGCTGGCGCGAGGTCAGGCTTTCCACGATCACGCGATACTGGTTGCGCTGCGTATAGATGATCGCCGTCTGCCGCTGGCCGAAGGCCGTGTTGAGCGCCGTGTCGATATCCTGGATGCGCACGCCGTAGCTCGCCGCCGCCTGCCGGTCGATCACCACATTGGCGCGCAGGCCGCCCTGCTCGCGGTCCGTCGTCACGTCGGCCAGTTCCGGCAATTGCCGCAGGCGCGCCAGAACCTTCGGCGTCCATTCGGCGAGTTCGTCGAGCTGCGGGTCCCAAAGCGTGAATTGATATTGCGATTTGCTCTCGCGTCCGCCGGCGCGCACGTCCTGCACCGGGAACATGAAAACGGTGACGCCTGGATTGCGCGCGAGCTTGCCGCGCAACCGGTTGATCACGTCCTTCGACGAGCCCGAGCGCACGCCCTCCGGCTTGAGCGCGATGAAAATGCGGCCCTGGTTGAACGAGCGCGTGCCGCCGATGAAGGAGGCGACGTTTTCGACGTCGGGATCGGCGGCGATAATGTCGACGGCGCGCTGCTGATAGGTCGACATCGCGCCGAACGAGACGTCCGGCGATCCTTCCGTGAAACTGAAGATCAGCCCCGTGTCGTCCTGCGGAATGTAGCCCTTCGGCACGATGCGGAAGAGATGCACGGTGAGCGCGATCACGCCGGCGATGACGACGAGCGACATCCAGGGATGGCCGATCGCGATGCGCAGGCCCCGCCCGTATCCGGCCGTCGCGCGCGACAGCGCCCCTTCCACCAGCCGGTCGAGACGCGTTTCGCGATCGTGCTCCGGGCGCTTCATGTAGCGCGCGCAGATCATCGGCGTCACGGTCAGCGACACGAAGGTCGACACCGCGATGGCGAAGACCATGGTCATCGAGAATTCGCGGAACAATTTGCCCGGAATGCCCGGCAGGAAGATCAGCGGAATGAAGGCGGCCGCCAGCGACAGGCTGATCGAGACGACCGTGAATCCGATCTGCTTCGCGCCGTCGAGCGCGGCCGCCACCGGCCGCTTGCCCATCTCCATGTTGCGGTAAACGTTCTCGATCATCACGATCGCGTCGTCGACGACGAAGCCGACGGCGACGATCACCGCCATCAGCGAAATATTGTCGATCGAGAAATGCGCCGCATACATGCAGGCGAACGTGCCGGCCAGCGACAGCGGCACGGTCACGCCCGCCGCGATCGTCGGCGCCGTGCGCCGCACGAACAGCAGCACGACGGCCATCACCAGCATGATGCTGACGAACAGCGTGAACTGGATTTCGCGGATGCTCGCGCGGATCGTCGTCGTGCGGTCGGTCAGCGTGGTGATGTCGATGCCCGCGGGAATCCAGCGCTTGACCTCCGGCAGCAGCGCCTTCACGCGGTCGACCGTGTCGATCACGTTCGCGTCCGGCTGCTTGGTGATGAACAGCAGCACCGCCGGCTTCTTGTTGAACCAGCCCGACGAACGCGTGTTGCGCACGGAGCGGTCGATGGTCGCGATATCGGCGAGCCGCACCGGGCCGTTCGACGTGCGGATGACGATCTTCTCGTAGTCGCCCGGGGTGGAGAGCTGGTCGTCGGTCGCGTAGCTGCCGGCGCCCTGCGGCCCTTCCCACGAGCCGACGGGCCCGTGCGCGTTGCCCGCCGTCACCGCATTGGCGATCGCGTCCAGGCCGACGCCCATCGAGGCGAGGCGCGAGGGATCGACCTGGATGCGGATCGCCGGCTGCTCGGCGCCGTTGACCTGCACTTCGGCGACACCCTCCACCTGGCTCAGCTTCTGCGCGATCACCGTGTCGGCCGCGTCATAGAGCGCGCTCGCCGGCATGCTGTCGGAGGTCAGCGCCAGGATCAGAACCGGCATGGCCGCGGGATTGGCCTTGCGGAATTGCGGCGGCGACGGCAGGTCCGACGGCAGGTCGGTGATCGCGGCGTTGATCGCCGATTGCACGTCCTGCGCGGCCTTGTCGATCGGCCGCGTCAACGCGAATTGCACGGTCACGACCGTCGAGCCGAGCGCGCTGACCGAGGTCAGTTCCGCGATCCCCGCGATTTCGGACAGCCGTCGTTCGAGCGGCGCGGCGACGCTCGCCGCCATGGTCGCGGGGTCCGCGCCCGGTCGCGAGGCGATGATGCGGATGGTCGGAAAATCGATCGACGGCAGGCTGGAGACGGGCAGGAAGAAATAGGCGACGAGGCCTGTCAGGAACAGACCGATCGCCATCAGCGTGGTCGCGACGGGACGCCGGATGAAGGGCGTCGAAATGCTCACGCCTCGCCCTCCCTGAGTTCCCGCTCGAATTCCTCCTGCTCGTCCCGGGTGCGTCCGCCGAGCCGCAGCCGCAACCGCTCGACCGCGAGATAGACGACAGGCGTCGTATAGAGCGTCAGCAACTGGCTGAGCAGCAGGCCGCCGATGATCGTGACGCCGAGCGGAATGCGCAATTCGCTGCCCACGCCGCTCGCGAAGGCGAGCGGCACGGCGCCGAACAGGGCCGCGAGCGTCGTCATCATGATCGGGCGGAAACGCAGGTGGCAGGCGCGCAGAATGGCGTCGCGCGGGCTCAGGCCCTCGTGGCGCTCGGCCTCCAGCGCGAAGTCGATCATCATGATCGCGTTCTTCTTCACGATGCCCATCAGCAGCACGATGCCGATCAGCGCGACGACCGAAAGATCGATGCCCATGATGCGCAAGGCGAGCAGCGCGCCGACGCCGGCCGAGGGCAGCGTGGTGAGGATGGTGAAGGGATGGGCGTAGCTCTCGTAGAGCATGCCGAGCACGAGATAGATGGTGACGACGGCCGCCAGCAGCAGCCACGGCTCGCTGGCGAGCGACTTGGAGAATTCCGCCGCGTCGCCCGAGAAGGAGCCGGTGATCGAGCCGGGCATGCCGAGGTCGGCTTCCGCCTTCTTCCCCGCCTCCACGGCGTCGCCGAGCGAGGCGCCCGGCGCGATGTCGAAGGAGAGCGTCGCGGCCGGGAACTGGTCCTGGTGCGCGACCGCCAGCGGCGCCTCGGTCTGCTCGAACCGCGCCACTGTCGATAGCGGCGTCTGCACGCCGCCCGCCGTGCCCGACACATAAAGTTTCTGCAGCGCGCTCGGGTCCTGCTGGTAGACGGGATCGGCCTCGAGGATCACGCGATACTGGTTCGACTGCGCGTAGATGGTCGACACCTGCCGCTGGCCGAAGGCGTTGTTCAGCGCATCGTCGATGTTCTGCGCGGTCACGCCGAGGCGGCCCGCCGCATGGCGGTCGATGTGGATCATCGTCCGCAGGCCGCCTTCCTGCGTTTCTTCGGCGAGATTGCGCAGGATCGGCGAATCGCGCAGCGCCCCCGCGATCTTGCCCGCCCATTGCGCCACCTCGTCCGCATCCGCGCCGGTCAGCGTGTATTGATATTGCGAGCGGCTGGAACGCGTGCCGATCTGGATGTCCTGCACCGGCTTGACGTAGAGATTGGCGCCGATCTCGTTCGCTTTCGCGCGCAGGCGTTCGGCGATCTCGGCGGCGCTCGCCTTGCGTTCGTCGCGCGGCGTCAGCGTCACCGCCAGCCGCCCGACATTGGGCGTGGCGTTGAGCGCGCCGACGCCGAGCACGCTGACGACGCCGCGCACGTCGGGATCGTGGCGGAAGACATCCGATGTCTTCTCCTGAATGTGCGTCATCTGCGCGAAGGAGGCGTCGGGCGCGGCCTCCACCACCACGTCGAGCAGGCTGTTGTCCTGCAACGGCAGAAAGCCCTTGGGCGCGATCACGTAGAGCCAGATCGTCAGCGCCAGCGTGCCGGCCGTCACCAGCAGCATCAGGAACTCGCGATCGACCGCCCAGCGCAGCGTGCGCTCGTAGAAGGACAGCATCCAGCCCGCCGCCTCTTCCGCCTCGCGGCCCGCCTCGCTGTCGCCAGTCTTCGGCCGCAGGAGCCGCCCGCACATCATCGGCGTCAGCGTCAGCGACACGACGGCGGAAACGACGACGGCGATCGTCAGCGTCAGCGCGAATTCGCGGAACATGCGGCCGACGAGGCCCGTCATGAACAGCAGCGGAATGAACACCGCGACCAGCGACACGGTCAGCGAGATGACGGTGAAGCCGATCTCGCGCGCGCCCGCGAACGCCGCGCGAAGAGGCTTCATGCCGCTTTCCATGTTGCGCACGATGTTCTCGATCATCACGATCGCGTCGTCGACGATGAAGCCCGTGCCGATGGTCAGCGCCATCAGCGACAGATTGTCGAGGCTGAAGCCCGCCAGATACATGACGCCGAAGGTGGCCACGATCGACAGCGGCAGCGCCACGGCCGCGATCAGCGTCGCGCGCAGCGTGCGCAGGAACAGAAGCACGACGAGCACGACCAGCGCGGTCGCGAGCGCGAGCGTGAACTGCACGTCGGCGATCGACGCGCGGATCGCGTCGGTGCGGTCGTGCACGGCCTTCAGTTCGACGCCCGCCGGCAGCGCGCGCGCCAGACGCGGCAATTCCTTCTTCAGGAGATCGACGGTCGCGATGATGTTGGCGCCGGGCTGGCGCTGCACGTCGATGACGACTGCGGGCTCGCCCTGATACCAGCCGCCGGTGCGGGAATTCTCCAGCCCGTCGACCACGCGCGCGACGTCGCCCAGCATGATCGGCGCGCTGTTGCGATAGGCGACGACGATTTTGCTATAGGCGTCGGCCGAAAGGATCTGGTCGTTGGCGTCGATCGTGTAGCTCTGCCGCGCGCCGTCGAGCGAGCCCTTGGAGCCCGCGACATTGGCGCCGACGATGGCGAGGCGGAGATCCTCGAGGCCGAGCTGGTTGGCGCCGAGCCGGCCGAGATCGGCCTGGATGCGGATCGCCGGCTTGATGCCGCCCTCGATCGAGACATGGCCGACGCCGGAGATTTCGCTCAGGCGCGGCCCGATCAGCGTATCGGCGACGTCGCTCATCGCGCGCAGCGATACGCTCTTCGAGGTCAGCGCGAGGATCATCACCGGCGCGTCGGCCGGATTCACCTTCGAATAGACCGGCGGATAGGGCAGGTTGCGCGGCAGCGTCGCGGCCGACGCGTTGATCGCCGACTGCACGTCCTGCGCGGCCGCGTCGATGTCGCGGTCGAGATCGAATTGCAGCGTGATCTGCGACAGGCCGAAGGACGATTGCGACGACATCGTCTGCAGCGCCGGTATCTGGCCGAACTGCCGCTCGAGCGAAGCCGTCACCAGTTCGGCGACGATATCCGGATTGGCGCCCGGCAGCTGCGTCGTCACCTGGATGGTCGGGAAGTCGACCTGCGGCAGCGGCGAGACGGGCAGGCGCGAATAGCCGAGCAGGCCGGCGAGCAGCACGGCGATGCCGAGCAGGGATGTCGCGACCGGCCGCGCGATGAAGGGGGCGGAGACGTTCATGGGGCGCCTTCCCTCCCCTTTATGGGGAGGGTGGCCGGCGAAGCCGGCCGGGTGGGGCTCGAGCCAATACGCGAGCCTCGAACGGCTGGCCGCGCCATCGCGCGCGCGAAGACGGTGTCTACGACTGAATCGATGTCGGCTTGCAGTTCGGAATTCCAAAACCGCAATGTCAGGAACCCCGCTGCAGCCAGCGCAGCGTCACGGCGCAGATCATGAACGCGCTGTGCGCCATCGGCATGCTGAGCGCCGTCAATCTCGATAATCAGCCGTCGCTCGAAACAGACGAAATCGAGAATGAAGCCTTTGAATGGCGCCTGCCTCCGGAAGTGCAAGCCTTGTGGACGCAACGCGCGAAGACGCAGCCACAGCCGAGTCTCCTGCGGCGTCATCTGCTTGCGCAATTCGCGTGCGCGCTCCACCAGCTTCATGCACGTCCTCTGCGAGCCCCACCCGGCTCGCTTCGCTCGCCACCCTCCCCATAAAGGGGAGGGAGGCCGATTGCATCCGCTCTGCAGCCTTGCTTCAAGACATCTCCGGCTGCATATCTTTTATTGTCCGCCGCCCTGCCCGCGTCTGCGGCCGCCGCGCTGGCCGTCGCCGCGCGGCGCGGCCGCCGGCGCCGCGTCGCTCGCCGCGGGCGCGGGCGTCTCGCTGCGCGCCTCCGCGCTCGCGCCCTGCGGCGGCGTCGCGATCACACGCGCCTTGGCGCCGTCGCGCAGCCGCGCGAATCCCGACGTCGCGACCTTCGCCGGCGGCTCGAGGCCGGACTGGATGACGGCCAAGCGCTCGTTCTGCTGGCCGACGACGACATTGGTCTGCGCCACCGCGCCGTCGTCCTTCACCACATAGACGAAGGCGCCGTTCGGTCCGCGCTGCACGGAGGCCGTCGGCGCGACGATCACGTCCTTGAGGATTTCCGTCGTCAGCTTGATGTTGACGAACTGGCCGGGCCACAGCGCCAGGTCGGCGTTGGGGAACACGGCCTTGATCTTCACCGTGCCCGTGGCCGGATCGACCTGGTTGTCGACCACCGTCACCTGCCCGCGCGCGACCATCGCCGTCATGCCGGAATCATAGGCCTGCGCGTCGAGCGGGCCGCGCGCCAGCGCATTGGCGACGGCGCGAAGGTTCTGCTGCGCCAGCGTGAACACCACGGCGATCGGCTTGATCTGCGTGATGACGACGATGCCGCTCGTGCTGCTGGCCTGCACGAGATTGCCGGGATCGACGATGCGGATGCCGGTGCGCCCGTCGAGCGGCGAGCGGATCGTCGTATAGTCGAGGATCGCCTTGGCGTTGTCGATATTGGCCTGGTCCTGCTTCACCTGCGCGTCGAGCTGCGCCACCAGCGCGCGCTGCGTGTCGGCCTGCTGCTTCGGTCCGAAATTGCCCTGCGCGAGCCTGACGTAGCGGTCGAGATCGATCTTCGCGTTGGCGAGCTGGGCCTCGTCCTGCGCCTTCTTGGCCACCGCCTGGTCGTAGGTCGCCTGGTAGGTCGTCGGGTCGATGCGCGCGAGCACGTCGCCCGCCTTCACGTCCTGACCTTCCTTGAAATTGACCTCGATCAGCTTGCCGTCGACCTGCGAGCGCACGGTCACGGTGTTGAGCGCCTGCGCCGTGCCGATGGCGTCGAGCATGACGGGAACGTCGGCCCTGCGCAGATCGAAGGCGGTGATGACGACCGGCCCGTCGAAGCCGCCGCGTCCGCTGCCCGCGCCGCTGGCCGCCCCGGCCTCGCGCTGCTCGGCGGTCTTCAGGAAGGGCGGGTTGATGTAGCCCATGCGCCAGCCGGCGTAGGCGACGACCGCAACCAGCGCGACAAGAAGCCAAAGTCTCTTCACGGAATGATGCCCCTGGGGTCGCTGAAGGCCGTCCGCTCCTCGAGACGCGCGAGTTCGCGCTTGACGTCGGACCAGCCGCCGCCGAGCGCCTGATAGAGCGAGACCAGCGCCTGGAAGCGCGCGATGCGCGTGACCGCGACGAGATCGAGATTCTGGAACAGGGTGGTCTGGGTCGTCGACAGCGTCACGATGTCGATCGTGCCCTCCTGCAGGCGCTTGATCGCCGCGTCGTAGGCGCGCCGCGACGCGCTCGCGGCGGCCTGCTGCAGCCGCTCGCGCTCGCCGTTCTTCTGCACGGCGATCAGCGCGTTCTCGACGTCGGAGAAAGCGGTGAGGATCTGCTTGTGATAATCGTGCAGCAATTCGGCGTAGCGCCCGTGCTGCAGATCGAGCTGGCCCTGCAGGTTGCGCCCGTCGGTGATCGGCTGCATGAGCTGGGCGGCGTAATCCCACGCCACCGCCTCCGGCCGCAGCAGGAATTTCAGCAATTGCGCCTGCACGCCGTAGGAGCCCGTCAGCGTGATCGACGGGAAGAAGGCCGCGCGCGCCGAGGCGACGGACAGATCGGCGGAGGCGACCTTGGCTTCGGCCTCGGTGATGTCGGGCCGGCGCAGCAGCAATTGCGCGGGCAGGCCCGGCTGCACGCGCGGTGCGCGCAGCGCGTTCAGGCTGCCGCCCTTGATGTCGACCAGCTCCGGCGCTTGGCCGACCAGAACCGCGATCAGGTTCTTCGTCTGCGCCACCGTCTGCTCGAGCGTGGGAATGTTGGCGCGCTGCGTGGCGAGCACGCTCTCCTGCTGGGCGAGATCGAGCTCCGAGGCCGTGCCCACCGCCACGCGCGCCTTGATCGCGGCTAGCACGTCGGAGGCGATGCGCACGTTGTCGCGCGCGATTCGCAGCCGGTCCTGCGCGCCGAGCACGGCGAAATAGGAATTGACCAACGAGGCGAGCGTGGCGATCTGCACCACGGCGCGGTCGTAGCGGCTCGCCTCCGCCAGAAGCCGCGCGGCGCTCGAGGCGTCGCGGTTCTTGCCCCAGAAGTCGAGTTCGTAGCTGGCGTTGAGCCCGAGAACGTTCGCCGAGCGATAGGAGCCGTTGAAATGGCGCGTGCCGTCGTCGTTCGTCGGCGGCAGCATGCTCGCCGCCGTCCCGGGCGTGCGCGAGCGCTGCGTCGAATTGTTCATCGTCACGAGCGGAAACAGCGCGGCGGAGGAAATTTTCGCCTGCGCGTCGGCCTGGTCGATGCGCGCGACCGCGGCGGCTATGTCGAGATTGTCGGCGAGCGCCCGGTCGACCAGCGCCGACAATTCGCGCGAGCCGAAGGCGTCGGCCCAGCGGTCGGGGACGACGTCGGCGGGTTTTTCGGCCGCCGCCCGATATTTGGGCGGATCGGGGATGGCGAAGGCGGGCTTGTTCCAGTCGAGGTGGCAGCCGGACGCGGCGAGACCGGCGGGCAGAAGGGCCGCCAGGCGAATCGCGCGGGCTCTATGGAACAGACCTCGAAACGACAAAGACTTCTATCCGCAAACCCATGAACCACGCGCCAGCCGCCGGTCGCCGAAACGCAGCGCACACTTATCCGAATCCGCCGGGCGTGGATAGTTAAGGACAGTTAAGGGTTGAACTGTGGCGGGTGCGACGTTCGCCCGCCTTGCCCCCGCCATCCGCAGCGCGTTTGATCGGCGGGGAGGCGCCGATGGAACCTGGTACCGACCCGCTCGACCTCTGGCTGTGGCCCTTCCGCGTCGGGCTGGACGTCATGGCCG
>DAIRCS010000143.1:0-9898 GCA_036796555.1 Rhodoblastus sp. | reverse complement strand
AGGACAAGACGGTCAAGATCGGCGTGCTCAACGACATGTCGAGCCTCTACGCCGATATCGGCGGCCCGAACTCGGTCGTCGCGGCCAAGCTCGCCGTCGAGGATTCCGGCCTCGAGAAGAAGGGGTGGAAGATCGAGATCCTGTCGGCGGACCACCAGAACAAGCCGGACGTGGGCGTCAATATCGCGCGGCAATGGGCCGACGTGGACAAGGTCGACATGATCACCGACACGCCGAATTCCGGCGTGATGCTCGCGGTCGCCAATGTCGCGAAAGAGAAGAACCTCGTCCATATCAATTCGGGCGGCGGCTCCTCGGCCATGACCGGCAAGGCCTGCACGCCGAATTCGATCTCGGTCGCCTACGACACCTACATGCTCGCCAACGGCACCGGCAAGGCGCTGACCAAGGCCGGCGGCGATAGCTGGTTCTTCCTCGCCGCGGACTACGCCTTCGGCGCGGCGCTGGAGGCGGACACGACCGCGGCCGTCAAGGCGGCCGGCGGCAAGGTGGTCGGCGGCGTCAAGCATCCGCTGAACACGGCCGACTTCTCGTCCTTCCTGCTGCAGGCGCAATCGTCCAAGGCCAAGGTCATCGGCCTGGCCAACGCCGGCGGCGACACGACCAACGCCATCAAGCAGGCGGCGGAATTCGGCATCGTCGCGGGCGGACAGAAGCTCGCGGCGCTGCTGTTCTTCGTCAACGACGCGCACGCGCTGGGCCTCAAGACGGCGCAGGGCCTGACCTTCACGGAATCCTTCTACTGGGATCTCAACGACGACACCCGCGCCTTCTCCAAGCGCTTCGCCGCCAAGGCCAACAAGGGGCAGATGCCGTCGATGACGCAGGCCGGCGTCTATTCGGGCGTGCTGCAATATCTGAAGGTGCTCGAAGCCATGGGCGGCAATCCGCACGACGGCGCCAAGGTCGTCGCCAAGATGAAGGAGATGCCCTGGACCGACAAGCTGTTCGGCGGCAATACGCCGCTGCGCGCCGACGGCCGCCGCATGGTTCCGGCCTATCTCTTCCAGGTGAAGAAGCCCGAGGAATCGAAGGGCGAGTGGGATCTCTACAACAAGATCGCCGACATTTCCGCCGAGGACGCGGCCCGTCCGATTTCGGAAAGCGAGTGCCCGCTCGTCAAGAAGTGAGCTTGCGCTTTTGATGAATGCAGAACCGGCGGGGGCCTCCCCGCCGGGTTTCGTTTGGCCGCGCCGTTCGCCGGAGCGCCGCGATCAGTCGCAGACGCGCACGCGGCGGCTGCCGATGTAATTGCCCCAACCGTCATACATGGGCCGGCGCGCGATGTAGCATTCGCCGTAGACCGGCGCGGGGGCGGCGTTGGCCGCGGCCGCCGCGCCGAGAATGCCGAGCGCCGCCGCGCCGACGCCGATGCCGACGGCCGCGCCCGTGCTGATGCCCCGCCGACCGCCGCCATGCCATCCGCCGCCGCGCCATGCGCGGTTCGGCGCCGCCACGCCGACGCGTGGACCGACGCCGCCGCCCCTGCGCCGGAGTTGCGTCTTCTCGATCGGCGCCGCAGCGGATTGCGCGGACATGGCCGCGCCACGCGCCGATCCGACGGAGCCCATTGGGCTCGCGACCGCCGTCTCCAGCGCGAAGGACAGGCCGATCGCCAGACCCACGCCGAGTATGAAAGCTTTCTTCATGCTGGTTCTCCCTCTCACGCTCGTCGCCGTGCAAGCGCGTCGTCGTCTCTCCCTTCCGCCATTCGCAATGCGCGGATGGCGGAAGGGGGAAGACTTGCGGAACGTGAGGCGAAAATCCGGTATTTTCAACCTATTCCGTGACGCTCGCGGGCCCTTTCGGTCTCTCAAACGGTAAAGCTCGCGTTGAATCGAGCCATTCCCGCGCCGCTCGGCGCATCCGGTCAGAACGCCTGCAGACCCTTCAATCCGTCCCAGATCAGCTTGAGGCCGATCACGAAGGTCATGGCGTAGACGAATTTGTAGAAGACGCCCGCCTGCACGCGCCGCACCAGCCAGACGCCGCCGAAGATCGCGGCTATGGCGAGCGGGAACAGGCTGGCGGATACGGCGAAATTGTCGAGCGAGACCTGGCCGAGCGCGAAGAAGGCGGCGAGCTTGATGAGATTGACCGCCGCGAAGACCATGGTCTGCACGCCGGCGTAGGTCTGGGGCTTGAGCCGCTGCGGCAGGACATAGACCTGAAACGGCGGCGAGCCGGCGTTGGCGATGAAGGAGGTGAAGCCGAGACACGCGCCCCAGAAAATCCCCGGCGCGAGTTTCGCCGGCTGCGGCTCTTCGCCGCGCGAAGATTTGCGCAACCACGTGTAAAGCACGAAGCCCGACGCGATCACGCCGACGATCAGAAGAACGGCGGCGTTGGAGACGTGGGCCGCGAACAGCGCGCCGGCGGCGATGCCGATGAGCGAACCGCCGAGCAGGATGGCCGTGACGCGGCGGTCGAAATCGTGGCGGTAGAACCAGACGCTGACCATGTCCTGCACGATCAGGATCGGCAGCATGATGGCGGCGGCCCGGATCGGCGGGCTGACGAGGGCGAGCAGCGGCAGCGAGAGCGTGGCGAGCCCCGCGAAGCCGCCCTTGGACAGGCCGACGAGAATGACCGCCGGGATGGCGGCGGCGTAGAAAACCGGGCTTTCGGGAAGGTTGAACATTGTGGGCGGCGATCCTCGCGCCTGCCTATAGCCTAAGGGCTAAAGACCGCGCCATTGCATTCGGGCGCCGCCCTCGCCATGAATCCCGCCAAGCCGTTTCGGGAGGGAGCAATGTCGAGCTACACGCAAGTCTATGGCGCGTGGAAGAAGGACCCGGAAGCTTTCTGGGCCGAGGCCGCCAGGGAGATCGAGTGGATCAAGCCGCCGTCGAAAATCTTCGACAAGGACGCAGGCGTCTATGGCCGCTGGTTTCCCGACGCCACCTGCAACACCTGCCACAATGCGCTCGACCGGCACGTGAAGAACGGCCGCGCCGATCAACCGGCGCTTGTCTACGACAGCCCGGTGACGGGCCAGAAGCAGACCTTCACCTATGCGCAGGCGCTCGAGGAAGTCTCGACGCTCGCCGCCGTCCTGAAGAACCTCGGCGTCGCCAAGGGCGATCGCGTCATCATCTACATGCCGATGATCCCGGAAGCCGTCTTCGCCATGCTCGCCTGCGCGCGCATCGGCGCGATTCATTCGGTGGTGTTCGGCGGCTTCGCGGCGAAGGAACTGGCGACGCGCATCGACGACGCCAAGCCGAAGGCGGTGATGGCCGCCTCCTGCGGCATCGAGCCCGGCCGCGTCGTGCATTACAAGCCGCTGCTCGACGCCGCGATCGACCTGTCCGCCAACAAGCCCGGCGCCGTGCTGATGCTGCAGCGTCCGCAGTCGCAGGCGACGATGCTGGCCGGCCGCGATCACGATTGGGCGGACGCCGTCGCCAGGGCGAAGGCCGCGGGCGAAAAGGCCGATTGCGTCGAACTGGCCGCGACCGATCCGCTCTACGTGCTCTATACGTCCGGCACGACCGGCGTGCCGAAGGGCGTCGTGCGCGACAACGGCGGGCACATGGTCGCGCTGAAATGGACGATGAAGAACCTCTACGGCGTCGAGCCGGGCGAGGCCTTCTGGGCGGCCTCCGACGTCGGCTGGGTGGTCGGCCATTCCTACATCGCCTACGCCCCGCTGCTGCACGGCGCGACGACGATCGTCTACGAGGGCAAGCCGGTCGGCACGCCCGATCCCGGCGCCTTCTGGCGCGTGATCGCGGAAAATAAGATCGTCGCGCTGTTCACGGCGCCGACGGCGTTCCGCGCGATCAAGAAGGAAGATCCGAACGCAGAGCATCTGGCGCGTTACGACGTCTCGCACATGCGCACCCTGTTCCTCGCCGGCGAACGCGCCGATCCCGACACGATTCAGTGGGCCGAGCAGATCCTGAAGAAGCCCGTGCTCGATCATTGGTGGCAGACGGAAACCGGCTGGTGCATCGTCGGCAATCCCGTCGGCCTCGGCCAGTTGCCGGTGAAATACGGCTCGCCGACCGTGCCGATGCCGGGCTACGACGTGCAGATCGTCGACGAAGGCGCGAAGCCCGTGCCGACGGGCCAGATGGGCTCGATCGTGGTGAAGATGCCGCTGCCGCCCGGCTGCCTGCCGACGTTGTGGCAGAACGACAAGCGCATGGTCGAAAGCTATCTCGAGGAATTCCCCGGCTTCTACAAGACGGCGGACGCGGGCTTCGTCGACGAGGACGGCTATCTCTACATCATGGGCCGCACTGACGACATCATCAACGTCGCCGGCCATCGCCTGTCGACGGGCGGCATGGAGGAGGTTCTCTCCGCGCATCCCGACGTCGCGGAATGCGCGGTCATCGGCATCAAGGACGCGCTGAAGGGCGAGCAGCCGTGCGGCTTCGTCGTGCTGAAGGCCGGCGTCGCCAAGCCGCACGAGCAGATCGAGAAGGAGATCGTGGCTCTCGTGCGCGAGAAGATCGGGCCGGTCGCGGCCTTCAAGATCGCGGTCTGCGTCGATCGCCTGCCGAAGACGCGCTCGGGCAAGATTCTTCGCGCGACGATGAAGAAGATCGCGGACCACGACCAATGGACCATGCCGGCGACGATCGACGATCCCGCGATCCTCGAGGAGATCGCGAGCGCGCTGAAGATCCACGGGGTGTGAGGGCGTGGCGCCGAAATCGACGGCCGCGCGATTTTCGCGCGGCCGTCTGAAGGGCTCAGGCGGCTTTCGCGGCCTTCAGACTGTCGTAGACGGCGGTCTCGAACGCCATGTATCCCCCGAAGGAGACGGGATCGGCGAAGGGTAATATCTGCGTCGCCCAGTAACCGCCGACGCCGTTCTTCCTGTCGATCCAGTAGAATGAATTGGCGAGGCCCGCCCAGCCGAGCGCGCCCGCCGGGCGGCCCGTCGGCGCTTGCTCCTCGTTGACCATGAAGGTCAGGGCCCAGGATTTCGGCATGCCGGGGAAGAATTCCGCATCGTTGGACAGCGACGGGATGGCGCTCTTGAAGGGCGTGATCTTCAATTTGCCGAGGCCGTTCTTCTCCGCCATCGCGACTGTTTCCGGCTTCAGCACGCGGCCGTGCTCGCCGGCGCCGTCGTTGAGCCACATGCGGATGAAGCGCATGTAGTCGCCGACCGTGCCGTAGAGGCCGTGGCCACCCATATGCACTTCCGGATCGGGCGGCAGTTCGATGTCGGTGGGCGTCAGCGAACCGTCGGCGTTACGCGCGTGAATGGCCGCCAGCCGCGCCCGCATCGACGGATTCATCGCGAAGGCGGTGTCGGTCATGCCGAGCGGCGCGAAGATGCGCGTGGCGAAGACATCGCCGAGGCGCTGGCCGGTTATGCCCTCGACCACCTGTCCCGCCCAGTCGATATTGGTCCCGTATTCCCATTTCTCGCCGGGATCGCGCAGAAGCGGCGTCATGAGAGACGCATGCGAGCAGGTGATCACGCTCGGTTGTCCGCGCTCGGCGGCGAGACGCAGATAGACCTCGTTGAAGAAGTCGTATCCGAGGCCGGCCGTATGCAGCAGCAGCATCCGGGTTGTTATGTCGCGCTTCGGCGCGCGCAATTTCGGCGCGCCCGACGCGTCGAAGCCGTCGATCACCTGCAAGCGGCCTATGTCCGGCGCGTAATTCTTCGCGGGCGCGTCGAGATCGAGCTTGCCTTCTTCCACCAATTGCAAGGCGGCCGTGCCGGTGATCGCCTTGGTCGTCGAGAAAATCGCAAAGACGCTGTCGGTCGTCATGTCGTCCGGCCGATCGAGCCGCCGTTTGCCCGCGGCGCCCGCGTAGATGTTCGCGCGCCGGTCGGTCGCCATGGCGACGACGCCGGGAACGCGGGGTTGCGAGGAAACGACGCCTTGCAGAATTGCGTCGGCGGCGGATTTCAGATCTGCGCCCATTGGTCTCTCCCTTCGCCGGGCGCCGCGCCTGCTTCGCACGTATTCGCCGGGCGCCGCAGACTTGCGCGAACGCGTTCGCGTCGCCGCTTCAAGACGGCGCCCTTTGTCTCGATTCGGCAGGAATTCGCGTCAGCCGCGCCGGGCGCGGCCCAGGGTCCGGGACGGCAATTCGCCGAACCGCTCCCTGTAGCTGCGGGCGAATATGCCGAAATTCACGTAGCCCCAACGGCTGGCGACAGCCGAGACCGTCTCGCCCGGAGAGGCGGCCGCAAGCGCATCTCGCGCGCCCTGCAATCGCCGCTCGCGCAGGAAGGCGCCCGGCGTGGTGTTCCGGAAACGCCGGAAGGCGCCGGTCAGGGCGCGCACGCTGACGCCGGCCGCCGCGGCCACCTCGCCCATGGTCGGCGCGGCGAGAGCATGGCGCTCCATATAATCCTCGGCCGCGCGAACATAGCCCGGCGCCGCCATGCGGGCGCCGCCGGTCAGATCGACGCCCGCGCCGTGCGCCCAGTTGCGCAGAAGCTGGAAGCATATCGCCTCCTCGACATGAGCGCCGATCCGGTCGTCCTGCATCTGGTCCGGCGCCTCGGCGATCGACCGGATCGCATATTCCAGGAGCGCAAGCCACGCCGAGCCTTCGCCGCCGAACTTGATGCGCGCGCGCCAGAGGCGATCATCCGGAACGAAGCCGAAAAACCTGTGCGCGGCGTCCTCCATGATCCCATGCGGAATCGTGAGGTTGATCTGAAGATGATCTTCATCGCCGTCGAGCCAGTATTCCGTGCGGCTGCAATCGGCCACGAAAGATTCTCCGCATAGCGTCGTCGCTGTCGCGTCGCGTTCGACCATGTGGCGCAGGCCGCCGCGGATCGTCGTCAGAACGAGGATATTGCCGGCCGCGGCGTCGAACTGATCGAGATGGATCGGCACGCCGTAGCAGAAGCGCGTCACCGTGATGCGGCCGATCCTGGCGGAATACATCGTCGCGTTCGGTCGCGAAAACCGTCCCAGCGGCTGAACGCGGTAGGGCATGTAGACCGACCGGCAAAAATGCCGAACCTCGTCCCAATCGGTCGAGTGCGTGCGGTGATGCTGCTGGATTGGCCGCCCGCGGGAATCGACCAGCAACGCCTTCTCGAACACGGGACACCTCCCGCCGAGGCGAAACGCGGCCGCCGATGCAAGCGGCCGTGAGCCGTCGGCGCGACCAAAGCTAGGCGAAACCGGCGCAGGCGGGCAGTGTACGATAGTACTGCCGCCGCCGTTCTCCCGACGGACGTGCGCCCTATCTCTGTCGGCGCGCCCGCGGAGACCGCCATGCCCGTCGCCCTCAAGACCCCCGACGCCAGCCACCCGATCACGATCGCTCCGTCGCAGAAGCGCGTCCGCGTTCTCTTCAACGGCAAGGTCGTCGCCGACACGACGCGCGCGCTTGATCTGAAGGAAGCGTCCTATCCGGTCGTGCGCTACATTCCGCGCGCCGACGCGGATCTGTTTTTCTTCAAGCGCAGCGCGCGCACGACGCATTGTCCCTACAAGGGCGACGCCAGTTATTTCTCGCTCGTCGACGGCGAGCGCCGCGCCGAGAACGCGGTCTGGACCTACGAAGCGCCCGGCGACGCGGTCGCCGCCATCGCCGGACATCTCGCCTTTTATCCCGACAAGGTCGAGATCGAAGTGTCGTGATCAGCCGGCGCGCTGCGTCTGCTCGGGGCAGCTCGGCGCGTTCTTCATCGCCTCCGCCGCGGCGGCGGCGATCTCGTCGCCGGTCATGTCGCGAACGTGCGTGGCGATCGACCAGGCGTGACCGAAGGGATCGACGACCATGCCGTAGCGGTCGCCCCAGAACATGTCGGCGACCGGCATGCGGGCGACGGCGCCCGCCGCGACGGCGCGCGCGAAGGAGGCGTCGACGTCTGGCACGGTGAGATGGATCGTCACCGACCCCCCGCCTCGCGCGAGAGGACCGAGCGCGCCCCATTCCTTCATCTCGTCGACCAGCATGACCATGGAATCGCCGATCATCACGCTCGCGTGGATCAGCCGCCCGTCGGGGCCGGGCACGCGCATGATCTCGGTCGCGCCGAACGCCTTTTTGTAGAATTCGATCGCGTTCGCCGCGCCGGCGCAGACGAGATGCGGCGTGACGGTGTGGATTCCGTCGGGAACGGGCTTGGCCTTGGCGGCCTGGGTTTGCACGGGCATTTCGGCTCCTCCTTGAGACAATCAGACGACGGGGCGCAGCGCCGTGCGCAAGGCGCCGGCGCCGGCGGGGGTGATTTCGTCCTCGATGCGCGCATGCTCGGCGCGCCAGATCGGCAGCGCGGCGGCGAGGGCGGCGCGGCCAGCCCCGGTCAGGGCGAGTCTGCGCGCGCGGCGATCGTCGGCGTCCCGCCCGACCTCGACGAGGCCGCGCCGCTCCAGCGCCTTCAGCGCGGCGGTCAGCGTCGTGCGGTCCATGCCCATGAGGTCGGCGAGCGCGCTCATCGATTGCGGCTGCGGCGCGCTCAGCGGCATGAGCAGGGAAAACTGCTGGTTGGTGAGGCCGACGGGCTTGAACGCCCGGTCGAAACGTCGCGCCAGCCGCCGCGCCGCGCGCTGCGTGGCGAGGCAGAGACAGGAATCGCGGACTTCGACGACAGTCGGCAGGTCGACAAGCGCATCGGTCATGTTATGTTGATATCAACTCTTCATTCCCGTGTCCAGCGCCCATCTTCGGCCCATTTTGTCCGTCCTATTGGCGCGATTCGTGCGCGTGTCGGCCGCGTCTTCGCCGATTTCCCCGGGATGCAGAATGAAGCCGAGAGCAATTCTGGCGATCATGATCTACGCCGCCTTGGCGACGACGGCCCTTTCCGGCGCGCGCGCGGAAACGGCGATCGGCGAGGCGACGGATGTCGCGCGCAATACGCTGGTCGACGGGCAGGGCGCCCGGCGCGCGATCGAGCGGGGCGATCCCGTGGCCGCGAACAACGTCATTTCGACCGACGGGAAGGGCCGGGCGGCCTTTCGCTTCGTCGACGACACGCGCCTGTCGGTCGGGCCCAATTCCAGCGTGCGCCTCGACAAGTTCGTGTTCGACGGCGAGACGACGCCATCCTCCTTCGTGATCCGCGCCTCGAAAGGCCTGCTGCGCTTCTCGACCGGCAAGGGCGATCACGAGGCCTATCGCATCCAGACTCCCGCCGCGACGATCGGCGTGCGCGGCACGGATTTCGACGTGAAGATCGAGGTCGATCAGGTCCGCGTCTCGGTGACCGACGGCGAGGTCGTGCTCTGCCCCAATCGCGGCCGGCCGGGCTTCGCCGATTGCGTGGAATGCAAGGCGGGCTTCTCGATCCTGTCGGGCCGCGCCAGCGCGCGCGTCGTGCCGACGTCGTCGCTGCCGCAGATTCGCGCCGACGCCCTGCTGCCGCTGCCGACGCTCGCCAGCGCCGTGCCAGCGGCCTTGCCCGGCGCGGTGCGTCAGGCGGCCGGGGCGGTCGGCGGCGCGGCGCAGCAGGCCGTCGGAACGGCTGGCGGCGCGGTGGGCGGCGTGGCGGGAAATGTGGGACAGGCCGTCGGCGCGGCGAATGGCGTCGCCGGCGGCGTGGTCGGCGGAATCAACGGGTCCGTCGGCGGGGTGATCGGCGGCGTCAACGGGACCGTGGGCGGCCTCGGGGGTGGACTTGGGGGCGGCCTTGGCCGCGCGGTGGGCGGCCTCCGGATCGGCCGATAGGCGCGACCCGGATCGGCGTCCGCCCTTATTCCTTGGTCTTCAGGCCCTTGAGCTTGCCGAAGACGCTCTCGACGTCGATCTCGTCTTCTTCCTCGCGCGGAGCCGGAGGCTTCGGCGCGCCGAAAACGTCTTCCGTCGTGCGCGGCTCGCGGGCGGTGGTGGTTTCCGCCGGCAGCAGGGTCTGGCTCGGCTCCTCGTGACGGATCGGCGCGTCCTTGGCGGCGCGGCCGACTTCCATGTCGAGGTCGATCTGCGAGCA
>DAIRCS010000142.1:0-9949 GCA_036796555.1 Rhodoblastus sp. | reverse complement strand
GAGGAAAGTCCGGGCTCCACGGAGATACGGCGCCGGATAACGTCCGGCGGGGGCGACCCCAGGGAAAGCGCCACAGAAAGCAAACCGCCCAAGCCTTCGGGCGCGGGCAAGGGTGAAAGGGTGCGGTAAGAGCGCACCGCGCGGGCGGCGACGTCCGCGGCATGGCAAGCCCCGCCGGGAGCAAGACCGAATAGGGGCGACAGGGTCGCGCGGCGACGTGCGGCCGGGCCCGTCTCCGGGCCGTCGCCCGGGTTGGTTGCTAGAGGCGGCCGGAAACGGCCGTCCCAGAGGAATGGCCATCACGCGGTCCGCGTTCGCGCGGTCCGCCCTACAGAACCCGGCTTACAGGCCGACTGGCGCCTTCAACGCCCGCGCTGCGGCGATTTTATCGTTGCCGCCGCCGGCCATTCGCTGGCAGATGGTCCCGAGCGCGACGAAAACCCTCCCGAAGCCGGCGAACGATGAACACGGAAAAATTTGAGTTCGCCAATCTGCTGCGCGGGCTCGCGGCGTTCGCGGTCGTCATTTCGCATCTCGCGCTCGGATACTGGTACGACCAGGCCACCGTCACCTATTTCACCGGACTGCCGGCCGTTGCGGCCGAGCCGCCGGCCATCGCCCGGTTTTTCGCGGCGATCCCGCTCAATTTCGGCTCGTTCGGCGTCGGCCTGTTCTTCGTCATCAGCGGCTTCGTCATTCCCTATTCGCTCGTCGCCTACGACGTGAAGGCCTTTCTGGTCGGGCGCTTCTTCCGCATCTATCCGACCTTCTGGGCCGGCGTCCTGATCTCGGCCGCGGCTGCGCTCGCCGGCGCGGCGATCTTCGGCGTGAGCGTTCCCTTCGCCGCCAGGGAATTGCTCAAGCACATGCTGGCGCCGCTGCGGCCGATTCTGGAATCGCGCCCCGTCGACGGCGTCGTCTGGACGCTGGAGATCGAGCTCTACTTCTACGTCCTCTGCGCCTTCCTCGCGCGCGACATCGCGCTGGGGCGCAGGCGGCTCGCGCTCGTTCCCTTCGTCATCTTCGCGGTCTGGATTCCCTGTTTCGCGATGGCCGCGCATCCGCCGGCCGGCTACGAGCGGCTGGCGAGCCGCTTCCAGTTCGTGGCGGTCTATCTGCCGATGCTCATCCTGATGTTCGTGGGCGTGGCCTACAACCTCCACCGGCGCGGCAAGCTCGGCGGCCGCGAGGCGGCCGTCTGGATCGCGGCCTTTCTCGGCCTGTTCGCGGCGACCTGGGCGTCGGGCTTCCTCGGCGGCGACTGGAAGCCCCTGATGTGGAGCGTCATCCCGCTGCCGAGCTATCTGGTCGCCGTCGGCAGCTTCTTCGCGGCCGCCGCGCTGCGCCGCCATTTCCGCAGCGCGCCTGTCCTCGATTTTCTCGCCGATATCTCCTATTCGCTCTACGTCGTTCACCAACTCGCCGGCTACGTGCTGCTACGGCTGCTGGCGAGCCGCGGCGTCGAGGTGAATGTGGCGACGGCGCTCACGATCGGGTTCACGATCGCGCTGGCTTTCGCGCTGCACCGGCTGGTGGAGGCGCCGACGCACCGCTACGGACAGGCGATGGCGCGCCGGCTGGCGGCGCGGATGCGCGCCTCCGCCGAAAAGCCCGCTACTTCCTGAACAGGTCGCCGCCGCCCATGTCCTTGAGGCGGGCGCGCTGGTCGAGGCACCAGCTCTCCGGCGTTTTCGCTTTCACTTCCGCCGCGCGGCGCTCGTATTCGGCGGCGAGCTTCTTCTGGAAGGCCTCCTTGCCGAAAGCCTGCTCGCCGGTCTCCTCAAAAGCCTGAACGTAGCGCTCGGCGAGATCCGTGTTGACGTCCATCAGCGGCGGACAGGCCTCGGCGATCTGCCGCATCAGGCTCGCCGAGCGGGCCACGCCGTCGATCGTCGCCTGCGGCTCGGGTTTTTGCGCGTGGGCCGGCGGGGCGAGGGGCAGGAGCAGGGCCAAAGCTGACAGGATTAAAGTCTTGTTCATTTTTTGAACGCCCCCACATGTGACAGGACTTAAGTCCTTGCGGCGGTTCCGGCCGCCGCCTTGCCCGCCAGCGCGCCGACCGTCGCGCCGCTCCGGAATGACCGCAAATCCGCCCGTCCGGCGCGGCGAGTCAACGGACTCTTAACACTAACGAAGCCTAATGCGCCGTCAGGAGCCGGAATCCCGTTTCGACTCACATTCGCGTTGACGCCCATAATATCCCATGCTATCCCAAATCATCCCGTCGAGTTCAGCGCAGCAGAGTTCCGACACCGTCCGCCCGACGGCGGAGACGGATCGGCGTTCGCGCGAAAATTCGACCTCGAACGGTTCGGGTGAGCGTAAGCGTGACGGAGCGGGAACTCTTTCTCGGCCATTTCACCAGCCGGATCGACGCGAAAGGCCGCGTTTCGGTTCCGGCGCCCTTCCGGGGCGTGCTGGCGAAGGACGGGTTCGAGGGACTGTTCGTCCATCCCTCGCTGGATGCGCCGGCCGTGGATTGCGGCGGGAATGCGCTGGTGGCGGAACTGGACGCCATGCTGGAGACCTATCCTCCCTATACGGAGGAGCGGGACATTCTCTCTCGCGCCCTGATGGGCATGAGCGAGCGTCTCAAGGTGGATCCGGAGGGCCGCGTGCAGTTGAGCGAGCAGTGCAAGGCGCAGGCCTTCATCGCCGGGGAGGTCAGCTTCGTCGGCATGGGGCACAAGTTTCAGATCTGGGAGCCGGGACGTTTTCGCGCGCAGCAGGAAGAGGCCAGAAACCGGGCGCGCGACTTACGGAAACTGACCGGAGCCAGAGGGGCGGCGGGCCACACGCCGCCCGGGCCTGGAGCACGGGAATGATGACGGGCCGCGGGGAGGCGACGCCCCCCGCAGGCGGACCGGTCCGCCACGTTCCCGTGCTTCTCCAGGACGTTCTCGAAGGACTTCGTCCGCGCGACGGCGGGCTCTATGTCGACGGCACGTTCGGCGCCGGCGGTTATTCGCGCGCCATTCTCGCGACGCCGGGCGCGCGCGTGATCGCGTTCGACCGCGATCCCTCCGCGATCCGCGACGGCGCGGACCTGGTCGCGGCGTCGGGCGGGCGCCTGACGCTGGTGCAGGCGCGCTTCGGCGACCTCGCGCGGGAGCTTCGCGCGCTCGGCGTGCAGAAGGTCGACGGCGTCGCGCTCGACATCGGCGTGTCGTCGATGCAGTTCGACCAGGCCGCGCGCGGCTTTTCCTTCCGCTTCGACGGACCGCTCGACATGCGCATGGAAAGCGCGGGCCGCAGCGCCGCCGACATCGTGAACGAGGAGTGCGAGGAGCGTCTCGCCGACATCATCTATCATTACGGCGAGGACCACGCCTCGCGCCGCATCGCGCGCTTCATCGTCACGGCGCGAAAGGATGCGCCGATCACGACGACGGCCGCGCTGGCCGACATCGTGCAGCGCGCCATTCCAGGCAAGCCCGGCGACATTCATCCCGCGACCCGCACCTTCCAGGCGCTGCGCATCGCGGTGAACGACGAGCTCGGCGAACTCGTGCGCGCGCTGGCCGGCGCGGAAGAAATCCTGGCCGGGGGCGGCGCGCTCGCCGTCGTTTCCTTTCATTCGCTGGAAGACCGCATCGTGAAGCAATTCTTCGCGCAACGCTCGGGCCGCGGCGCGACGCGCTCGCGCCTGCTGCCGGGCGAGCCCGTTCCGCCGCCCTCGACCTTCACGCTCCAGACGCGGCAGGCCGTGACGCCGTCGCGCGAAGAAACGTCCGCCAATCCGCGCGCGCGCTCGGCGAAGCTGCGCGTGGCGCTGCGCACGGATGCGCCCGCGCTCGGGATCGACGCGCGGCTGGCCGCGCTCGCGGCCCTGCCGGAGCGCGAGACCGGCAAGGGACATCAGGGGAGGCGCAGATGATCCGCTTTCTCAACATCGTCGCGGCGGCGGCCCTGATCGGTTCGGCGGTCTACGCCTATTCGATCAAATATCAGACGATCTATCGCGCCGATCAGATCGCCAAGCTCACGCGCCAGATCCAGCAGGAACGCGACGGGCTGAACATGCAGCGCGCCGAATGGGAACACCTGACGCGCGCCGACCGCATCGCGCCGCTCGCCGACAAATATCTGACCGATCTCGACATGACCCATCCCAACCAGATGGCGACATTCGCGCAATTGCCGGAGCGCGCCCAGCGTGGCGACGAGATCGGCAAGAAGCTCGAGGCGCTCGGCCTCGCCGAACCCACGAACACGCCGAGCGCGACGCGCCCGCCGGCGCCGGCGACGCCAGCGGCCTCCCCTGCGGCGAGGAAACGCTGACATGAGCGAGCAGCAGAAGACGCCCCTGGACGCGGCCGGCGACGTTCCCGTCATCGCGACGAGCGCAAGCGACCACGCAATCCCTTCCGGCGAGGCGCCGATGGATGAATTGCTTCGCTCCGCCCGCGATGCCGGACCCGATGCGTTCGAATCCATCCCCGCGCCCCAGGCGCCCGTATTGTCGCGCGCCGAGCGGCTGCGCGCGCTCGCCAAGGGGCTGCTGTCGACCAAGCTGGAAAAAAGCGACCGCCGCATCCGCGTCGTCGCGATCTGTTTCGGCCTCGTCTATTGCGTGATCGCCGGCAAGCTCGTCTGGCTTGGATTCAAGCCCGATCCGCAGAGCATGCGCGCCGCCGCCGCCGCCGCTTCCGCCGCCGCCCGGCCCGACTTGCTCGACCGCAACGGCGATACGCTGGCGACCGACGTGCGCGTGATGTCGATCTTCGCCGAGCCGCGCCGCATCATCGACAAGGACGAGGCGACCGAGCTGCTGACCGCCGTCCTGCCCGATCTCGACGCGCGCGAATTGCGCGAGAAGCTCGGCTCCCGCAAGGGCTTCGTCTGGGTCAAGCGCGAGGTCACGCCGAAGCAGCAGCAGGAGGTCTATCGCCTCGGCCTGCCGGGCGTCGGCTTCTGGCCGGAGAACAAGCGCGTCTATCCGAACGGCCCCGTGGCCGCGCATGTGCTCGGCTTCACCAATGTCGACAATCAGGGCATCGCCGGCATGGAGAAATATATCGACGGGCAGGGGCTCGCCGATCTGCACGGCGCGGGTTTCGATCTTTCGGCGGAAAACCTGAAGCCGATCAAGCTGTCGATCGACGCCAAGGCGACCTTCGCGCTGCGCGACGAACTCGCCAAGGGGCTGGAGCATTTCAAGGCCAAAGCGGCCGCCAGCGCCATCATGGACGTCAACACGGGCGAGGTGATCGCGCTCGCCTCGCTGCCCGACTATGATCCCAACAATCCCGCCGACGCGCTGAAGCCCGACCATATCAACCGCATGAACGTCGGCGTGTTCGAGATGGGCTCGACGTTCAAGGCGCTGACGATCGCGATGGCGCTCGATTCCGGCAAGGTCAATCTCAATTCGCAGATCGACGCGCGCGGCGCGCTGCGCTACGGCAAGTTTGCGATCCACGACTATCACGGCCAGAACCGCGGCCTGAGCGTGCCGGAAGTCTTCACCTATTCCTCGAACATCGGCACGGCGCGGCTCGCGCTGATGGTCGGCGTCGAGGGCCACAAGGCTTTCCTGCGCAAGATGGGCCAGCTCGATCGCATGACGACCGAATTGCCGGAATCGGCGGCGCCGATCGTGCCCAAGACCTGGGGCGAGCTGAACACGATGACGATCGCCTTCGGCCACGGCCTCGCGGTCGCGCCGCTGCAGGCGATGATGGCCGTGTCGGCGCTGGTCAACGGCGGCTACATGATCAAGCCGACCTTCCTGCGCCGCAGCGAGGAAGACGCGAAGAGGGACGCGCCGCGCGTGGTGAAGCCCGAGACAAGCGAGGCGCTGCGTTATATCATGCGTCTCAACGCCGAGGTCGGCAGCGCGCGCAAGGCGAACATCGCGGGCTATTTCATCGGCGGCAAGACGGGTACGGCGGAAAAGGTCATCAACGGCCGCTATTCCAAGAACAAGGTGTTCACCACCTTCATGGCGATCGCGCCGTCCGACCATCCCAGATATCTGTTCGCCACCGTGATGGACGATCCGCAGGCCGCGCCGGAAACGCACGGCTTCACCACGGCGGCGTGGAACTCGGGCATGGTGACGGGCGCGATCATCGAGCGCGTCGGTCCGCTGCTCGGCCTCGAGCCGCGGTTCAAGCCGCCGGAACTGCCGTTCCCGCTGCTCGCCAGGCTCGGCTACAGCAAGGCCAACACGCCGGCCACCAAGGGGCAGGAAGAGGATTGATGCGCCTCGACGCGCTCATACCGGAAGCAGCCGAAGGCCGGCATGCGGCGCTGGAGATCGCAGCGCTCGCGCTCGACAGCCGCAAGGCTACTCCGGGCAGCCTGTTCTTCGCCGTGCCGGGCGTCCAGGCCGATGGGCTGACCTTCGCGTCCGACGCGATTTCGCGCGGGGCCGTCGCCGTCGTCGCCGCGCGCGCGCCTGGAAAGGCGCTGCCGGTTCCGGTGATCGTCACGCCCGACGTGCGGCTGGCGCTGTCGCGCGCCGCCGCCCGCTTCTATCCGCTGCAGCCCCGGACCATCGCCGCCGTCACCGGTACGAGCGGCAAGACCTCCATCGCCGCCTTTCTGCGTCAGATCTGGCTTTATTGCGGACGGCAGGCGGCCTCCATGGGCACGATCGGAATTGTCGCGCCGTCGGGCGACGTCTACGGCTCGCTGACGACGCCGGATTCGATCACGTTGCACGCGACGCTGGACAGGCTCGCGCAGGACGGCGTGACGCATCTGGCGATGGAAGCCTCCTCGCACGGGCTCGACCAGCGCCGGCTCGACGGCGTGCGCCTGTCGGCGGCGGCCTTCACCAATCTGTCGCGCGACCATCTCGATTATCACGCGACGCTCGACGATTATCTCGCCGCCAAGCTGCGCCTGTTCGAGGCGCTGCTGCAGCCGGGCCAGCCCGCGGTGATCGACGCCGATACCGATGTCGCGCCGCGTGTGGTCAAGGCCTGTGAGAAGCGTGGCCTCGACGTGCGCACGGTCGGCCGCAAGGGCCATGCGATCCGGCTGCTGGAGCGCGCGCCGGAAGGTTTTGCGACGCGGCTTGCGCTGGAATGCGAGGGCAAGATCTATCGCGCGCTGCTGCCGCTGGCCGGCGAATTCCAGACGTCGAACGCGCTGGTCGCCGCAGGGCTGGCGATTGCGACCGGCGAGACGCCGCGCAATGTTTTCGCCGCGCTGGAAAAGCTGGTCGGCGCGCCGGGCCGCATCGAAAGGATCGGCGACCGCAACGGCGGCGCGGCCTTCGTCGATTACGCCCACAAGCCCGGGGCGCTCGAAACGGCGATTTCCGCGCTGCGTCCGTTTGCGCGCGGAAAACTGATCGTCGTGTTCGGTTGCGGCGGCGACCGTGATCGCGGCAAGAGGCCGATCATGGGCGAGATTTCCGCGCGCCTTGCCGACATCAGCATCGTGACCGACGACAATCCGCGCAGCGAGGAGCCTGCCGCGATCCGCGCCGCGATCCTCGAAGGCGCCAGGGCGCACAAGGGCGCCGACGTGCGCGAGATCGGCGACCGCGCGGCGGCGATCGCGGCGGGCGTCGGGCTGCTCGGGCCGGGCGACGTGCTGCTCGTTGCCGGCAAGGGTCATGAAACCGGCCAGATCGTGGGCTCGAAGACGTTTCCATTCTCCGATCACGAGGCCGTGCGTGCGGCGCTCGAAGGCGAGGCGCGATGATCGACGACGTTCTCTGGACCCCGCTCGCGCTGGTCGCGCCGCTCGGCGCGCGCGTCAGCGGCGCGCTGCCTGCGCGCGACGTGACGGGCGTCTCCATCGACACCCGCACCTTGCAGGACGGCGATCTCTTCGTCGCGCTGAAAGGCGATAATTCCGACGGCCACGACCATGTGCGCAAGGCTTTCGAGGCCGGCGCCGCGGCGGCCGTGATCGACGAGGCGCATGCGGACGCGCTCGCCGGCGCCGGACCGCTCTATGTCGCGAAGGACACGCTCGCCGCGCTCGAGGGCCTCGGCCGCGCCGCGCGCGCGCGCTCGAAGGCGCGGATCGTCGCCGTCACCGGCTCCGTCGGCAAGACGACGACGAAGGAACTGCTGCGCGTCGCGCTCGAAAGCGCCGGCGAGACGCATGCCTCGGCCGCCTCCTACAACAACCACTGGGGCGTGCCGCTCACGCTGGCGCGCATGCCGGCGAGCGCGCGCTACGGCGTGTTCGAGATCGGCATGAATCACGCCGGCGAAATCACGCCGCTGGTCGGCATGGTCCAGCCGCATATCGCCATCATCACGCGCATCGCGCCGGTGCATCTCGAGCATTTCGCCTCGGTCGACGCGATCGCCGATGCGAAGGCGGAAATATTTTCGGGCGTGCAGCGGGGCGGGGTCGCCATTCTCAATCGCGACGACGGCCAGTTCGAGCGGCTGCGCGAGGCGGCGACGAACGCCGGCGTGCGCTTCGTCCTGTCGTTTGGCGAGAGCGAGGAGGCCGACGCGACGCTGCGCTCCTGCGCGCTCGGACTGCGCGTGAGCCGCGTGAAGGCGCGCGTGCTCGGACACGACCTCGACTATGTGATCGGCGCGCCGGGCAGGCATATCGCGATGAATTCGCTCGCCGTGCTGATGGCGGCGCGCGCGGCGGGGCTCGATCTTGCGGCGGCGGCCGAAGCGCTGCAGCGGTTCCGGCCGGCGGACGGCCGCGGACGGCGCCTAGAGCTGACGACGCCGGACGGCCCGATCTCGGTCATCGACGAGAGCTACAACGCCAATCCGGTTTCGATGCGCGCGGCGCTCGACCTTCTGGGCGCGGCGCGGGGCGGACGGCGAATCGCAGTGCTCGGCGACATGCTCGAACTCGGCCCCGAGGCGGCGGCGCTGCATGCGGCGGTCGCCGAGGATATCGAGCGAAACCAGATCGATCTGGTGTTTACCGCGGGCCCATTGATGCGCGCGCTGCACGACGCTATTCCCGCCGAACGGCGCGGCGCCCATGCGGCCAATTCCGCCGCGCTCGAACCCATCGTGCTGGACGCGCTCAGCGCCGGCGACGTCGTCATGGTCAAGGGCTCCAACGCGAGCCGCATGGGGCCGCTGGTCGCGGCGATGCGAAAAGCCTTCGCGCCGCCCGAAAACGCGCCCGCCTGAGGATATTGCAATGCTGACCTGGCTTGCGGACTTCAACCACATTTTCAGTCCGCTGAACCTGTTCAAATACATCACCTTCCGCGCCGGCGGCGCGGCGGCGACGGCGCTGTTCTTCGTCTTCTTCTTCGGCCCGTCGATCATCGCCGCGCTGCGCATCAAGCAGGGCAAGGGCCAGCCGATCCGCGAGGATGGGCCGCAATCGCACCTGCTGACCAAGAAGGGCACGCCCACGATGGGCGGATTGATGATCCTGTCCGGACTCATCGTCGCCACGCTGCTCTGGGCGAACCTGAAGAATCCCTACGTCTGGATCGTTTTGCTCGTCATGACCGGCTTCGGCCTCATCGGCTTCTACGACGATTACCTGAAGGTGACGCGCCAGTCGCACAAGGGTTTTTCCGGCCGCATGCGCCTGTCGTTCGAGGCGCTGATCGCGCTCATCGCCTGCATCGCGATGATGCGCGTCGGCGCGGCCAACACCACCATGCTCGCCATTCCCTTCGGCAAGGGATTCGCCTTCAATCTCGGCTGGGCCTTCCTGCTGCTCGGGCCCTTCGTGATCGTGGCGGCCGGCAATTCGGTGAACATGACCGACGGCCTCGACGGTCTCGCCATCGTGCCGTCGATGATCGCCGCCGGCGCCTTCGCGCTGATCGCCTATCTCGCCGGCAACGCGATCTTCTCCAATTATCTCGGCATCAATTTCGTGCCCGGCGCCGGCGAACTCACCGTCATCTGCGCGGGGCTGATCGGCGCGGGGCTCGGCTTCCTCTGGTTCAACGCGCCGCCGGCGCAAATCTTCATGGGCGACACCGGCTCGCTCGCGCTCGGCGGGCTGCTCGGCACCATCGCGGTCGCGACCAAGC